>NZ_JBYNTT010000015.1:0-120815 GCF_057784995.1 Ramlibacter sp. G4-7
TCGGGCATTCTTATGGGTGTTCATCCGGTTTGGAAAGTTGAGTTCACTGGGGGTTTGGCGATTCCCAGTCTCTCAAAACCTCTCCGGGTGAACACCCGCAAGAACCTATTGAACCTTCACACCTAGCGCCAGTCGTCGATGCGCACCGTCTTCATGTACTGGAAGTCCGTCGTGTACCAGTACGCGTTCTTTTCGCCGCCGACCACCAGCGTGCTGATGGCCTTGGGATCCGCGAAGCGGGGAACGCGCGAGCCGGGCGGCTGCGCGAGGTAGGAGGCGAAGGGCTCGGTGCCCTTGCGCGCGAGCGGCTCGATGTAGTTGACCACCAGCTGGTAGTCCCAGTAGGTCTCGTACGGCAGCGTCGAGTGCTCGTGGAACCATTGGGCGAGCTGGTCCTTCGACCTGAAGCCCTCGCGTTCCGCCAACGCACGTGCTGCCAGCGGTTCCACCAGCAGCGTGAGGCCGGTGGAGGGCACCGGCGTGTAGCCGGCCACCATGTTCAGCAGTTGCTCTCGCCAGGTCTTCGCGCGGATCTCCAGCATGTGGCTGAAGGTGCGGCCGCGGAAGATGCTGACGGTGCTCTCCTCCGGATCGAAGCCCTTCTGCACGTGGAAGGGTTCCCAGGGGCTGCGCTCCTGGTTCTCGGCAAAGCAGATTCCCGCGTAGTTGAGCGGATTGCCCTGCGAGCCCAGGTAAGTGATCCCCGGCACGGCGCCGCCCCCCAGGTTGCGCGAGAGCAGATGGTAGGCACGGGCGATCGCCGCGTTCGCGTGGTTGAAGGGGCCCAGCGCCCCCAGCCCGGCGTTCATGCGGATCTCGTGGCGGATCGGTCCGTTGACGACCACCATCGTTGCAAAGCCGCTGGTGGAACTGTGCAGCGCCGTGACCTCGCTGGCGGCCAGCGCCAGGATGACCGGAAAGTGTTCGGGCTGGGCACCGGCCATCACGGCGTTGGCGGCCACCTGCTCCACCGTGTACGTCCAGTCTTCCTGCGTCTGTGTCGGGCGCATCTGCCCCACGACCTCGCCCGGGTCGTGGCTCGTCGCCGCCAGCATCGCCGACACGCGCTCGGGCGTGGGAAGCACCACGGGCAGCCCGTCGGACCACCAGGCTTCGCGGAACATGGCGTGCAGTTCGTCTTCCGCGTCGGCGCCCAGCATGCGCGGCACCGGCCGCTCGACCTGCCCAGTGGCCGACTCCTCGGCCGTCAGCGGCGCGGTCAGTGCCTGCACGATGCCGTCGATCACGGGCGTGCCCGCCACCGGGTCGGGCCCGCGCACGTAGTCCCGCAACTGCGCGGGCGTCTTGCCGCTCACCGGATGCGGAACGAAGGTGAAGCGCAGGCGGGGCATGCCGGCCTTGCGGCTGACGGCCCGCACGAGGTCGGGGAAGGCGGAGGTGACCAGGGGCGCCGTCGGGATGCCCCGCTCCTCCAGGTTCATGCAGTGCACGGCCACCGCGGGCGCGCAGGTGCTGCAGTGGCCGATGGCCATGATCACCAGGGCCGCATTCGCCTCGATCTCCTTCCAGAGCTCCGGGTCGTCTTCGGTATAGCCGCCGCGCTTCTGGCGCACCACGGTCTTCACGTCCGGAAAGCGTTCGGCGAACACGCCCTGGATCTCCTCCAGGAAGGCCTTGCCGTTCATGAAGCGCACGTCCACCAGGTACACGGTGCGCCCTGCAAGCCCGCCGCGGCGCGCCGCCATGGGGCGCAGGCGGATCGCTGGTGCCGTGCCCCGCGGGTTGAGCACACGGACGCGCTTGCCGCGCGGATCGAAATCGCCGCGCGCGATGCGCCGCTCCATCACCTCGCCCGGATAGGCTTCGAGCTCACAGGCGCCGACCAGGGCGTCGAGTTCCGCCGGTGCGACGGCCGGGCTGGCGGGATCAGGCGGGGACAGGTTGCTCACGGCGGCTCCGGGTAGTTGCGGCATTCTTCAACGCCCCGGCCCCGCCGTAAATTGAAAAGATCTTCGCCGCAGTTAACCTGCGGGTAACGCGTGCTCGCCCGCGAGGACCACGGGTTGTCGTGGTCCTCGCGACTTCAGCCCGCCGCGCCGGCGACGAAGTGCCTCAGTGCGCTCCCACACCCTTGGGCAACGGCACCCCGTACTTCTGCGCCCACGGCGTGATCGCAGGCAGGATGCCCTCGTGCAGCAGGACGCCCTCTTGCACCTGGCTGGCGGCCAGCTGGTAGCCTCGTTCGCCGGGCAGGCGAACCGGCCTCTGCGCGTCGACGGGCCTGGCGGCGCGGCACTGGCGTGCCACCTCGCCCATCTGGCGCTCGAAGGCGTCGAGCCCGGCGAAGGCCGCCGGGTCCAGCACCTGCAGGAACACGGTGGCGCCCCAGCCTTCGCGCGCGTCGGCGCGGCCATGGCCCGCGAGGCCGCCGGTCAGGGCCTCGACCAGCAGCGACAGCCCGTAGCCCTTGTGTCCCGAATCGAGCCCGCCCAGCGGCAGGATGGTGCCTTTCGGCTCGTTGAACAGCACGGCCGGATCGTTCGACGGCTGACCCCGGCCATCGATCAACCACGGCGCCGGCAGCTTGCCGCCCTCCTGGTGCAGGCGCCCCGTCATGCCGTTGGTGGTGGTCGACGTGGAGATGTCGACCGAGGCCGGCGTGCCGCCCGTGGGGAAGCCCGCCGAAATCGGATTCGGCGTGAAGACCGGGTCCAGGCCGCCGAAGGGCGCGACGCTGGCCGTGTTGGGGTCGGAACAGGTGAGCAGCAGCACCAGGCCCTGCTCCGCGGCGCGCCGGTGGTAACTCGCCAGGCAGGCGATGTGGTGGCTGCGCCGGATCACGATGGTGCCGGTGCCCTGCTCGCGTGCCTGCCGCGTCGCCTCTTCCAGGGCCCGCAGCACCAGCCACGGTCCCGGCAACCGGCGGCCGTCCCACAGCTGCGCGGCCGGCCGCGACGACAGCACCTTGGGCTCGCCCTCGAGCGCCATGCCGCCCTTCTCGATCTCGGCGAGATACGGCGCGAGCAGCTGCAGGCCGTGCGTGGTGTGCCCCATCAGGTCGCCGTCGACCAGAACGGTCGCGACGGCCTGCGCCTTGTCCGCCGGCATCCCCGCTTTCGCAAGCAGGGCCCCGGCGAAGTCGGTGAGTTGCGCGGCGGAGAGCCGCACGTTCCCTGCCATCACTGGCCCTTGATGCCGAGTTTCTGGATCAGCGCGCCGTAGTAGGCGTGGTCGCGCGCCATCACGGCGCCGAACGCATCGCCGTCCGCATAGGCGTAGCCCATGTTCTGCTTGTCCAGCGCTTCACGCAGGCTGGGTTCCTTCGCGGTTTCCGCGGCCATGGTGCGCAGGGCGGCCACGATCTCCGGCGACGTGCCCTTGGGCACGGCCAGCCCGCGCCAGGTGCCGATCTGGATGTCCAGGCCGCGCTCCTTCAGCGTGGGCACGTTCTCGAAACCCTTGATGCGCTGGTCCGACATCACGCCCAGCACGCGCAGCTTGCCGGCGGCGACGTGCGGGTACACCTCGGCGGCGCTCACGGTGATGGCTTCGATGTGGCCACCCAGCAGCGACAGCGCAGCGGGATTGGCACCCGCAAACGGGACGTGGGTGAACTTCGCGCCCGTCTTGTCCTCGACCGCGGCGGCGGCCAGGTGCCAGGTGGAGCCGTTGCCGCCGTTGCCGATGCGGAACTCGCCCTTCTTGGCGGCCGCGACGAATTCCTCCACCGTCTTCCAGGGAGCGTCGGCGCGCACGGTGATCGCCGCCGGGTCGTAGTTGAGGCGGGCGATCGGCGTGAAGTCCTGGTAGGTGATCTTGGTCAGCCCCATGTTCGGCTGCGTCATGAGGTCGGTCGCCAGCAGGGCCACCTTGTAGCCGGGCTCCTTGCCGTTCAGGACGTCGGCCCAGCCGATGGCACCGGCGGCGCCGGGCTTGTTCATCACGATCAGCGGCTGCGACAGGTGCTTCATCGCCGCCATCGCGAAGGCGCGACCGAGCACGTCGGTGCCGCCGCCCGCCGGGTAGGGCACCACCAGTTCGACCGGTTTGGCCGGGTACGCGGGCGGCTGCGCCATCGTGGAAAGGGGCAGCGTGGCGAGGGCCATCAGGCCGAGAAGGTGGCGGCGGTTCGGGAAGTTCATGTTGTCTCCGGGTCGGGTTGCGTGAAAGTGAATGAGGGGAACAGGGTTCAGGTGATCGCGCCGAGCTGCCAGGGCACGAATTCGTTCTGGCCGTAGCCATGCAGCTCGCTCTGCGTCTTCTCGCCCGAGGCGATGCGCAGCAGCGTCTGGAAGATCTCTTCGCCCATGGCATCGACGGACAGCTCGCCATCGGCGATCGGCCCGCAGTTGATGTCCATGTCGGCGCGCTGGCGCTGCCACAGCGTGGTGTTGGTCGCCAGCTTCAGCGAGGGCGTGGGCGCGCAGCCGTAGGCGGAGCCGCGGCCGGTGGTGAAGCAGATCAGGTTGGCGCCGCCCGCCACCTGGCCGGTGGCGCTGACGGGGTCGTAGCCCGGGGTGTCCATGAAGACCAGGCCGTGCGAGCGCACCGGCTGCGCGTATTCGACGACCTCCACCAGGTTGGTGCTGCCGCCCTTGGCGACGGCGCCCAGCGACTTCTCCAGGATGGTCGTGAGGCCGCCGGCCTTGTTGCCCGCCGAGGGGTTGTTGTTCATGTCGGCGCCCATGCGCTCGCAGTACGCCTCCCACCAGCGGATGCGATCGAGCAGCTTGTCGGCCACGGCGCGGCTTTGCGCGCGGCGCGTCAGCAGGTGTTCCGCCCCGTAGATCTCCGGCGTCTCCGACAGGATGGCGGTGCCGCCGTGGCGCACCAGCCGGTCCATCGCCGCACCCAGCGCCGGGTTGGCGGTCATGCCCGAGTAGCTGTCCGAGCCGCCGCACTGCAGGCCCACGACCAGGTGGCTGGCGGGGACCGGCACGCGCTCGACGCGGTTGGCCTCCGGCAGCAGCGCGCGCACGGCTTCCACGCCGCGCTGCACCGCCAGCGCGGTACCGCCGCTGTCCTGGATGTTGAAGGTCTGCAGCGCCGCGCCCTCGGCCAGGCCCTCGTGCTCGATCCAGGAGGAGATCTGGTTGGTCTCGCAGCCCAGCCCGATGACGAGCACGGCGGCGAAGTTCGCGTGGCGCGCATAGCCGGCCAGGGTGCGGCGCAGGACGCGCAGGCCCTCGCCTTCCGAATCGACGGCGCAACCGGCGCCGTGCGTGAGGGCGACGACGCCGTCGACGTTCGGGAAGTCGGCCAGCGCTTGCGGCCGGATGTCGCGGCGGAAGTGGTCGGCGATGGCGCGTGCCGCCGTGGCCGAGCAGTTCACCGAGGTGAGCACGCCGATGTAGTTGCGCGTGGCCACGCGGCCGTCGGCGCGCACGATGCCCATGAAGGTGGCGGGTTGGGCCGCGGCTTCGGTGGCGCGCGCATCGACGCCGGCCACGCCGGCGGCGTCGCGGTCGAAGCTGCCCATCGCCAGGTTGTGCACGTGCACGTGGGCGCCGCAGCGGATCGCCTGCGAGGCGAAGCCGATGATCTGGCCGTAGCGGCGCACGGGCTGGCCGGCGGCGATGTCGCGCACGGCGATCTTGTGGCCGGGCGGGATGAGTCCCGCCACGCGCACGCCCTCCTCCTCCGGCAAGGACGTGCCGGAGACGAGCTGCTTGCGGGCGATGACGACGTCGTCGTCCGCGTGCAGGCGGATGGTGAGCGGCCCCACCGGGGTGCTGGTCGACGCGTCCATCAGATCCTGCCTTTCGCCAGCAGCCCGCGCTGCGCCAGGTTGGCGATGAAGGCGCGCAGGCCGAAGGTCCAGGGCGCGGCCTGCTCGCTGTGCGTCACCCGGTTGCACAGCTCGCCCAGGCGGGCGCTGCGGATGGACACGCGGTCGCCCACCTTGTGCGTGAAGCCTGCGCCCGGCGCGTCGCGGTCCTGGGTGGGCGCGAACAGCGTGCCCAGGAACAGCATGAAGCCGTCCGGGTACTGGTGCGCCGCGACCGCCTGGTCGACGATGTCCTGCGGCTCGCGGCTGATGAACTCCATGGAGTTGAGTCCTTCCAGCACGAAGCCCTCCGGGCCGTCGACGCGCAGGTCCACCTTCTCGCGGCGCACGTCGGCGAGGCCGAAGCTGGCGTCGAACAGGCGGATGAAGGGGCCGATGGCGCAGGAGGCGTTGTTGTCCTTGGCCTTGGACAGCAGCAGCGCGCTGCGGCCTTCGAGGTCGCGCAGGTTGACGTCGTTGCCCAGGGCGGCGCCGACGATGCGGCCGCGGCTGTCGACCGCCAGCACGACTTCGGGTTCCGGGTTGTTCCAGGTGGAGTCGGAGCGGATGCCGATGTCGGCGCCCGTCCCCACCGAGGACAGCACCGGCGCCTTGCTGAACACCTCCGCATCCGGGCCGATGCCCACTTCCAGGTACTGCGACCAGAGGCCCTGCTCCTGCAGCAGCGACTTCAGGCGCATGGCCTGCTCCGAGCCCGGCTTGACCGCCGAGAGGTCGGTGCCGATCTGGGCGACGACGCGCGCCCGCACCTCCTGCGCCTTGCCCGGGTCGCCGTCGGCCTGTTCCTCGATCACGCGCTCGATCAGGCTGGTGGCGAAGGTCACGCCGGCCGCCTTCACCACCTGCAGGTCACAGGGCGCGAGGAAAAAGGGCTGGCCTGCCTTGCGCTGCGACTCGTCGCTGTTGGCGAGGATCTCTTCCAGGCTGCCCAGGCGCTCGCCCGTGGCCTCGCGCACCGCACGGGCCGGCTCGGGCAGGTCCAGCAGCGTGCTCATGGTCGGGAACTCGGCCGAGAGGTCGTAGACCCCGTGTTCGCGCAGCGCGACCACGGAAGGACCTTGCACGTCGGGGCGCCAGACGCGTGCGACCAGGGTGCCGACATAGCCATCGTCGGGGAGGAAGCGGCTGGCCGACAGGTTCAGGGGATGCGGATGCATGGGCAGGGAAACTCCTTGGGAGCGAGGCGCCGGGACGGCAGCCGCTCGTGAAAGTGGGCGATCAGGACCAGGCGGTGGCGCCGGCCACGCGCGGCGGATTGGCGGGGGCGTCGCCATTGACGTTGGCCAGCTCCCAGCCGCGTTCCAGCGCGGCGCGCACGGTGTCCAGGTGGTGGTTCATGGCCGCGCGCGCGCCTTCGACGTCGCGCTTCTCGATCGCCTCGACGAGGCGGCGGTGCTCCTCGATGGCCTGCTCGTGGCGCTCCAGGCTGTCGAAGTGCTCGTCGAGCTTGCGGAACATGGCGCTGTAGCGGAAGTTCCAGAGCTGGTGCACCAGGTGCACCAGCGCGCTGTTGCCCGAGGCCTCGGCGATGCGCAGGTGGAACAGCGCGTCGGCGTCCAGGCCCATGCCGCGGTCCTTGATCTCGTCGGCCATCAGCTGCAGCGTTTCGCGGATGCGCGCATGGTCGCGGGCGCTGCCGTCGCGCGCCGCGAGTGCGGCCGTTTCGCCTTCGATCAGGTAGCGCGCGGACAGCACCTCGAACGGGCCCGGCTCGCCCATGGCAGCCGTCTGCGAATTGGCAGCGGGCGCGGCGTTCACGAACACGCCGAGGCCGACGCGCACGTCGACCAGCCCGTCGATTTCCAGCGCGATCAGCGCCTCGCGCACCGAGGCGCGGCTGACGTTGAACTGCTGCGAGAGGTCGCGCTCGGACGGCAGCCGGTCGCCTGGCTTGAACTCGCCACGGCGCACCAGGTCGCCGAGCTGGTCGGCGATCTGGCGGTAGAGGCGCTTGGAACTGATGGCTTCGATGGGCATGGAGGTTGGGTGGCCGGGTGGTCAGGCCACCGGACCAAGCGGACTTTAGGCGCAGGATGGGGTGTTGGCACGGGGGTTTACCCGTACGAAAGGCTTAATCCTGGCCTTCATGCCTTGGCCCAGGTGTTCGTGCGGCGCGGCGACTCGAACTCCCCCGGTGTTCGCGGGCTTGGCGGGCAGCGAAGGTCTTGCCGGCGAGGACTTCATCAAGTACGGCGACCTCGACAAGAAGTACCGGCAGTTCCTCCTTCGCGGCCGGATCGGGCGCACGGTTAGCATCGGCCCCTGCCCCGTCCCTTGCCGCCCGGCGCGGCACCCCTTCCCTCCCCATGCCCGTGCGACGCTCCTGGCCGCCCTTCTTCTGGATCTGCTATTCGATGTGCGTGGGGGTCATGGGGACGGCGCTCGCCAGCCCGCTGTATCCCCTGTACCAGGTGACGTGGAACCTGCGCGCCAGCGACATCACCCACATCTTCGTGGTCTACATGTTCGGGGTGCTGGCCAGCCTGCTGTTCATGGGCCGGCTCACTGCACGCTTCGGCTTCCTGGCCAACCTGCGGCTCGGCCTGGTGCTCATGACCCTGGGCATCGTGCTGTCCGCGCTGGCGGGAAACGTCCCCGTGTTCATGGCCGCGCGCCTGGTGATCGGCATCGCTTCGGGGATGATCAGCACCTCGGCGGCGATCGGCCTCGTGCAGACCGGTGCGGGACGCGATCCGCGGCGCGTGTCGGCGATCACCACGGTGGCGATGACGCTGGGCTTCGGGATGGGCCCGCTGGCCGGCGGCCTGGTCGCGCAATGGCTGCCGCGCCCCCTGGTGACCGCCTACGTTCCGTCCATTGCGATGGGCCTGCTGGCGGTGTATGCCTTGTTCCAGCTGCGTGACCCCACGCCGCCCGCGGCGGCGGGGCACGCGGTGCCCGTCGGTGGGCTGCGGGCGGCCATCGCGCAGTGGATGCCTCGCTTCGCGCGACCGCCGCGCAGGGGGCGTCGCCATTTCTGGATCGCCAGCCTGGGCGCGTTCAGCGCCTTCGGGATGTTCAGCCTGTATGCCTCGCTGGCTCCCAGCCTCATGCGCGAACTGATTCCCTGGCACGGCCCCGCCGTGAGCGGATCCACGATCGCCGCGATCCTGTTCCTGTCCTCGGGCTTCCAGTTCCTCGTGCGGAACTGGCGCACCAAGACGGTGGTCGTGGTCGGCGGCGCGGCGCTCGTCGCCTGCAACCTGCTGCTCGCGTGGACCACCTCCAGCCGCACGGCGTCGCTGTTCGCAGCCAGCGTGCTGGTGACCGCCTTCGGCCATGGCCTCGCCAACGTCGCCGGCATGTCGGTGATCGGCAAGCTCACGCTTGCCAGGCAGCGCGCCGGGTTGCTGGCCTCGTACATGATCGTCGGCTACCTGGGCACCATCGTTCCCATCGTGGCGGTGGGCTGGCTGGCCGACCACCTCGGCCTGAGTCGCGCCGTGGCGGTCTTCTGCTACGCGATGGCGGCGCTCAGCGCCGCAATTGCCATGCTCGCGGCGCGCACCGTCGAACTCCCGCTGCCGCCCGTGGAAGCCGCCGACCCGCAGGCGGCCCCACCGACCTAGGCTCCGACGCAGCGCAGGTCTTCGCGCGCTTCAGGCCGGAAGCGGAGGCCTCCGCCTGCACTTCCTCGATCGGGTAACCGTTGCAGTACAGGAGCGCGTGCCCGCGCACGACCCCTTCGCTGACCTGCCATGGCCGCCATTCGAGCCTGATGGTCCTGGCATCGGAAGAGAGCACCTTGTCGGGTGGGGTCGCGCAGCCGGCGAGAAGCGCCGCCGCGCCGAGCAAGAGTTTTGTCCTGTTCATCGGGCACCTCCAGGGTGCCCCACTCTAGATCGAAGGCGCCGCGGGGCTCAAGGGCGGCACCTCATCCGCCGCACGTCTGGCGTGGCGCCGGTTGTTGCACACCCCATGGCTGATCGCCAGGTTCTCGATGTGGCTGCTGCCGCCCTCGCACAAGGGGGTGATGTGTTCCAGCGTGGCCTCCTCCGGCGCCACCGGATCGCCGCAGACCCAGCAAGGAACGACGCCGTGCAGCTGGCGGGCGACGGTGCGGTAGATCTTGGTGCGGGTCAGGGACAGGCGGCTCATGGGGCGTGCGAATTGCATTTCGGGACTGCCGCCGGCCATCGTAACCGACGGGATTCGCGGGCCTGCGGGCAAGGTAAGGGAAGAAAGGGCCGGCGTGGAGCAACGCCCTAGCGCGACTCCCTGCCCCCGACTGTCCGCAACCGTACAGATTCGCACCCGGGACTGGCCCCAGAATGGGCGGTCAATAGCAGCAGGAATCGAAAGCGGAAGATGTCCGGATCACACCCCCAGGGCCAACGCTCCGGCGAAGGCCCTGCCGGCCTGTGGAATCACATGCAGGACGACTACCAGCGCCGGGAGCAGGAGCCCCAGGCGCGATCCAGCGATGACTCGCACGCGCAGTACCCGCACGAGAGCGAGCAGCAGGATCGCAGGGACTCGGCCTGACGGCCGTCAGCCCTGAGGAAGCGCCACGGTCCGGATGCTGCTGGCGTCCTGGATGAGTTGCCTTTGCGGCTGGTAGCGCAGCAGGACGTCCGTTTCCGTCTTGACGACGCGGTAGCACTCGCAGCTCAGGGATTCGAGGCGTTCGCGGTCCAGCACCTCGATCAAGCCGCGCTCGTACGAGATCACGCCGAGCTTCTGCAACTTGACGGCGGCGTCCGTGACGCCTGACCGGCGCACGCCAAGCATGTTGGCGATGAACTCCTGCGTCATGGTCAGCCGGTTGTGCGACAGGCGGTCGAGCGACAGCAGGAGCCAGCGACACAGCTGCTGGTCGATCGAATGGTGCCGGTTGCACACCGCCGTCTGCCCGATCTGCGTGATCAGGGCCTGCGTGTATCGAAGCATCAGGAGCAGCAGCTCGCCGTGGCGCTCGAACTCCTCCTTCACGCGCGGTCTCGGCAGGCGATAAGCGGATCCCGCGCTCTGCACCAGGGAGCGGACGGGCGTGCTCTCCCCGCCCATGTACAGGGTGATGCCGAGCAGGCCCTCGTTGCCCACGACGGAGATGGCCGTCGATGCGCCGTTCGCCATCAGGTACTGCATCGAGATGATGGAATCCGTCGGAAAGTAGACGTGCCGCATCGGCCGGCCCGACTCGTACATCAGCGCCCGCAGGGGAAGCTCCACGAATTCGAGATGCTGGAACAGGCGCCCCTGAACCTCCGGCGAGAGGGCGCCGAGCAGCTGGTTTTGCGTGGGATGCGGGGACGGTTCACCCGGAGGCGTTGATTGGGTGCGCAGAAGTTTTGGCGCCATCGCAGGAAGTGTACAGACGAAGCCACCCGGCCCTGACGTCAGCCGCCCATCGCAGGTGCGTCGCCCCTCGACACACCCTGGCGGGGCGCCCTGCGCCCGCCCACGCAGCGTCGGCGTCGGCCGACACCCGCGGCACTCACTGCCCTGTAATCTCGGCCGATGAATGCTGTTGCCGACGCGGACCTCTTGCCGCCCACCTTGCTGCATCTGGCCGCCTGGTTGCGCGAACAGTCCTATGCATTCGTGACCGTGACGCCGGCCACGCACGCCCGCATCCTCGGGCGTCGCAAGGGACAGCCTGCGCGCGACCTGCGCGACGCATTCGGCTGGAGCCTGCCCTTCCCCGCAGGCCTGCTGCCCTCCCCGCAGCTGCAGGCGATGCAGGGTGCCGGGTTGCTGCAGGAGCTGGGCCAGGGCCTGTACCGCAGCGCGGTGCGATTCTCCACCCTGGGCAGCGGCCTCTTCGCCCATTCGGCCTACCCGACCGACGAACCCGATGCCGTGTTCTTCGGCCCGGACACCTACCGCTTCGTTGCCCTGGTCGAACAGGAGCTTGCGCGGCGGCCGCTGCGCCAGGGCGCCCGCATCCTGGACGTGGGGTGTGGCAGCGGGGCCGGCGGGATCATGGCCGCCCTCGCGAGCAGCGCGTGCCGGCCCGAGCTGGTCCTGGCCGATATCAATGCGCGCGCGCTGCGCTTTGCCGGCGCCAACGCGGCTTCCGTGGGCGTCCCGGACTCCAGCCTCGTGCAGGGGGACCTGTTCGCGCCGGTGAGGGGGGAGTTCGACCTGATCCTGGCGAACCCGCCCTACCTCAACGATGAGGGCCAGCGCCTGTACCGCCACGGGGGCGGGCGCTGGGGCGAGGCACTGTCCGAGCGGATCGTGCGCGAGGGGCTGGCCCGGCTCGCACCCGGTGGACGGCTGGTCCTCTACACGGGGGTGGCCATCGTGCAAGGACAGGACCCGCTGCTGCCCGCGCTGCTTCCGCTCCTGGCCGCCCGGGGCTGGCAGTGGAGCTACCGCGAGCTCGACCCCGATGTCTTTGGCGAAGAGCTGGAGAACGCGTCCTATGCAGAGGTTGAACGCATCGCGGTCACGGCCCTGGTGGTCCAGCGCGAAGCCGCGTCCGGAGGACCAGGCGTGCATTCCGTCCGCGCCTGATCGCGCGCACAAGGCCTTGTCCTGCAACTGGTAGGAGATCGCGCACCAACTTGGGGGGCGCGACCTGCTGGCGCCCCGCCGGCGCACTCGTCAGGATCGTGCGATGCACATCGGACAACAAGAAATGCGCCAGGTCCAGGCGCTCAGCAGCGGCCCCTTGCAGAGCCTGTACCACCGCCTCGCCGACCGTGAACCCGACGCCGCCACCCGCGCGGACGCAAGCTCCTTTCTCCACGCGAGACTCGGCGAGGTGGAGGACCTGCCAGCCGAACTTCCGGAAACCCCCGAGGAGCTGTTGTCCTGGATGGAAGGCAACATGCGCGGCGTCCACGGGCGCTACCAGGCGTACCTGCAGGAACGCGCGGCCGGTGCGCCGCGGCGCTTCTTCGCCAACCGGGCACAGGCCCTGTACGTGCTGCGCAACGTCGCGCCCACCAAGCTGGTGGACGGCGCCTGGCTTTACGGCCTGCTGCCGCACTGGACCAACCCGCGCCTGGGCGACCTGGTGCGCACCTACGTGGAGGAGCTCGGCGAAGGCGCGCCCGACAAGAACCACGTGGCGCTGTACCGGAGCCTTCTCGCGCGCTACGCGCTGGACCCGCTGGACGACCTGCCCGATGCCGTCTACGAACAAGGCGTCATCCAGCTCGCCCTGGGGTGGAACGCACAGGCCTTCCTGCCGGAGGTGATCGGCTTCAACCTCGCCTACGAACAGCTCCCGCTGCACCTGCTGGTCACCGCGTACGAGCTCAACGAGCTCGGTCTCGACCCTTACTACTTCACCCTGCACGTGACGGTGGACAACGCGGACACGGGCCACGCCCGGCGCGCGTGCCAGGCCGTGCTGGACATGCTGCCGCGGCTCGACGACGGTGGCGCGTTCTGGAAGCGCGTGCGCGCGGGCAGCAAGCTGGCCTGTACCGGCCTGGGCACCACGGCCATCGTGGAAGGCTTCGACCTGCGCGGCGAGGCCCTGCGCATCCTGGCGCGCAAGGCGCGCTCGGGCCAGGGGGCGCACTCCGACTATTGCCGCGTGGCGGGCCGCAGCATCAACGACTGGCTCGCACGCCCCGAGGAAATGGGGAGCTTTGTCGATGCCCTCGCCGCCGCCGGCTGGGTGCGCTTCGGCGAGCCGGCAGAGAACAGCCGCTTCTGGAAGCTGCTGCAGGGCGACCGCGCCGAAATGTTCGGCGTCTTCAGCAGCTACGAGCTGCAGGTGCTGCACGACTGGATCCGCGGCGAAGCCAGCGCCGATGGCCAGCCCTACCTCGAAGCGCAGCCTGCCGCGCCCCGCCGGCGCCGCGCCAGCTTCCGTGCCGCGCTCAGGGGCGCCGCGCCCCATCCTGCGCAGGAAGGGCAGGACACGCTGGATCCGGACCTGCTGCACCTGCGCGCGCAGTTGCTCGCAGCCGATGCCCAGGAACGCAACGACCTGCTGGTGCGCGCAATGTCGCCGGCAGTGCACTGGACGCCCGCAGGCATGGAGGCCACGAGGACCTTCTGGCAAGAGTTCACGCGCTAGCAAGCCGCGGCGTGTCCTCCAAGCGCTTGTCGTGCAGTGGTCGTGCCGGCCACGGGACAATGCCTGGATGTCGAACGCCACCCTCCAGTCCCTGCAGATCCGGCCGGATGGCGCCGACCCCGTGCTGGCGCAGCAGCAGGCCCGCTTCAATTCCCTCGTGCAGGACGTTGCGCTCTGGCGCGCCGCACTCGCCGAGTGGACGGAGCGCATCGCCCGCTACCACCAGGCCGTCGAGCCTGTCCACCGGGAACTCCATGCGGCCTGGCGGCACTGGGTCCTGGCGCTGGATCACGCCAGCCTGCAGTCCGGACTGACACGCGCCGAACGCGGGCAGCTGCACGAGTTGCTGCGCGAAGCAGCCAGCGCCCTCCTGCAGGTGCAGGACGATGCGGAGATCGCCGCCGTCGTCGCGCGGCACGAGGACGTTTCACCCTCCGCGCGTGCCACGCAGGAAGAGGTCGAGCACGCGGCCACCGATGCGACCCTGCTGGAGGACCTGGCGCAGGACTGGGAGCAACAGGCCGCCACCGCCGCCGCCCAGCGCCTCGAGCGCGCAGCGAAACGGCGTGCCGCCGCGGGCGTGAAAAAGCGCGCGCAGGCGGCGCAGGAGGCGTCCCAGTCCGTGCGCGCGGTGTACCGCAGGCTCGCCAGCGGTCTGCATCCGGACCGCGAGCCCGATGCGCAGCAGCGTGCGCGCAAGACGGCCCTCATGCAGCAGGCCAACCAGGCCTACGCCGAGGCCAACCTGCTGGCCCTGCTGGAACTGCAACTGGAAGCCGAGCAGGTCGATGCGGCGCACCTGGCCGCCGCCAACCAGCAGCGGCTGGAGCACTACATCCTCACGCTGCAGGAGCAACTGGCGGACTTGCAGGCGGAGACGCGGCGCCTCGAAGCCGGGTTTCGTGCAGCCACGGGCGTCGCGCCGGGTTCCGGGATGCAGCCGCGCAAGGCGGACCGGTTGATCTCCTCGGAAGCGCAAAGGCTGCGCGGCGAATTGCTGCTCCTGCGGGCCCAGGCGAAGGTGCTGCTCGACGTCGAGGAGACCAAGCGCTGGCTGCGGGAGACTGCCAAGCCTGGCAGGTGACCGCTTCCTACCCTGCTTTCCTGGCCGGGGCCGGCCGCCGCACCATCCTCTGCACCAGCCGCTCCATCGCTGCTTCCAGGTCGGTCCCGCGGCCCGTGTGCACGGCGGAGGTCTGCACGATCGTGCTGCGCGGCGCCGTCAGCCAGTCGAAGCGCGCGCGCAGCCCCAAGGCGCCGATCGGGCCGGCCTGCGGGCCGCCTTCGCAGATGCGTTCGATGGCCTGCAAGGCGGCCAGCACCGTGGGAACGTCCGCGGCCGGGTCCAGCGCCAGCAGCCGCTCGGTGTCCAGTTCGATGCGCGCCTTGAGGAAGGCGCGGGCCGTGCTGCACACGAGAACCCCCGCGTTGATGCACTCGCCGCGCTCCACGTGCGGCACCACGCGGATCAGCGTGTAGTCATACGCGCAGGGATCGTGCACGGACGGCCTCCTCGGTGAAGACGCGGGACGCGGCCAGGCGCGCCTGCAGGAAGTTGCAGTAGGCCTGGCGCTGGTCCGCCGGCGTGGCGAAGGTCTCCGTATCGCGCAGCCAGTCGTCGGGAACGAGATCCACGACCGCGGCGATGACGCCCCCGTCCAGGCGTTCGCGGCAGCGCGCATCGGCCGCCTCCAGGTCGGAGGCGAACGCCAGCAGCACGTGGTCGCGAATCGGCGCGAACGGCGAGGCAGCGCGCTCCATGTAGCCGTCCCACTGGTGCTGGAAGTACAGCGCCGCCCCATGGTCGATGAGCCACAGCCGCCGGTGCCACAGCAGCATGTTGGTGTTGCGCGCGGTACGGTCGACGTTCATCACGAAGGCGTCCAGCCACACGATGTCCGAGGCGAGCGCCGCGTCCGGCTGGTACACGAGCGGATCGTACGCGGCCGCACTGGGCAGGAAATCGAGCCCCAGGTTCAGGCCGACGCTGGCCCGGATCAGGTCCTGGATCTCGGGATCCGCCTCGGTGCGCGCCAGGTCCGCGTGCAGGTCCATGAACACCAGCTCGGGCACCAGCAGGCCGAGGGCGCGCGCCAGTTCGCCGGCCACGAGCTCCGCGACCAGCGCCTTGCGGCCCTGCCCGGCGCCGCTGAACTTCAGCACGTACAGCCCGTCGTCGTCGCCTTCCACGACGGCGGGCATGGAGCCGCCTTCGCGCAAGGGCGTCACGTAGCGGGCCGTCGCCACCGAACGCAGGGGCGCAGGCAGGCGTGGCGCGATGGTCGAGTTGGACATGGCGCCATTGTGACGCCATGGCGGGCTCAGCCCTGCCGCTGCCTCACCCATTTCTCGACGGCGTCGCTGCCCCCGATCAGCTCGCCGTTGACGAACAGCTGCGGCACCGTCTTCGCCTTCGCGATGGCGCCCAGCGCACGGGTGCGCACGCTGTGCGGCAAGGACACGTCCGCGTAGGTCACGCCCGCCTCGTCCAGCAGCTTCTTCGCCTTGGCGCAGAAGGCGCAGCCTTCGCGCGAGAGCAGCGCGACCTGGTCGGGCTCCCGGGCGTCCTTGTTGACGTAGTGCAGCAGCGTGTCGGCGTCGGACACCTTGAACGGGTCGCCGGGTTCGTCGGGCTCGACGAACATCTTCTCGACGATGCCGTCGCGCACCAGCATCGAGTAGCGCCAGGAACGCTTGCCGAAGTTCAGGTCGCTCTTGTCCACCAGCATGCCCATCTGTTCGGTGAAGGCGCCGTTGCCGTCCGGCAGCATGAAGATGTTGTCGCTTTCCTGGCTCTTCGCCCACTCCTCCATCACGAAGGGGTCGTTCACGGCGATGCAGACCACCTGGTCGACGCCGTTGTCCTTGAAGGTCGGGGCCAGCTCGTTGAAGCGCGGCAGGTGGGTGCTGGAACAGGTGGGCGTGAAGGCGCCCGGCAGGGAGAACACGGCCACCGTGCGCCCCTTGAACAGGGCGTCGGAGGTGATCTCCTTCCATTCGTTGTCCGCGCGGTAGCGGAACTTGACCTGGGGAACCGGCTTCCCTTCGCGGGTCGGCTGTGGCATGGCGTCGCTCTCGTGCTGTGGCAGATCGCGCATCTTGCGCCGGAAGCGGCCGCTTGTGGGCCGGGGTATGCTGGTCTTCGCGTTCCAG
Organism: Ramlibacter sp. G4-7; assembly: GCF_057784995.1. Lineage (NCBI taxonomy): Bacteria > Pseudomonadati > Pseudomonadota > Betaproteobacteria > Burkholderiales > Comamonadaceae > Ramlibacter > Ramlibacter sp. G4-7. The sequence continues at coordinate 16,887 of NZ_JBYNTT010000015.1, forward strand.
TCATGGAGGGGCGGATCATGTCGGATGTTCGCTGGGGCATTCTGGGTGCCTCGAAGTTCGCGCGCGAGTTCATGGCGCCAGCCCTCACGCTGGCGCCTGGCGGCCATGTCGCTGCACTGGCCACCTCGGACCCGGCCAAGGCCGAGCCATTCCGCTCGCTCGCCCCGGGGCTGCGCGTGCATGCGGATTACGACTCGCTGCTCGCCGATCCCGCCATCGACGCGGTCTACATCCCGCTGCCCAACACGATGCACGTGGAATGGAGCCTCAAGGCGATGCGGGCGGGCAAGCACGTGCTCTGCGAGAAACCGATGACCATGCAGGCGGTCGAGTTCGACCAGCTGATCGCTGCCCGCGATGCGGCCGGTGTGCTGGCCGCCGAAGCCTTCATGATCGTGCACCATCCGCAATGGCAGCGCGCCCGCAAGCTGCTGGCGGAGAGGGCGGTCGGGCGGCTGTGGCGCATCGACGGCGCGTTCACCTTCAACAACCGGGACGCGGGCAACATCCGCAACCAGGCCCGCATGGGCGGGGGCGCGCTGCGTGACATCGGCTGCTATGTCATGGGCAGCGCCCGCTTTGCCACCGGCCTGGAGGCGACCGAGGTGCAGGCTCGCATCCAGTGGGAGAACGGCGTCGACGTCTATGCCGCCATCTCCGCCAGGTTCGGCGATGCGGACTTCGTCAACGTCACGTCGATCCGCATGCATCCCCGCCAGGAGCTGACCTTCCATGGCGACGCGGGGGTGTTGCGCTTGCCGGTGCCGTTCAACGCGCGCGTCTTCGGCGAAGCGAGGCTGGAACTGCACCGCGGCACCGAGACCGTCATCGAACGGTGGCCCGCGGCCAACCACTACGAGCTGCAGGCGGCCGCCTTCAACCGCACGGTGCGCGAAGGCGGGGACTATCCCTGTCCCCTGGAATTCTCCCGGGGCACGCAGGCGATGGTGGACGCCGCGTTCGCCAGCGCCGGCTGACGTCGGCCCGCCTGGCCGGCGCCCGCGGCGACCCGCCGCTCAGGCCGCTGCAGGCGAGGCGCACAGGCAGCCGGCCTCTGCGCCCTCGCAGCCGCAGCCGCCGGCGCAGGTGCAGGCCGCGCCGGCTTGCTGTTCGCCCGATGCGCGGTGCTGGCAACCGCAGGCGCAAGCGCTGCCGGGGCACTGGATGCAAGAGCAGGAGGAAGTGTCGGAATGGTTCATGGAAATCTCCGGAATTGGGGGGTTGCGAACCGGTCGGTCCGTGCAATGAATTCTGCGCAGCGGCGCCCTTGCCGGCTTGAACGAAGCGGCTGACTTTTCACCAGGTCCCGCCAACACTGCCCGAGCACGCCCGCAAGGAGCCGATGGCCTGGCCCCGGCAACGATGGCGTGGTGGCCGCCGACCCGATGCATTCCAGCCCGGCTGCGGCGGCCGGATGCAACAATGCGCCCCACCTCAAGAATCCGCACGCGATGCGCAAGAACCCGGGTGTCCTGTTCCGCGACGTGCTCCGCTCGGCCCGGCGCATCGTCCTGAGTCCGTACGTCGCCAACGGCGCCGTCGCCGCGACCGGCCTGCTGTTCGTCACCGTCCTCGTCCAGCTGTTCCTCGGGCCGGCGGCAGCCGCTGCCGCGACGGTGGGCGCCATCGTCGTCACGCCGCCGGACCAGCCTGCGCCGCGGCGCGGCAAGTTCACGCACTTCCTGCCGGCCGTGCTTATCGGCACTCCGCTGTTCCTCGCCACCAGCGTGCTGCGGCAATCCCCCCTCGCGCTGATGCTGCTGCTGTCAGGCGCGACCTTCTTCGCCTTCCTCGGCGCCGCGTGGGGCCGGCGTGGCCTGCCGGTCTCGGTCTCGGTGATGTTCTCCATGGTGTTCGCCCTGGCAGCGCCGGCGCCCGCGGACTTCGACCAGGCGCTGCGCGAGACGCTGGTCTTCGCGCTGGGCGCCTGGTGCTACATCCTGTGGGGGACGGTGGCCAACTCGCTGCTGAATGAGCGCTATCGCGTGCTGGCGCTGTCGGACTCGCTGTTCGCCGTGGCCGACCTCATGCGCACCCAGGGCCTGCACTTCACGATGCCGCCGGACGCGCAGCGGCGCACGGCACTGGTGGGCCGCCTGATGAAGCAGCAGGCGGCCCTGGCCGACCAGCTGCAGGCCGCCCGCAACATCCTCCTCGAATCGCCGGTCACCGAGCGCCGGCTGCAGCTGGCGGGCATGTTGATGCAGGTGCTGGACATGCGCGACCACCTGGTCGCCTGCGCACTGGACCTCGATGCCCTGCGCGCGGCGCCCGGCCAGCAGCCCCTGCTGCAGGAGCTGGGGGTCGAACTCCAGGCGCTGGCGGGCGACCTCGAGCAGCTTGCCGAGTCCCTGATGCTGGGTCGCAAGCCGCAAGCACTCAGGCACCGGCGGCCGGCGCTGGCCGTCGCGGCGGCGCAAGCCCCTGCCCCCGCGGGCAAGGACATCCACGCGCCACCGCCGGAGCTGCTGGGCGGCGCGCTGGCGCGGCGCGTCGGCTATGTCCACGACGAGGTGGTGCGGCTGGTGACGCTCGCGCGCGGCGAGGCCACGCCGGACGTCGCCGTCGTGCGCACCGCCTGGGACCTGTTCGTGAGCCCGACGAAATGGACCTGGCGGCCCTTCCTGTCGCTGTGGCGCTGGGACGCACCGCCCCTGCGCCACGCCATCCGCGCGGCGCTGGCCATCGCGGCCGGCTACGCCGTCGGCTGGGCGCTGCCCTGGGGTTCGCACGAGTACTGGATCCTGCTGACGATCGTCGTCGTGCTGCGCGGCAGCCTGGCGCAGACCCTGGAGCGGCGCAACAGCCGCGTCGCCGGCACCCTGCTCGGGTGCGTGATCGCCGGCGCGCTGCTGAATGCGCAATTGCCGCCGCCGGTGCTGCTCCTGCTGGTGGCGTTCGCGCAAGGCGTCGCCCATGCCTTCGCGCTGCAACGCTACCTGGTGACCGCCGTCGCGGCCACCGTGCTCGCGCTCGTGCAGGCCCACCAGCTGGCACCGGAGATCTCGCCCGCGTTCGAGGTGGCCGAGCGCGTGCTGGACACGGTGATCGGCGTGTCCATCGCGTGGATCTTCAGCTACGTGCTGCCTTCCTGGGAACGCACCCAGGTCGGCGCCCTGGTGGCGCGCACCCTGCAGGCCCAGGAGAAGCACGCGCAGCTCGCGCTCGGCCTGGCGGCGCCGCAAGCGGCCGACAACCAGTCCGAACTGGCCTGGCGGCTGGCGCGCCGCGAGGCCTACGACAGCCTGTCGGCCCTGGTGCAGGCCGTGCAGCGCTCGCTGTCGGAGCCGCGCGCGGTGCGCCCGCCGCTGCAGGAGCTCGAGCGCCTGCTGGGACATGGCTACCAGTTGCTCGCCCAGCTCACGGCCATCAAGACCATGCTGCTGCAGCGGCGCGACCGGCTGGACTTCGCACGGCTGCAGCCGCCCCTGGAGCAGGCCAAGGCAGCGATCGCCCGCGCCCTCAGGCAAGGCGCAACGCAGCCAGCCGCCGACCCCGCCCGCGAGGAGCCCTCCTCCATGCTCGACCTGCCGGACGTGTCCGACCAGGACCTGACGCCCTGGGTACAGCGGCGGTTGCAGCTCGCCGTGGACATCGCCGGCGAGCTGCAGGCCGATGCGCGCAAGGCCGCCGTCGGCTGACGCACGGCGGCACTTCCCGGCGGCTGCCGTCCCCTGCTACTGGGCAACCCCGGCAACGGCGGCATCGCCATGCAGCTGCGACACGGAGGCCGAAGGCGGATCGAGCGGCAAGCCCGCCGCGCGCCAGGCTCCGAAGCCACCAGCGAGCACGCGCACCTGCAGACCGCGGCGGGCAAGTTCGAGCGCTGCGCGTGCGGCGGACACGTCGTCGGGGCAGTCGCAGTACGTCACCAGTTCGGAGTGCCCCTGCCGGGCCGCCAGCCCGTCGAAGGCTTCGCTCCCCGGAGGCGCGTGCAGGGAGCCCGGCAGCCGCGTGTGCGGAAGGAGGTCCGTCCCGCGCACGTCGACCAGGAGGATGGCCTCGCCACGCGCCATGCGTTCCGCCAGCTCCAGCGGGGCGATCCGCGGGGCGCGGCTGGCCGCCCGCGTGATCAGCACGCGGCGTGTGACCAGCCAGGCGATGTACAGCGCAAACAGCGTGACGAGGAAGGGCAGCGCCGCGACGCCGAGCCGCTGGACCCAGCCGACCCCCAGCAGGACCTCGCGGTAGAACAGGAGGCCGGCGGCGAGCCCGGTGCCGGTCCAGAGCACGGTGCCGATCAGATTCAGCATGGTGAACTGGCCCGAGCGCATGCCCAGCGCTCCCGCCAGCGGCGGCGCGAGCCCCGCGACCCCGGGGATGAACTTCGCCAGCAGCACCGCGGTGTCGCCGCGCTCGGCAAAGCTGATTTCGCTGCGGCGGATGCAAGTGCCCGGGGACATGGAGATGCGGCACATGAGGCCGAGCATGGCGCGCCCGTAGCGGCGGCCGGCGAGGAACCAGGCGGTGTCCGCCACCATGGACGCGAAAGTGGCCGCGGCCAGCGCGCCCACGGCCAGCACGCCGTCGCGTGCGCTCTGCGCCCCGACGAGCAGCAGGAAGGGGAAGGCCGGGATCGGCACGCCCATGCGCTTGAGGAACAGCGCCAGCGACACGGCAAGAACGCCGTGCGTCTGGAGGAGCGTGGACCAGTCCCACATGGAAGGGATTGTCCGCCGGCGCAAAGCGGGTGGAATCGCCGCGGGGCAATTCACGCACCGGTCGCAAGCCCTTGCGTCAGCCCATCCGCGGCCCCCCGCCCCTGCGCGTGCGTTGAAGCGCCGCGCAGCGTTTCAGGCGCGGCCTACTGCCGCTCCCACTCGCCCAGGTGCCCGATGAGGTCATCGATCGGGATCACCTCGCGGCGGTTGTCCTCGCGCTGGAACACGATGGCCGACCAGCCGCTCATGCCGACCGGGCGCAGGCGCTGGCCGTTCATGCGCAGGCGCTGCCCCGAGATGGCGCGGATCACCACGCGCTCGTAGCGCGAGCGGCCCAGCTGCGCGGGCGGCGCCACCTCGTCCCAGGCACAGAGCTTGCCCACGTCCTCGTATTCTTCCGGGCGGTCCTCCAGTTCGAGCAGCGACGGACTCTGTCCGCGCATGACGGAGGCGATGAGGCGCGACGTGAACGGGTCGGACAGCTCGCGGATCGAGCGCCAGAAGTGGCGCACGGTGTGCCCGGCGATGCCGCGCAGGCTCAGCTCGCCGTGCCCTTCGGTCTGCCACATGTCGCGATCGATGTCGCAGGCGAAGGGGTTCTTCGGATAGCAGTCGAAGCGCGCGAGCCACCCCTTGCGCGAGGTGTGGGGCATGGGATGGAAGCCGCTGATGACGGGGATGCCATGGGCGGCGAGCTCGGCTGGCTCGTAGCTCGGCCAGGCCATGACTTCGCGCACCACGGCCACGATCAAGGTCGCGGCCGCGATCATGAGCGAGGGGCTGGGCGTGAAGTCGGAGGTGATCTCGATGCGGTCGGTGCGCGGCCGCACGCCGACCCCGGTGGAACGCCGGTTCGTCGCCAGCAGCATCACCGGCGCGGGCAGGATGTACGAGAGCAGCTTGGCCAGCTTCCCGATGCTGCGTCCGTTCGCCGGCTCCCCCGCCGGCAGCTCGAAGGACACGTTGTAGTGCGCACTGAAGCCGACCAGCCGCGTCGCGTGTCCGTTGCGCGCGTCCCAGGCGTCGAGTTCGTTGCGGATGAAGTGAAGCGCTTCCCACAGCGAGCGGCCCGCGCGCGCCGCACAGCCAGGCTCGATCTCCACCACTGGTGTGGCCACCTCGATGACGCCGGTGTCGAAGTAGACGGCCCCGCCGGTCGGCAGGTGGTAGGAGGTGCCCTGGCGATGCATCAGCTCTCCGCGGATGAAATCGCGCGGGCTGCCGAACAGGTCCTCCGGCCGCGTGGGCTCGTCGTCGAGCACGAGGGAGCACTCTGCCTCCAGCCCCATGGCGGCCAGGCGCAGGCGCCCGGGGGCGGACGGTCGTTCCAGCTTCTTGCGGTCCGCCATTCAGCCTGCTTCCCTCGCGTTGCTGCCGTCCTGCTCGCCCACCGGGTCGAGCACGGTGTAGCCGATGTCGATGTGCAGGTGGTCGTCCGCCTCGCCGTCGCCCGGCCCGAAGGGCCGCACCCAGGCGCCGGGGATGACGCGGCGGGCGATGGCCGCGTATTTCTCGATCTCTTCCCGGGTGTCGAGATAGGTGTCGCCGATGCGGTAGATGTTGGCGGCCGTGCCCCAGCAGTGGCGCGAGGCATGGCGCGTCAGGGCGTGCCCCGGCGAACGGTAGCCGCCGTTGGCGGCGACGTGCACGAGGGTGCCGACCTCGAGCCGGAACAGCTCCAGCCCCGCCGCCAGCAGCACCAACGCGCAGGGCACGTAGCGCGGGAAGGCGCGGGCAAGCGCGGCCTCGCGCACGTCCACGCCAATGAGTTCCCACAGGGAGAAATGCGGCGTCAGGAGCGTCTCGCGCGCCTGGTTCCAGGAGTCGACCCGCAGGAACGCGGAGGGCAGCACGCGCGCCGCGCCCGAGCGATCCCGCAGCGTCTCCCCCGGTCGCAGCACCTGCCGCACCTCGCGCGGCAGCGCCTCGGGCAGGACGACGGGCAGAGGCATGCTCATCGCTTCCCCCCTGTCATGTACTCGTACACGGCGCGCGAGATGCGCGCGATCGTTTCCTGCCGGCCGCCGGCATCCGGCGCCCACTCGGTGAGGATGACCACCACGTACGCGTCGCGGCCGTCGAGATACACGATGCCCGCATCGTGGGCGACGGTGGATATCTCCCCGGTCTTGTGGGCGACGCGCGCGTCCTCGGGCAGGCCGGCGGGAATGCCGCTGCGAAAGCGCTGCTGGTGCAGGATGTCCAGCATGGCCTTCGACGCCTCGGGCGAGATGGCCTTGCCCTCTTCGATCAGGCGCATCGCATCGCACAGGCCCGCGGCCGTCACGCGATTGTTCAGGCCCGCCTCCCACGCCGCCTCGTCCTCCACGCCGCGCTGCAGGTCGATGCCGCCCAGGTGCAGGCGCGCCAGCGAAGACCGCACTGCCTCCACGCCGACCAGATCGAGCAGCACGTTGGTGGCCAGGTTGCTGCTGGTCACGATCATGTGCTCGGCCAGCTCATGGACCGTGAGCATGCGTCCGAGGGCCGCGTGCACCTGCGCGTTCGCCTCGCGCTCCTGCGCCACGCGATACGGCTTGCCGTCGACGACGCTGAGGAAGCGGTTGCGCACGTGCACGCGCGAGTACGGCTCGAGACGCCCCTGCGCGATGGCCTCGTACACGCCGAGCAGCACCGGCACCTTGATGGTGCTGGCGGCGTGGAACCAGCGGGCGGGATTGAGCGACCACGTCGTGTGGTGCTCGAAGTCGTAGGCCGCCACGGCAACGGCGGAGGCCCCGGCTTCTTCGCCAATCCTGAGGACGGTTTCGCGCAGCGATGCGTCGGTCATGCGGGCCCATGGTGCGGCAAGACCCGCACGCGCCGCGTCGGACTAGGGCCAAAGTGGCGGCAAGACCGCGGACGCGCCCGGTTCGCTCGAGCTTCCGGCGGCTGCGCGGCGCGGGCTAGGGGATCACTTGCTCCTGGAGTTCACCGCCGCCTTGAGGGCCGAGCCGGGCACGAACCTGACGGTCGTGGACGCGGCGATGGTGATCGCCTCGCCGGTCTGCGGATTGCGGCCGGACCGTTCCGCGCGGTCCGCGATCTTGAAGCTGCCGAAGCCGGGGATCACCACCTCCCCGCCCTTGGCGAGTTCCTCCGAAACGATCCTGATGAAGGCGTCGAGGCTTCTCGAGGCGGCGGATTGGGACTGGTCGGTGGCAGCCGCGAGGGACTGCATGAGCTCGGTCTTGTTCATCTGTGGTCGTGGGTATCGGAAAGGCCCCGAGTGTAGGCGGCGCAAATCGGCGCTGGGTCCCGGCGGGTGCCGCACGACGACGGACGCGGGCGCCGGGCTTTTCGTAGGAACCGGCTGACGCGAGCGCACGATTGCATCCGACGCATGGGGCCTGCGAGGGACAGGGCGAATCTTCACCGGCCCGCATTCCATGTCAAAGCTCTCCTACTCCGGGCTCAGCCATTGGCGGGCGAACCCGCCGCAGCCACCCTCCCTACGATTCCGTCTCGCGCAGCATGCCGGTCCGGGTGCGGCATTTCAGTCCCGCGTTTGGAGAGATGGAGCATGAGCCAGACAACGCACTCGTCCAATGAACTCCTGTCGACCGGCATTCCCGGCCTCGACGTCGTCCTGGGTGGGGGCCTCAGCCCGAACCGCATCTATCTCATCGAAGGCGAGCCCGGCACGGGCAAGACGACCACCGGGCTGCATTTCCTGCGCGAGGGCGTTGCCCGCGGCGAGACGGTGGTCTACATCACGCTGGCCGAATCCGGCGAGGAGTTGCGCGCGGTTGCCGAGTCCCACGGCTGGACGCTCGAAGGCATCCAGCTGCACGAGGTCCTTCCCACCGAGGACCTGCTCAGGGACGACCAGCAGTACACGATGTTCCATCCGTCCGAGGTGGAGATGGCCAACACCATCCACCTCATTCTCTCCGCCATCGACGTGAACAAGCCCACGCGGGTCGTGCTCGATTCGCTGTCCGAGCTGCAGCTGCTGGCCGACTCCGCGCTGCGCTACCGCCGCCAGGTGCTGGCGCTCAAGCAGTTCTTCGCCAAGCGCAATTGCACCGTGATGCTGCTGGACGACCGCACGGCTGCGTCGGCCGATCTCCAGGTGCGCAGCATCGCCCATGCGGTGATCCAGTTCGACCTGGCGGTCAAGGACTACGGCGCGGAGCGTCGCCGCGTGCGCGTCATCAAGTACCGGGGCCGCAATGCCATCGGGGGCATGCACGACTACAACATCACCCACGGCGGCATCGTCGTGCACCCCCGCCTGGTCGCCGCCGCGTCGCGCGAGCTCCGGCCGTCCGACCAGCTCACGAGCGGTCTCGAGCCGCTGGACACCCTCCTGGGCGGCGGCCTCGAACAGGGCTCCAGCACGCTGATCGTCGGCCCGCCGGGCACCGGCAAGTCCTCCCTGGCCGCCCAGTTCGTCTCGGCCGTGAACAAGGCGGGCGGCAAGGCCGCGATGTTCCTGTTCGAGGAGTCCAAGAGCAACCTGCTCAATCGCGCGGACGGCCTGAACATGGACCTGCGGGGCGCCATGGCCGCGGGCAGGCTCACCATCCAGCAGGTCGATCCCGCGGAGCTGTCGCCCGGCCAGTTCGCCGCCGCGGTGATCCACGCGGTGCACGACGGCGCCAGCATCGTGGTGATCGACAGCCTCAACGGCTACCTGAACGCGGTGCCCGACGAGCGCTTCCTCACCACCCACATGCACGAGTTGCTGACCTACCTGGGCCAGCGCGGGGTCGTCACCATCCTGGTGGGCATCCAGCAAGGCATGCTGGGCGGCGCCATGTCCAGCGCCATGGATGCCAGCTACCTGGCCGACAACGTGCTCATGCTGCGCTACTACGAGGACGACGGCGAAGTCAGGCAGGCCGTGTCCGTCTTCAAGAAGCGCGGCAGCATCCACGAACGCACCATCCGCCGGTTCACCATGTCCAAGGCGGGCATCGAGGTCGGCGAGGTGCTGCGCGGCTACCGCGGCATCCTGACCGGGGTGCCGGTGCCGAGGGCCACGCCCGCGAACCAGGACGAGCCGCAGAAGGTCCGGTAGTGGAACACCGCATCCTGATCTATCCGGCGGTGGCGCAGGACGGGCTCCTCGCCAGCAAGGTCCTGGCCTCCGTCGGGTTCGAGTCGCTGGTCTGCAGCGGCAGCGAGGCGGTGCTGTCGGCCCTCGCCGAAGGCGCGGGCGCCTTGCTCGTGGTGGAAGAAGTCATCGCCGGCTCCGCGATCCAGCCGCTCAAGCGCTTCGTCGATGCGCAGCCCGGTTGGTCGGATCTCCCCATCCTGGTGCTGACCCGGCGCGGCGCCGACTCGGTGGAGGCGCAACGCGCCGTGGAGCACCTGGGCAACGTGACGCTGCTGGAGCGGCCGGTGCGCACCATCGCCCTGGTCAGTGCCGTGCATTCGGCGCTGCGGGCCCGCGACCGGCAATACCAGGTGCGCCTGGCGGACCAGCGCAAGGACGAATTCCTGGCGACGCTGGCGCACGAACTGCGCAACCCGCTGGCGCCCATCCGCACCTCGATGTCGATCCTCCGCCGCCGGCAGCCGTCGGACGAGGTCCTGAAACTGACCGACATCGTGGACCGCCAGGTCGTCCATCTCACGCGGCTGGTGGACGACCTGCTCGACGTGGCGCGCATCACCACCGGCAAGGTGGCCCTGAACCCGACGCACACCAGCTTGTCCGCGGTCATCACCCATGCGCTGGAAATCGCGGCGTCCTCGGTGCAGGAGAAGGCGCACGAGCTCCAGGTGGTGCAGCCGCCCCAGGACTTCGCGCTGGACGCGGACCACGCGCGGATCGTCCAGAGCGTGGCGAACCTGCTGGTCAACGCCGCCAAGTACACGGCGCCGCACGGGCACATCTGGCTGACCGCCTCGGTCGAAGGCGGCGTGGTGACCTTCCGCGTGCGCGACGACGGCCGCGGGCTGGCGCCGGAATCGCTGACGCGCATCTTCGAACTGTTTGCCCAGGCCAAGTCTCCCGACGAGCCGCTCAGCGGGCTGGGCATCGGGCTGAACCTGGCGCGCAAGTTCGCCGAGATGCACGGCGGCTCCATCACTGCAACCAGCAAGGGCCTGGGCCAGGGCAGCGAGTTCATCCTGACGCTGCCGGTGGTGGTGGGTGTGGAACAGCCGGAGACCGGCAGCGGCTCGCAAGCCGCCCTCGACGGCGCCGCCGGCCGCCGGGTGCTGGTCGTCGACGACAACCGGGACGCCGCCGACACGCTGGAGGCGTTTCTCACGATGGAAGGCTTCAGCGTCGCCGTGGCTTACGACGGCGCCGCGGCGCTGGAGAAGGTGCACACGCACGCGCCCGATGTGGTGCTGATGGACATCGGCATGCCGCGCATGGACGGCTACGAAGCGGCACGCCAGGTGCGTGCGGCGGGACGGCCGGTGCGCCTGATCGCCCTGACGGGCTGGGGCCAGGCCCTCGACAAGGTCAAGGCGCAGCAGGCGGGCTTCGACCACCACTTCGTCAAACCGGTCGACCTGGCGACGATCATCGGCGTGCTGCGCGCGTAGGGCCTCGCGTGAACATGCGGTCCGGCGCAGCGCTGCAATAAAAAGAACTTGCAATCACCAACAAGTGATACGAAACTGATTCTCAATCTGAGAACAACCAGCATCCAGTGCAAGCAGTTCGAGGAAGTGGTAAGCGTCGCCGGGAGTGCCGCCATGACGAACAAGACCGCTGACCTCGACGACGAGCCTGGCGCCTGCTCGCCCTCCCTCCCGTGCTCTTCCGAACTCGCGCGCGCGAGTCCTGCCTAGCCTCGACCTTCCACCTCGGGCCCGGCCCGGGACCGTTGACGGTCCAGCCTTCCGCATCCGTACCGCCAGATCGGCGCCGGTCGTGGCCGCAAGGTCGTGACCTGAGCTAGTCGCGCTCCATCCGTTCTGCATGCAGGGTCGTTGCACGACGACCCGTGGCGTGCCTGCGCGAGCGGCAATCGCTTTTTTTTCCACGTGACTGCTTCCTGAAGGAGTTGCCATGCAATCTGTCGACAGAGACGCGACCGGCGCCGCGGAACCATCGAGTCCGACGCGCCGATCGCTGATGAAGGCTGCCGGGACCGCCGCTGCGGCCACCCTGGGCGTGACGCGCAACGCAGGCGCGCAGCTTGCCGCCGTAAAAAGTCCGTACACGACGCCCTGGGCGCAGCCGCTGCCGGTGCAGATGCCATTGAAACCGGCCTCCAGCCTGACCCCGGAAGCGGTACGCGACATCAGGAAGGACGACCGGGAGGAATGCGGACGCGCCACGCATCCGGCGTTCGACGACTTCGCCCCCAAGGACTTCTACGAGATCGACGTGTCCAGGGGCTGGCACGAGTTCCATCCTGAACTGCCCCGCCAGGAGGTGTATGCCTACAACGGCCAGATCCCGGGACCGCTGTTCCACGCGCGCTACGGCACGCCAGTTCTCGTGCGACTGCGCAACAACCTGCCCAGGCTCAAACGCGGCTACGGCTCGCCCGAGGTGTCGATGCACCTGCACAACATGCATACGCCTTCCGAAAGCGACGGCTTTCCGGTGGACTGGTGGAGCGCCTATGCCGTCGGCGGCTCGCTGACCCGCCCCGGCCGCTACAAGGACCATCACTACCCGATGGTCTATGCCGGGCTCGACAAGTACTCGCCCAACGGCGATCCCCGCGAGGCACTCGGGACGCTCTGGTACCACGACCACCGCGAGGACTTCACGGCCGGAAACGTCTATGGCGGCATGGCGGGGTTCTTCCTGGCCTTCGACGACATCGACTCCGGCGACGAGAACGACAAGAACGAGGAGGCCTTGAGGCTGCCCAGCGGCGAGTTCGACGTGCCGCTGATGATCGGCGACAAGCAATTCGACAGCAGCGGCTATCTGGTGTTCAACCAGTTCGACAACGACGGGTTCATCGGCGACAAGTTCCTCGTCAACGGCAAGATCCAGCCCTACTTCCATGTCGCGCCCCGGAAGTACCGCTTCCGGCTCCTGGTCGCGTCGACGTCGCGCGTCTTCGACCTGCAGCTGCGCTACCAGGACAAGGTCCAGACCCTGACCCAGATCTCCGCCGACGGGAACGTGTTCGCCGAGCCGATCCTGCGACCCAACGTGCAACTCGGTGCCGCCGAACGCGCCGACATCGTGGTCGACTTCTCGAAGTTTCCGGCCGGCGCGGAGCTGTTCCTCACCAATCGCCTGGCGCACCTGGACGGCCGCAAGCCGGAGCGGGAGTTCCTGGCGACGCCCGTGCAGCTGCTCAAGTTCATCGTGGACAAGCCGCTCCGGTACGCGGACAACAGCCGCGTGCGCGACTGGCTGCGCAAGCAGCCGGAGATCGACCTGTCCGAGGTGAAGAAGACGCGCACCTTCTCGTTTGCCCGGGACGGGGGCGCATGGACGGTCAACGGCAAGCTGTTCGAGAACAAGCGGGAGGTCGTGGTCAAGAAAGGCAGCGCGGAGATCTGGAACCTGCGCAACGAGAGCGGCGGATGGGCGCACCCGGTCCACATCCATTTCGAGGAGGGGCGCATCCTCAAGCGCAATGGCGCCACCCCGCCGCCCTGGGAGCGCGGCCGCAAGGACGTGTACTTCCTGGGCCCGAACGAGAACGTCAGCGTGTTCCTGCGCTTCCGCGATTTCACGGGCTGCTATGTCATGCACTGCCACAACACCATCCACGAAGACCACGGAATGATGATTCGCTATGACATCGACGAATGACACCCGGACCGTGGCCGCCGATCCACGGAACGTGCAGGCGCGCCGCGCCTGGATCTTCGGCCCCGCGGCGGCAGCCGTGGGTGTCGCCGCTGCCGCGTTCGCGACGCGCGAGCGACTCTCCCCCGCCGAGCCCGGGGCTGCGGCCTACGGCATCCCCGATGTATCGCTGCTCACGCACGAAGGGAAGCCGGTCCGGTTCTACACCGACCTGGTGCGCGGGCGCATCGTGTTCATCAACATGATGTATGCCCAGTGCACCAACCGGTGCCCGCCGATGACCCAGAACCTCAAGCAGCTGCACGCCCTGCTCGGAGACCGTCCCGGGCGCGACGTCTTCCTGTACTCCATCAGCCTGCAGCCGGAGTTCGACCGGCCGCAGGACCTGCGGGCGTACATGCGCCAACAAGGAGCCGACCTGCCTGGCTGGACCTTCCTGACCGGGGCCAGGGCGGAGGTGGAGAAGCTGCGCTGGGCCCTGGGCTTCTACGACCGGGATCCGGCCGTGGACAGCGACATCACGCAGCACACCGGGCTGGTGCGCATCGGAAACGCCGCCCTGGACCGTTGGAGCATGTCGCCGGCGCTGCTCAGGCCGGAGCGGCTGCTGGACAGGCTGCGCGGCATCGATCCGGAATCGCGCGAGGCGCTCCCGACGCCGGTCGGCTAGGCCACGGCGGAAGGCAGCGCGCCGTCGCTGCGTCCATTGCCTCGGGAGCCTTGCCGTTCCTGCGCTGCACCGGGAAGAAGCGGCAAGGTGCCAACCCGTCCCCCCGCGCGTCAACAGGTAACAAGACGTTCTCGTGGCGGGGCGGCGGCGGAGCAACACTGGCGGCCCGGCAAACCGTCGAACGCTGGCCGCATCTGTCGAGCTTCGTTAAAGTGGGAGCTCCTGCCCTATCGCTCCCAACATGGACTTCTTCAATTCACTCCCGCTGGACCTGAAGATGCTCGTTGTCGGCATTGCGGGTTGCGTGCTGCTGGCGCTTTTCAGCGGCAACAGCAAGTCCGAGAAACGCTACCTGCTGGTGCTGGCGCTGCTGGCCGCCGCGGGTGTGTACCGGTTCAACCGCACCGTGGGCGCGGACCAGGCCGAACTCAGGGCCGCTGCAAGCCCCGTGACGCCGATCGTGAAAGTGCAGACCAAGCACGTGCCCCTGGTCTCCACCTCGGCCAAGTAGCGGGACCACCCGCCCGCCCCGGGCGGCGGGACGGCCGCCCGGCCGTCCTTCTCCTGTCGGAGTTCCCATGTCCGCATCCCACGACGCCAGCGCCCGACGGCGGACCTTCCGCCAGCTGCACGCTTCGGGCTGCTTCGTGATCCCCAATCCCTGGGATCCGGGCAGCGCCCTTTACCTGGAACGACTGGGTTTCCAGGCCCTGGCCACCACCAGTTCGGGGGCCGCGTGGCGCCAGGGCAAGGCGGACGGCCTGATGACGCTCGAAGAAGTGCTGCTGCACCTGCGCGAGATGGTCGCGGCCACGCAGTTGCCGGTGAACGCGGATTTCGAAGCCGGCTTCGCGGACGACGCCGCCGGCGTCGCACGCAACGTTGCGCTGGCGGTCGCGACCGGCGTGGCGGGGCTGTCCATCGAGGATTCGACCGGCAATCCCGATGCGCCCCTGCGCGACATCCCGCAGGCCGCGGAGCGCATGCGCGCAGCACGGCACGCCATCGACGCAGCGGGCGGCGACACCCTGCTGGTGGGCCGCGCCGAGAACTTCTTCGCGGGGCGGCCGGACCTGGAGGACACCATCCGGCGCCTGCGGGCCTACGCCGAAGCAGGCGCCGATTGCCTCTATGCGCCGGGCATCCGCACCCGTGCGCAGATCGAGGCCGTGGTGGCCGCGGTGGCGCCCAAGCCGGTGAACCTGCTGGTGGGCGCGGCATCGGAATTCACCCTGCAGGACATCGCGGCGATGGGCGTGCGTCGGGTCAGCGTGGGAGGTGCGCTGGCGCGCACGGCGTGGGGCGCTTTCATGGCCGCCGCGCAGCAGATCGCGTCGGGGGGACGCTTCGACGGTTTCGCCCATGCCGCCTCCGGCGCAGAGCTCAACGCGCTGTTCCGGACCCAGCCGTGACGCCCCTGCCGGGCCGGCCTCGGTCCCGAGGGGATGGCGCCCGCTAACCGAGGGCGCGCAACTTCTTGAGGATGTCCGCCATCCGGTAGGGCTTGGGGAGGAACTCGAAGCCCTTGAGGCTGCCCGCGGGCGTGGTGTAGCCGGAGGCGAGCAGGACGCGGGTGTGCGGCGAGACTTCCTGGGCCTTCTTGCCCAGTTCCACCCCGCTCAGGCCGGGCATCACGACATCGGAGAACAGCAGGTGGATGTCGTGCATCCGGGAGAGGATCTCCAGCGCCTGCCGCCCCGAGGTCGCGGTGATGACGTGGAAGCCGAGCGTGCGGAACATCTCCGACGCCATGTCGAGGACATCGGGCTGGTCGTCGACGATCAGGACCTTGTCGCTGGGAGGCGGCGCAGCTTCGTGGATCGCCTCTTTCGACGAAACAGGGAAGTACAGCGAGATGGTGGTGCCCTGGGCCAGCTGGGACGTGATCTTCAGCTCGCCGCCGAACTGCTGCACCATCCCGTAGACCTGGCTCAGGCCGAGGCCGGTCCCCTTCCCCATCGCCTTGGTGGTGAAGAAAGGCTCGACCGCGCGGGCGATGACTTCGTCGCTCATGCCCGAGCCCGTGTCCTGCACGGAGACGACGACGTACCTTCCCTTGGCCAGGGTGCCGATCTGGCCGGCGTCGACCTCGCTCACGTGCGTGGTGACCCGGATGCTCCCGCCGTCCAGGGTCGCGTCGTTGGCGTTGACCACCAGATTCAGCAGCGCGCTTTCGAACAAGGCCATGTCGATCATCACCGCCGGCAATTCGCCGCTGGTCTCGACCTCGAACTTCACCGAGCTCCTGGTCGCCCGCCTCAGGACGGGTTCGAACCCCGTGATCACCCGGTTCAACTCCCGTGGCTCCGGCGTGACCGGCTGCTGGCGCGCGAAGGTGAGCAGCTGGTTGGTGAGCGAGGCGCCGCGCATGGCCGCCTTCTCCATGCTTTCGACCAGGCCCAGCGCCTCGGGATCCTTCAGGGCGGGACGCAGCAGGTCCAGCCCGTTCGTGATCACGCTCAGCAGGTTGTTGAAGTCGTGCGCCACGCCCCCGGTGAGCTTTCCGATCGCTTCCAGCTTCTGCGACTGGAACAGGACCTCGCGCGCCTGTTCCAGCGCCTGCGCCGCCTGCTGGCGCTCCGTGATGTCGCGCGTGATCTTGGCGAACCCCATCAGCTCGCCGGCTTCGTTGCGGATCGCGTCGATCACCACATGGGCCAGGAACCGGGTCCCGTCCTTGCGCACGCGCACGCCTTCGACCTCGTAGCGGCCATTGGCCGTCGCTTCCGCCAGGGCGTGCGCCGGCATGCCGCGCGCCCGGTCTTCTTCGGTGTAGAAGCGCGAAAAGTGCGTGCCCAGCACCTCCTCCTGCTCGTACTGCTTGATCCGGCGGGCCCCGGCGTTCCAGTTGGTGATCTCGCCCGTCGGGGAGAGCATGTAGATGGCGTAGTCGGTGACACCCTGGACGAGGAAGCGGAAGCGCTCCTCGCTCTCGCGCAAGGCTTCCTGCGCCGCGCGCTTTTCCGAGATGTCGCGGGTGATCTTGGCGAACCCGACCAATTCGCCGGATTCGTCCCGGATCGGGTCGATGACGACGCTCGCCCAGAACTCGGTCCCGTCCTTGCGCACGCGCCAGCCTTCCGCCTCGAACTTGCCCGTCTCGCGCGCGAGCCTCAGCGCCTTCTCCGGGATACCGGCAGCGCGGTCCTCGGGTGTGTAGAAGCGCGAAAAATGCTGGCCGATGATTTCATCGGCGGCATAGCCCTTGAACCTCTGTGCCCCCGCGTTCCAGCTGGCGACGGTGCCGTCCGGCGCCAGCATGTAGATCGCGTAGTCGGTGATCCGGGAGATGAAAAGCCGAAGCCGTTCTGCTTCGTGGGAAGAATTCAATGCGCTCCAGCCAGCCGCTGTCACTTGGTTCGAGACCCCGATTATCGATGGCACGGTTTTGCCGCGTGGCCGGTGTTGCCTTGTTTACATCGCGCCCGGCAGAGCCGGTCGTGTCCCGCTTGGACTATGGCTCTCGTCCTACCTTCAGTGCCAAGCGCGTTCAGCGCCGGTTCATCCGGAAGCGCCTAGCCTGTGGGCATGTCGAACTAAGGAGCATGGCATGAAACGAACTCTTCAAGGCAAGGTGGCCGCCGCGGTCCTGCTGCTCGCGCCCCTCGGTGCGATGGTGGCTCAACCCGCGTCCGCGCAGCAGCCCCAGTACCGCGTGGCGGAGACCCGCCAGGGCACCATCAACGGCATGACGATCGACTCCGACTCCGGCCTGCGCCCTGGCTCCACCCTGCGCATCTCGGTCCGCGCCACGCCGGGCGCACGCTGGGCCAACCTGGCGTTGGCCGACGACGTGCGCGTCCCGCTGCGCGAGCGTTCGCCCGGCGAGTACGTGGGCTCGTACGTGATCCGTCGCAGCGACCGGATCGACCCGACTCGCGACATGAAGCTGCGCGCGGCCTGGAGCGAAGCCCCGGTGGTCGCCGCGTACAGCTATCCGCCTGCGTTCCAGGCCCGCGCCATGGGCAATGCCGCCGCGATGGCCAACGCCGAAGTGAACAACTTCTCCATGTGGCCGCGCGGCGAGCGCCTGGAGCCTGGCCGCGTGGTGCACTTCCGCCTGGAAGGCACGCCGAATGCGCGCGCATCCGTGCGCGTGCCGGGCGTGGTCGACCGGCTGGAACTGCGCGAGGAACGCCCCGGCCACTACGTCGGCAGCTACACGATCCGCCGCCAGGACGACACGCAGGCCTTCGCCGATGCGCGGGCGGTGCTGCGCACGGGCGACCAGCGCGTCATGGCGCAACTGGACCGCGGCGGCAACCGCTGATGCCCACGGGCCGGCCGCGGCCTGCCGCGGCCGGCTCGCAGCGCACTCATCCCATCCACCGCGGCAAGGCCGTCGCGATGGCCGGGATCCAGAACACCGCGGCCAGCAGCAGCAGGCTCATCGCCACGTAAGGCACCACGGCCTGGAAGATGTGGCCCATGGTCACGCTGGGTGGCGCGACACCGCGCATGGTCATGAGCAGCAGCCCGTGCGGCGGCAGCAGCAGGCCCATCTGCATGCAGATCAGGAACATCACGCCGAACCAGACCACGTCGATGCCCAGGCTCTGGACCACGGGCATGAAGATCGGCAGCGTGATCATCATCATGCTGACCTGGTCGACGAAGATGCCCAGGAAGATCAGCACCAGCATCATGCCGGCGACGATCATGCCGGGGGACCAGCCCTTGCCCGTGATCATCTGCACCAGCCCGTTGCTGGCGCCCGAGAAGGACAGGATCTGCGCGAAGGTGGTGGCGCCGAGGATGATGAACAGGATCATTCCCGAGATGCCCGCCGTTCCCTTGAGCGCCTTGAGCAGCGCATCGAAGCTGAGCGCCCGGTAGAGCAGCGCCAGCAAGAGCGTCGCGAAGGCCCCCAGCGCCGCGCATTCGGTCGGCGTCGCCCAGCCCGCCGCCAGCGCGCCCACCACCACCCCGAAGATCGACAGAGTGGGCAGCACGTAGGCGAAGAACGGCTGCCAGCGCTGCCAGCCGGTGTACGGCTGCTGTTCCTCGGCGGCCGGTGCCAGCGAAGGCGTGATGCGCACGCGCAGCACGATCCACAGCACGAAGGCCACCGACAGGATGACGCCCGGCAGCACTCCGCCGATCAGCAGCTTGGAAATGGAGATGCCCGAAAGCGACCCGAGCAGCACGGTCAGCGCCGAGGGCGGGATCAACATGTCCACCGCGCCTATGGCCATGATGGGCCCGGCGGCCAGCGTCGGGTGGTAGCCCTTGGACAGCATGACGGGCAGCAGCAGCGAGCCCAGCATCGCCGTGGTGGCGATGGTGGAGCCCGAGATCGCGGAGAACACCGTGCCGGCGACCACCGCCACCACGGCGAGCCGCCCCGGCACGCGCCGGATCAGGCGCTCGATGCCCTCGATCACCTTCAGCGCCAGGCCGGTGTGGAAGAGGATCTCCCCCATCAGCACGAACAGGGGAATGGGCGTGAGCGAGAACGACGTCACCGACCCCACGCTGCTGCGCGCCAGCTGCGCCAGCCCGACCTCGCCGCCCATGTAGAGGAAAGCGCCGATGATGTTGACGGTGATGAAGGTCAGCGCCACCGGCATGCCGATGAACAGCAGCACCGTGGAGCCGCCGAGCATCAGCCACGCCGCAATGGCCCAACTGCTCATGACGCGCTCACCGCATCCTGCCGCGGCGCCCGTTCGCCGCTTTGCAGCCTGTGCATGCGGAACACCATCTCGATGGCCAGCAGCACGAACATCGCGGGCAAGGGCGCCAGCGACCACCACTCCGGCGTCACCAGCGTCTTGATGTTCAGCGCGCCGGCCGTGTAGCTCGCCCAGGCGGCGCGCGTGGCGTACCACGCCATGAACACGCAGCAGGCGAAGCCGATGATGTCGCCCAGCCACTCGAAGTACCACGCCAGCCGCGGCGGCATGGCGGTCAGCAGGATGTCGACGCGGATGTGCTGGCCCCGGCGCAGCAGCCAGGGCGCGACCAGCACCGTGGTGAGGTACAGCATCAGCTCCGACACCTCGTTGCTCCAGGCCAGGCCGCGCGGCAGGCCGGGGACGGCGATGTTGCGCAAGGCCACGTCGCCCACGATGACCAGCATCATCGCGAACATGACCGCGCAGCCGCCCAGCGCGAGGCCGGCGAGCAGCCCCGCGTAGGCGCCGGAAAGGCGCCCCGTCACTTGGGCGCGAACAGCGGCTTGAAGCGCCTGGCGATGTCCGGGCTCTGCTTTTCGGCGCTGGCCCAGCCCACCTGGTAGGCCTTCTCGGTGAAGGCCTTGGTGGTCGCCGCGTCGAACCTGATGGCCTCGATGCCGGCCTTCTGCTGCCGGGCGACTTCATCGGCCGTGTACTTCGCCCAGAAGGTGTTCTCCGCCTCCAGCGCCAGCAATTGCTTTTGCAGGTAGTCGTGCTGCGCCTTGGTCAGCTTGTTGTACGCGGGCAGGTTCATGACCAGCGAGACCTCGGCGTCGTAGAAGCCGGGGTCGATGCGGAACTTGGTCTTCTCGTCCCACTTGAGGTCGAAGATCCCGCCGATGGGCCAGCCGTAGCCGTCGACCACGCCACGCTCCAGCGCGGTGTACACCTCACCCGGCGCGGTGGTGATCACCGTGGCATTGAGCGCCTGGAAGAAGTCGCGGTACACCGGCGTGATGCGGATCTTCTGGCCCGAGAGGTCCGGCTTGTCCACCTTCTTGTTGGTGTAGATGTGGAACGGCTGGTTCTCCACCATGCGGGCCAGGTACTGCATGTTGGCCTTCTCGTTCCACACCTTGTTGATCGCGTCGAAGGCGCCGTTCCTGCGCTGCTCCGCCACGGGCACCTGCG
Source organism: Ramlibacter sp. G4-7 (assembly GCF_057784995.1). Taxonomy (NCBI): domain Bacteria; kingdom Pseudomonadati; phylum Pseudomonadota; class Betaproteobacteria; order Burkholderiales; family Comamonadaceae; genus Ramlibacter; species Ramlibacter sp. G4-7. The sequence goes on from NZ_JBYNTT010000015.1 coordinate 37,722, forward strand.
TGAGCTTGAGGAAGTCGGCCTCGGGCATCACGTTGGTGTAGAACGCGCCGGTGGCCATCGCCATGTCGACCACGCCGGTCTTCACCGCGTTGCCCACCTCGAAGGGCGGCATGGCCTTGGGGCCGCCGATGAAGTTGATCTGCAGCACGCCCTTGCCCTCGGCGTTGAACTTCTGGATCCACGGCTGCAGGCGCTGCACGTAGATGCCGTTCTCGGCGAAGGCGCTCACCAGGCGCAGGGTCGTCTCCTGCGCCGCGGCACCCGCGGCCGCGCCCAGGGCGATCATCATCACGGCCGCCTTGCGAAGGGTGGTCAGCTTCATGTTCCGGTCTCCACTTGATGCGTGGGGACCGAACATACGGGGTTCGTGCAGGAGGGTCAATTCAGGCAGACACCTGCCCCGGGGGCCTCAGCGCTGGTTCGGCACCCCGATCGCCACCGGCCGGACCACCGCGCCGGCAGCGCCCTTGTCGCGCGAGGGCAGCACCATGGCGCACGAGGTCCACACCTTGTCGGCGGCCATGGCAGCGAGGTTCAGGTTCTCGAGGTGGTGGATGCCGAAGACCGACAACATGTAGTGATGGATGGAGAACGGCAGGCCGGGGTCGGTGCCGGCCGCCGGGGGCGCCTTGCCCTGCAGCATGCCGTTGGGCACCGGATCGATGAAGGGCGCGTCCAGGCCGATGGCGACGATGCGCTTGCCGGCCAGCATCCTGGCCGCGTCCACCGACAGTCCCGGGGCCATCGCGTAGTACGGGCTGTTCGGGTCGGCCGGGTCCTTCCAGTTCTCGCTCCAGCCGGTGTAGATCCAGACCATGTCGCCGGGCAGCAGGCCGCGCCTGGCGAGCCCCTGCGCCCTGAGCATGGCCTCGATGTCGGCCGCCGTGACCAGCTGCCCGTCGGCCATCGCCCTGCCCTTGCCGACATGGGCCCTGGCGTCCAGCAGGACGGCGGTGGTCACCAGCGGCGGGATCTTCTCGATGCCCAGCTTGAGCAAGGGGGAGTCGGGCGTGGGCTTGACGTCCTGCTGCTTGTAGCCGCCGTAGTAGCTGGCGTAGTCGGCCGCGAAGGGGTTCTTCGGGTCCCAGGGCGCCTTGATCGAGGCGAAGTGGCCCAGGGCATCGATCTGCGTGCCCTGCTGCTGCGGTTCGGCGCCGGCCTCGAAGGCCTCGCTGTTGAAGGCATGCGCCGAGAACGGCACGCCCGCGGTCGGCTTCGGCTTGCTCAGGGAGGGCGGCGCGAACGGCGACTTCGGCATGGTGTTCGACCGCTCGAACGAGGCCTCGTAGGTGCGCGCACCGGGCCGGGACATGTGCCAGCCGCAGCGGCGGGTCGTTGCGGCACCGAGCACGTTGGCCATGCCGCGCTCGTCCCCCGCGGGCCACGGTGGCGCCGGCGTGCGGGCTGCCTCGGTTCGCATGTCGACCGGCTCGAAAGCCTGGCTCGCCAGGGGCGCAGCCAATGCCAGCATGGCGGCAGCAACCAGGGGTGCGTGCTGGAAGATGGATGGTCTCACCGCTGTCCTCCCGATGCCTCGTTTCGGCAAGGAATGGTAGCGGCAGTGGATGCGCCTGTCCGGCCCATGCGACTGGCGGGGCGCCGATTGGCGGCCCTCGCCCGCACTAGCCCACCGTCGCGTATTCGAGGGTGCGCGGCGTCCGTGTCAGCGTGCGTGGCTGCGGGCCCACCACCACGGTGTCGTCGAGCCGAAAGCCGCCGATCCCGTACACGTACAGTCCCGGCTCCGCGGAATACACCTCGTTGTCCAGCAAGGGCCGGAACGAGAAGGCCATGTCCTCGGGATACTCGTGGTGGATGACACCGATGGCGTGGCCGGTGCGATGCTTGACGTACTCCGCGTATCCGGCCCGTTCGATCACGGCCTGGGCGGCCGCGTCGATCGCGCTGACGGGGTTGCCGGTCCTGGCGGCCGCCACGGCCGCTTCGTTGGCGTCCTTGGCAGCCGTCCAGAGCGCCGCCTGCTCCCGGCTTGGCTTGCCGCAGAACCAGGTGCGCTCGTTCTCGATGGCAAGGCCATTCAGGCGCGGGATGACGATGTTCACCAGCACATCGCCTTCCTGGATGCGCTGGCCGCACGACGCGCCGTCACCGTGGGGCGAGGCGGAGGCGGGGCCGCTCAAGGTCCACGTCCGGATGACTTCGAAGTGCTCTCCCGGGAACCGTTCCGCAGCCTCCTGCACGAACAGCGCCCCCATCGCGAAATCCAGCTCCTGCACGAGGCGTCCCGGACGGATGTTCTCGCGGTACCGATCCTGCAGCCAGTCGGCGATGCTCGCCGCAGCCTGCATGATCTGCAGCTCCTCGTCGTTCTTCTGCCAGCGAAGCGAACGCATCTCGGGCGTGCAGGGGCGCAGTTGCAGTTCCGGCAACATGCGGTTCACCGCCGCCAGAATCGCGCTGGTGCCTTCCACGCCGATGCGTGCGCGCGCCAGCCCGGCCGCGCCCAGGCGCGCGGCGAGCAGCTCATGGATCTGCGTGTACAGCGGCAGGCGATTGCTCACCTTCGGATGCTCCGCGTAGAAGCTGATGTCGCTCACCCACAGCTTCGCCTTCTCGATGGAGAAGCGGACATGGTTGGTCGACAGCTCGTTCATGATCAGGAACGGATCGCCGTTGCGCGGAAATACCGCGAAGATCGGCCGCTCCCAAGGTTGGACGTCCGTGTGGAAGTTGGTGGCGAACTGGAAGAAATCCGCCGAGGTGAAGACGAGTGCGTCCAGCTGCAGCGTGTCCATCAGGCGCTGCATCCTGTCGCGGCGGTACTTCCAGGTGGTCTGGGTGAGCTTGGGCATGGTCTGTGTCCTCAGTCGTTCGAAATGCCCAGGCGGGAGATCACGGGCCCCCACAACTTCGCATCGCGGCGCATCCAGGCCTTCACGGCCTCCGGGCCCGCAGGCAGCGGCTCGTAGTTCAGGGCATCGAGCCTGGCCCGCACGGCGGGGTCGGCGAAGAACTTCTGCGTCTCGGCATTCACGCGCTCCACGATGGGCCGCGGCGTGCCCGCGGGCGCGACGAGCGCGTACCAGCCGGGTTGGGGAAAATCCTTGAGCCCTGCCTCGGCGATCGTCGGCACCTCAGGCAGGCCGGCAGCCCGCTTCGACGCGACGGCGGCAATCGGCGTCACCTTTCCGGCTTTGGCCTGCACCGCCCCCGTATTCAGCACGTCGGACATCAGCTGGACTTCGCCTGCCATCACCGCGGTGAGCCCCTTGGCCGCGCCGTTGTACGGAACATGCGTGAGCTTCACGCCCAGTCGCTCCCCCAGCATCTCCATGATGAGGTGCGTGGAGTTGCCCTTCCCTGCCGACGAGAAATTCAGCTGGCCCGGCTTCGCCTTGCCCTGCGCCGCCAGGTCCTCCAGCGACTTGATGCCGGAGTCGGGACTCGCCACCAGGAGGAAGGGCGTGTTGACGAGCAGGGCCACGCCTTCGAAGTCCTTCTCCGGGTCGTACGGCAGCGACTTGTACGTGAACGGGTTGAAGGCGAGGTACGAAATGCCGGCGACCATGAACGTGTACCCGTCCCCCGGCAGCTTGGCGACATGACTGGAGGCGACGACGCCGTTGGCCCCACCCTTGTTTTCCACCACGATGGTGGTCTTCAGGGACTTGCCGACGTAGTCGGCCCAGAGCCGGCCGAGGACGTCGGTGCCGCCGCCGGCAGCCTGCGGCACCACCAGCGTGATGGGCTTGGCGGGCCAGCCTGCCGTCTGGGAGGCAACCGGCAGCGAGGCTGCTGCCAGCAAGGAGGCCGCCAGCGCGGTCACGATTCGACGATTCATGAGGGTGTTTTCGAGAGTGAGTGCCACGGGGATTTCTGCGGTTTGCTCAATTCGGCTTCAGGCCGAGCTGGCTGACGATGGCACCGAAGCTCACGAGGTCGGCACGGGCGCGCGCCGCTGCCTCTTCCGGCGAGCTCCCCACCGGCATCCACCCGGCCTCCAGCAGCTTGCGGCGGGTGGCGGGCTCCTTCATGGCGGCCACGACAATCCGGTTCAACTTCTCGATGATCGGCTGCGGCGTTCCCTTCGGAGCTGCCAGGCCGAACCAGCCGGATGCGACGAAGCCTGGCAGTCCCGCCTCCTCCGCCGTTGGCACGTCGGGCAGGGTCGGACTGCGCGTCTGCGTCGTGACGAACAGCGGGCGGACCTTCCCGGCCTGCACGTTCGCCACCTGCGCGGCCGCGTTGTCGAACGCAGCGTCGATGTGGCCGCCCAGGAGGTCGGTGGTCATCGGCGCCCCGCCCTTGTACGGAACGATGTTCGCGGCGATGCCGGCGGCCTTCATGAACATCACCTGCGTGAGGTGGGCCTGCGTGCCGGTGCCGGCGTTGGCGAACGACACACCCCCGGGGCGCGCCTTCGCCACCGCGATGAACTCCTTGAGGTTCTTCGCCGGGAACGCCAGGTTGGACACGGCGATGAACGGGATGTCCACCAGGATGGCGATCGATGCGAGATCGTCGACCGGGCTGTACTTGAGGTTGTAGATGTGCGGGTTCACGCTCATCGTTCCGCTGGCGGTGAGCACGAGGGTGTGTCCGTCCGCGGGCGCCCGCGTGACCTGCTCCAGGGCCGTGGACCCGCCGGCGCCCGGCTTGGATTCCACCACGACCGGCTGGCCGAGGGCCCTGGAGAGAATCTCGCCAAATTGCCGCGTCATCACGTCCGACGCGCTGCCGCCGGCGTACGGGTAGATGATGGTGATCGGCTTTTCGGGGTAGGTGGCCGCAGCCCGCAGTCCACCCGCGGTGGCGCCCAGGGCGAGTCCGGCGAGCAGCTTGCGTCGCGTGATGGTATTCATGGCGTTCAGGGGTGGCGGGAGGTGTTGATGGCGTGCAGCAGGACCGGCACGGCCAGGCCCGCATAGACGGCGAGGATCGGCAGGGAAGATGCGTCGTACCACCCCCGCTCATGGAGCAGGTTCAGCGAGCCGAGGGTGACCCCGTTCCAGCGCACAGGGACGTTGACCGCCGATTCGCACCCCAGGGCCTCGATGGACGCGTGGTCCGGAAAGGCCGCCCGGCATTCCTCCTTGTCACGGCAGACCCTGGGCTCGCCGGCGAGGAAGACCGTCCGATAGAAGGCGCTGTCGCGCCGCAGGGGCTTCGTGCCCTCGCAGGGGTACGCCTCTGGCGCACTCGAATAGATCCGCCTGTTCTCCTGTCGCTGCGCATCGATCGCCAGGACGGTGAACAACTTGTGGCCGGGTTGCTGTTGCAGCGCCTGGTCCAGGGCGCGCAGCGCCGCGTCGGGCTGGTCCTCCTCGCCCAGAGACGAGGCCGTGAGCACGAGCGGGGCGGCGCTGGAAATGAACATTCCCGATTCTGGGGAGCGCGCAGGGATAAGCGCAAATGAAAAAAAACCGGGAGATCCATCAGGAATCGCTCATGTTCGGCGACTTGCCCCTGGAGACCAGGTCAGGCGGGCCGCCTGGGATGCTTCCTCAGGGAAGCGAGAAATTCGCAGAGCAACCCGTTGGAACTGGCCTGGGACCAGACCATGCCCAGCTCCGCAAAGCGGCTGACGGGCGTCAGTGCAACGCGGGACAGCAGCTTGAGCGATGTATGGAAGTCGGCGACCAGGCCAGACAGGGGCGCAAGGCAATCCGTCTCGCGCAGGTGCGCCTGGATCGCGGCCACGGAAACCGTTTCCACCCGCGGCCTGGGAAGTGCAACCCTCTGCTGCGCGAAAGCCTCTTCCACGCGCACGCGGCTCAAGCTGTTGGCCGGCGGCAGCACCCACGGATACGCGGCAGCTTCCTGCCAGGTCGGCTTGCGCTTGCGCGCGAGGGGGTGTTCCGGCCTGCAGACGATGCGCACGACATCTTCCATCAGCACCTCGGTCGTGAAGCCGTATTGGTGCGCGCGAACATCGATCGTTCCCACCACGAGGTCGAACGCGCGCTTGCCCAGCCGATCGAGCAGGTCGACCATCGTGCCTTCCTCGACATGGACGACGATGTTCGGGTGCCTCTCCTGCAAGTCAGCGATGGCGCGCGGCACCATCGTCAATGCCGCCGAATGGATGCAACCGATCTGCAGCCGGCCGACCAGGCCCGACCGCAGCGCCTTCAATTCCTCGTCGACCCGCTGGACATCCCCCAGCATGCGCTCGGCGTGGCGTCGAAGGATCTCGCCCGCAGGCGTCAGCTTGAGCTTGCGGCCTCGAACGAACAAGGGGGAACCGATCACCTCCTCGATGTCGGCGAGCCAGTGGGAGACGGCGGGCTGCGTCATGTGCATCCGCTCCGCAGCCGCCGTGATGCTCCCCGCGCCATCGAGCACGAGGAAGGTCTCCAGGTGGCGCAGCTTCAATCGCCGCGCCCAGGGGACGCGCTTGAGATCCGGATCCATGGGCGGATCCTAAATGGATGGGTAAAGGCCGCGTCGTCGCACCAGGCTCATCCCCGCACCCACACGTCCGCTTCCAGCAGCGATTGCTCCTCGCAGTCCTCGCTCGCGTCCGGGCCGGCCCTGTCGATGACGAGGAAGTCGCCGCCTGCGTCCAGGGCGATCAGCGGGTGGTGCCAGGTCCCCGCGGCGTAGTTCACGCCCTGGCCCGGCCGGGTGATGAAGCAGCGCAGTCCGTCGGCGGTGGGCGCCGGGCCGGCAGCCGCGACCACCACCAGGAAGCGCTGGGGCAGCAGGGGCACGAAGGCCTGGCTGCCGAGGAGGTGGCGTTCGACCAGGCGCAACTGCAAGGGCAGCGTGCGTGGACGGGCGCGGAACAGGCTGAGGACGGGCCGGCCCTGTTGGCGCAGCGTGTCCAGTCGCGCGAGATCGTCGAAGCGCTCGGCGAAACCTTCGTTGATGGTCCAGTGTCGAGCCGATCCGCCGGCTTCGATGACGTCGCCGAACGGCGCGAAGGCGTGCGCCTCCAGCGGCTCGACGGGCAACCAGTGGCGGGAGGACCTTGCGGTGGATGTCATGGACAGAGTCTGCTCCGAGCCATCGCGCAGCGACCGGCCGGAATGAATACGTTGGCATGCTAAAAGCGTTTCGGCCGGTGGCGGGCTCGGGTTTCCCCGGGCGTTCATGGGGCGTGCGGCGCCACCGTGTGCGGCTACATTGCATCCTGCTTTCCACAGGAGCACGCCATGAAGTTCCGCCAGATTGCCACCGGCATCGCCTGCCTGGGCGCCACGCTGAGCTCGCTGCCCGCGTTCGCGGCAGACCCCATCCTCATCGGCGCCAGCATCACGCAATCGCCGCCCGGGTCCGTCGTGCAGGGCACGCAGGTCAAGGACGGGATGGAGATCCTCAAAGACATGGTCAACGCCAAGGGCGGCGTGCTCGGCCGGCAGATCAAGGTCCTGTACGAGGACAACCAGGGCATCCCGGAAAAGGGGCGCGCGGCCACCGAGAAACTGATCTCGAAGGACAAGGTCGTCGCCCTCGCGGGCGGCCACCAGAGCTCGGTGTGCCTGGCGGAAATCGAAGTGGCGCACCGCTACAAGGTGCCCTACGTCAACACCAACTGCTGGTCGGACGACGTGCGCAAGCGCGGCTACCCCGAGGTGTTCAACACCTCGCCGTACAACACCCTGGTGTCCTCGTCGATGGCCACCACGCTCGCGACCATGGGCGTCAAGCGCGTCGTCGCCTTCGCGGAGAACACCGACTACGGCATCGGCCAGGCCAAGCTCACCGGCGAGCTGCTCAAGCAGAAGGCGCCGAACATCGAATACAAGTACGAGACGCTGGACCGCTCCAGCAAGGACTTCACGGCCGCCATCCTGCCGCTGCGGGCGAACCCGCCGGACGTGATCGTCATGTCGATGCTGCCGCCGGCCGCCTACATCGTCATGAACCAGGTGTACGAACAAGGGCTCGCCCCGAGCGCGAAGACCATCCTGTACGACGGCGGCGGGCTCGCCGACTACCCCGACTTCTGGCAGAACGTGAAGGAAGGCGGCAAGTACCTGCTGTCGTTCGCGCTGTACCACCCGGCGATGCCGCAGACCCAGCTGGCCAGGGACGTCGCGGCCGAATACAAGAAGCGCACCGGCAACGACGTCAACCGCCTGGTGCTGCAGGCCGCCGACTCGCTGCACCTGGTCGTCGAGGGCATCCGGCAGGCCAAGAGCGACGAACCCGAGAAGGTCGCCGCGGCGATGCGCACGATGAAGTTCGAGAGCCTGCGCGGCGTCTCCAACTTCTCCTCGCAGCCGGGCTACGGCTACCAGCAGTGGCTCGACATCCCGTTCGTCAACTACGAACTGACCGCCGAGAAGCAACCCGTGGCGCAAACGGTGCTGATCCAGGCGCCGGGACAGAAGTTCGACCCCGCCAAGATCGTCCGCCCCAAATAATTTCCAGGGATGGACCCGGCGCGCAGCGACTGCTCCGTCCCCCTTGACTGGACTCCGAGGTGCTGCTGCTCTCGCTGGACCTGCTCGCCAACGGGCTGATCTACGGCTGCTTCTATGCGCTGATGGCCGTGGGCCTGGCCATGATCTTCGGCGTGCTGAAGATCGTGAACTTCGCCCACGGCGAGTTCTTCATGATCGGCGCGTACACCTACGTGCTGGTCGCCCTGCACTTCTCGGTCTCGCCGTGGCTCGCCCTGCCGAGCGCCGCCATCGCGGGCGCCGCGCTCGGCTGGATCGTGGAGCGGCTGCTCATGCGGCCGCTGTACGCCGGCTATGCGAGCTGGGGTTTCATGAAGGACGAGTACGCGGTCGTCGTCACCTTCGGCCTGTCGCTGCTGCTGGTGAACCTGGTCGACAAGGTGGTGGGGCCTTACTCGTACAAAGGCCCGGCCCTGATCGAGACCAGCCGCTTTGCCCTCGGGCCCGTCATGCTCACCGGCCAGAAGGCCATCGCCACCGTCGTGGCGGTGTTCATCATGATCGCGCTGGCCCTGTTCCTGAAGAAGTCCGTCTGGGGCAAGCAGATCCAGGCGGTCGCGCAGAACCGCCTGGGCGCGTCCCTGGCCGGCATCGACGCCACGCGCACGACCAGCCTCATCTTCGCGATCTCCGGCATGCTGGCGGCGCTCTCGGGCGCCTTGCTGGCGCCGCTGGTGAACCCCTCGCCGGACGTCGGCTCCTTCCCCGCCATCAAGTCCTACGTGATCGTCGTGCTCGGGGGGATGGGGTCGGTGTGGGGCGCCATGATCGCCGCGCTGATCGTGGGCGTGAGCGAGGCGTTCTTTTCCGTGTACGGCTCCTACGACTACCGCGACGCGTTCGGCCTGGCCATCCTGGTGCTCGTGCTGCTGCTGCGCCCGCAGGGCCTGCTCGGACAGAAGGGCCGCGACGTATGAGCGCCGGCAAGGCCACCCTCTGGCGCGACCGCCTTGCTTTCGACGCGCGCGCGGCCGCCCTGCTCTGCGCCGGCCTGGCCGCCCTCCCCCTGCTGGTCACCGGGCCGTACGCGCAAGGCATCCTCCTCGTGAGCATGTATTTCGCCATCCTCTCGCTGGCGTGGAACGCGCTCGCCGGCTACACGGGCCAGTTTTCGCTCGCCCCGGCGGCGTTCGCGATGCTGGGCGGGTACACCACGGCGCTGCTCGACTTCTACTGGCACGTGCCGCTCGCGATCGCCATCCCCGCGGCCATCGTGTCGACCGCCCTCCTCGGGGCCTTGCTGGGCAAGCTCGTGCTGAACCTGAGCGGCCCTTACCTGTCGCTCACCACGCTCGCCTTCGCGGAAATCGCGCGCGTGGTGATCGGCAATTCGCACGAGTTCACCCGCGGCGACCAGGGCATGCACGTGGCCACGCTCACCGAAAGCCGGCTGGCCTACTACTACATCTTCCTGGCGGCACTGGTGCTGGTGCTCGCGGTGCTGTACTTCATGTTGCGGGGCCGGCTCGGCCGCTTCATGACGGCCGTGCGCGACGACGCCATCGGCGCGGAGAGCCGCGGCATCGACGTGGTGCGCGTGAAGATGATCGTGTTCTGCACCTCGTGCGGCATCTGCGGCCTGGCGGGGTCGCTCTACGGCACCTTCAGCCAGCTGGTCAGCCCGGAGCTCGGACTGCTCCAGCAGACGGGCCTGGTGCTGGCCATGGTGGTGATCGGCGGGATGGGCTCGCTGACGGGGTCGGTGGTCGGCGCATTGCTGGTCTACCTGGGCTCGGAATGGCTGCGCGGCCTGGGCAACGTGCAGGTGATCGTCTTCGCGCTGCTCGTGATCCTGTTCGCGCGCTGGGTGCCGGGCGGCCTGTGGAGCGCGGCGGTTGCGCGGATCGGACGCAGGAAAGCATGAACCTGCTGGTCGTCGACGGATTGTCGAAACGCTTCGGCGGCGTGGCCGCCGTGGATCGCGTGGGCTTCGAGGTGCGCGAGGGCGAGATCCTCGGGCTGATCGGCCCGAACGGATCCGGCAAGACCACCGTCCTGAACATGCTGTCCGGCTTCCTGCCGCCGGACGCAGGCCGCATCCTGATGGGCGAGCGGGACGTCACGCGCATGCCGCCTGCGGCGCTCGCGCAAGCGGGCATCCTGCGGATGTTCCAGATGACGCGCGTGTTCACGCGCACCAGCGCCTTCGACAACCTGCTCACGGCGGGGATGGCCCGCGGCCTGAGCGAGGCCGAATCGACCCGGCGCGCGGAGTCGCTGATCGAAGAGCTCACGCTGGGTCCCGTGCAGCACCTGGATGCCGGCCAGCTCTCGGGCGGCCAGCGCAAGCTGCTGGAATTCGGCATGTGCTTCATCGAGGCGCCGCGCGTCGCGATGCTGGACGAGCCTTTCGCCGCCGTCCACCCCGTCATGCGCGAAGTCATGGCGCAATTCATCCGCGCCCGGCATGCGCAGGGCGCCACCTTCCTGCTGGTCAGCCACGACATGCCCATCGTGGTGGACCTGTGCCAGCGCGCCGTCTGCATGAATGCCGGCCGCGTGATCGCGGTGGGGGGCGTGCACGACGTGCTGCGCAACCACGAAGTCATCGAGGCCTACCTGGGCGAGACGCCCGCGGGCGACGAGCCGCCGACGCTGGAGGTGCCCGCGTGAGCGACAAGGCGCCGCTGCTCGAGTTGCGGTCGGTCACGGCCGGCTATGCGCAGGACATCGACGTGCTGCGCGACGTGTCACTGCGCGTGCACGCCGGCGAGATCACGGGACTGGTCGGGTTGAACGGCGCGGGAAAGTCCACGCTGGTCAAGACCATCTGCGGCTTCCTGCCGCCCAAGCTGGGAAGCGTCACCTTCGAGTCGGCGGACATCTCGGGCATCGCCCCGCACCGGCTGATCGACCTGGGCATCTGCTGCATCCCGCAGGAATCGAGCCTGTTCCCGCACCTGTCGGTCGAGGACAACCTGACCCTGCCGCTGCTCGGGCGCCGGGCGCGCTTCGCCGGCGTGCTGCGGGAACGCCTCAAGGAGGTCTTCGCGCAGTTTCCCGCCTTGCACGAAAAGCGTTCGGACGCCGCCGGCAGCCTCTCCGGCGGCCAGCAGAAGCAGCTCGAATTCGGCAAGGCCTGGCTGCAGCAGCCCAAGGTCTGCCTGATCGACGAGCCGAGCATCGGGCTGTCGCCGCGCGTCTCGGAAGAGATCTTCACCTGGATCGAGAAGTTCGCGGCCGCCGGCATGGGCATCCTGCTCATCGACCACAACGTCCGGCGCGTGGTGCGCATGTCGGACAGTGTCTGCGTGCTCAGCCTGGGGCGGATCACCGCGCAAGGCGCGGCGGCCGACTTCCAGGGGGACCTGCACCAGCAGGTGCAGCAGTGGTTGGGGTTGCACTTCTAGCCCGCCCCGGAGGGACCCAATGGAGCTGATGACGGGATTCCCGCCGCCACCGGACAGGCTGGTGACGCTTGCGAACTGGCGAACGCCTCCCTTCAATCGATGGGCGTTCCACCACGTCAGCGAACTCGTTCCCTGCGCATTCGTCCGGTCGGCGCCGGGCGCGCCGCTGCTGCAAGCCGATGGCCGCAGCCTGGCTGACTTCCGGCTGTCCCATGGCGGTCGCAGCTACGGCTTCGACGACTGGCTGGATGCCACCTGCACGGATTCCCTCGTCGTGCTGAAGGAGGGGAAGCTCGTCTTCGAGACCTATGCAGAAGGCCAGGGTCCCGCCATCCCCCACATCTGGATGTCGGTGTCCAAGTCCATCCTGGGACTGGTTGCGGGGATCGTCGCCGGGCGCGGCCAGCTGGACGTCCGTGCCCCCCTGACGCAACTGGTTCCCGAGCTGGCGGGAACGGCGTTCGGGGGCGCGACCGTGCGCGACGCGCTCGACATGCGCGTGGGCATCCGCTTCGACGAGGACTACCACGCCACCGGCGGCGCCATCATCGAGTACAGGAAGTCCCATCTATGGGATCCGGTGCCGGTCGGCGAGCCTCCCACGGACCTCAGAAGCTTCCTGCTCACCCTGGGCGACCGCGATGGAGAACACGGCGGCCGCTTCCACTACGTGTCGCCCAACACGGACCTCCTGGGCTGGGTCCTGGAGCGGGCGACCGGAACGCGGTATGCCGACCTCGTGAGCGAGACGCTCTGGCAACCGATCCAGGCAGAGCGGGACGCCTACATCACGGTCGACCGCTTCGGCGCGCCGCGCTGCGCGGGAGGCTTCTGTGCCACCCCGCGCGACATGGCCCGGATCGGCCGTCTGTTCGTGACCGGAGGCCGCCACGGCGGCGCGCAGGTCGTGCCGGAAAGCTGGATCCGTGACATCGTCGGCTTCGACGGCGTCGCGGCCTGGAACGCCGGCGACTTCTTCGACCTCTTCGAGCGCGCGCAGATGCACTACCGAAGCCAGTGGTACGTCCTGCGCGGCCAGCGGCCCATGGTCTTCGGGGTGGGGGTCTTCGGCCAGCACGTGTTCATCGATCCGGCAGCCGACCTCGTGCTTGCGAAATGCTCCTCGCAACCGCTCCCGCTGGACCCGTCGTTCCTGTCGGTGACGCTCGCCGGCGTCGAGAGGCTGCGCGCGATGTTCGGGTGAAGGACCCTCTCCCACCGCCAACTCTGCGTTGGCAGATGGCGTACAAAGCGAGGGAGCGGCGTCCGCTCCTCCCGTGAGCGGCCCCGCCCGCCGTCGACCGCGGAGGTTGTGATGAAACTGGCCCCTTTGCTCCTGGGCGCGATGCTGGCCGCGTGCGGCGGTGGCGGTGGCGGCGGTGGCATTGGCGTGGGTGGGAGCGGCAATCCTTCCCCTCCACCAGCGCCGGCGCCGTCCCCCCAGCCCTCCCTGCCGCCCCTTGCGCTCGCCACGTCCGTGGCACTGACGGGCTTGAGCGAACCCGTCTTCGCCACGGCGCCCGCAGGTGACGCACGCCTCTTCGTTGTCGAGCGCGCCGGCCGCATCGTCGTCGCCCGGGGCAGCGCCAGGTCGGCCACGCCCTTCCTGGACATTTCGGCGCGGGTCGACACGACCGGCGAAGGCGGGCTGCTTTCGATGGCGTTCGACCCGCAATATGCGCGCAACGGATTCTTCTATGTCTATTTCACCGTCGCCGGCGGCGACGTCGCGATCGAGCGCTTCCGGGTCTCCGCGACAGACCCCGATGTCGCCGACCCCGCGCCGCTTCGCATCCTGACGATCCCCCACCGCACGTTCGCCAACCACAAGGGCGGACTGGTCCGGTTCGGACCCGATGGCTTTCTCTACCTCGGGACAGGGGATGGCGGCGGCGGCGGCGACCCACTCGGCAACGGACAGAACCTGAGTTCGCTGCTGGGAAAGCTCCTGCGCATCGACGTGAGCAACGCCAGCGCCGCGGCACCTTATGCCATCCCCGCCACCAATCCCTTCGTGGGCCAGCCGAACCGGCGCGCCGAGATCTGGGCGTACGGCTTGCGCAACCCGTGGCGCTATGCATTCGATGCTCCCACCAACCGCCTGTACATCGGCGACGTCGGGCAGGATCGCTTCGAAGAAGTGGACGCGAACGCCGCGGACCGCGCGGGGCTCGACTACGGCTGGAACGTCACCGAAGGCACGTCATGCTTTGGCGCAGCTTCCTGCAACCAGGCCGGCGTCACCCTGCCCGTGCTGGAGTATGGGCACGACGCGAGCGGCGGATGCTCGGTCATCGGCGGCTTCGTCTACCGCGGCAGTGCCATCCCCGAGATCCAGGGACGGTACTTCTACTCCGACCTCTGCAGCGGCTGGCTGCGCAGCTTCGTGCTCAGCGGCAGCGCTGCAAGCGACCCGCGACAGTTCATCGCCAACATGGGCACGGTGCTTTCGTTCGGGGAGGACGGCCAGGGCGAGCTGTACGTCCTCACCGCGGCAGGACAGGTGCTGCGGATCAACCGCGCATCGCAGTAGCGCCGGGTTCAGGCACTCTTCGCCGCCAGCCGGACGACGGGCTTTTCATCCGCGGAAGCGGCGGCTGCCGACCCCAGGGGCCGCAACTGCCCGGAGATGGTGGCGCCCTGGTGCATCTCCAGCGCCGCGTACTGCACGTCGCCCTCGATCCTGGCCTTGGGCTGCAACTCCAGCACCTCGCGCGCTTCCACGGGCCCCTTGACGGTGCCGTTGATGATGACGTGGTCCGCCTTGATGCCGCCATCGGCCACCGCGCCCTCGGAGATGACCAACAGGCTGCGGCTTTCGGAGCTGGCCTCGATCGAGCCGTAGACCTCGCCGTCGACCCTCAGCCCGTCCTCGAATTTCAGGTCGCCGGAGATACGCGTGCCCTGGGCGATCAGGGTCTTGATGGCAGAGTGGTCCTTCTTGCCGAACATGGGATGCTCCTCGAATGGTGTGGCCTGCGCGGGCAGGCAGATGGGGAGAATGCTGCGGCACCGGCGCGGCTCGCGCGGTCGGCAGTCGTGCAAGTTCATGTCGGACGGCTCCCTGCCTGGCCGCAGTCCGCCAACCGCGGAAGCCTCACTCCGCCGGCCCAGGCTCAGCCTTGCGCCGCCCCACCCGCCCGGCAACCGCGCGCACGCCGCCGGGCGCGGCACGCCAGATCGCGAACGACGACACGAGGGAACAGCCGATCGCGACCCAGAACGCCAGCGTGTAGCTGCCGGTGCGGTCGTGCACGAAGCCCATGAACCACGGGCCGACCGCGCCGCCAGCCAGGGCACCGAGCATCACGGTCCCGAAGATGGGGCCATAGTGCTTGCCTTCGAAGATCTCGGCGGGGATGGCGCCGACGACCGACGTCAGGCCGTAGCCGAGCGCGCCCTGGGCGATCACCATCGCGTACAGCAGCGGGACCCCGGGGTACGCAGGCAATGCGAGCAGCGCGGCATAGGTCAGGCAGAACCCCAGGTTGCCGATCGCCCACACGGTCTCGCGTCCTATCCGGTCGGAGAGCCAGCCCAGCGCGATCTGTCCCGGCACGCCCGCCAGGCTCACGGCACCGAGGGCCCAGGCCGCCTCCTGCGCGCTGAAGCCGGTCTCCACCAGGTACTTGGTCTGGTGCACCTGCACCGCGTACCAGGAAAAGAGCGCAGTGAAGTACGCCACCGCGAGCCACCAGAACCGTGCCGTGCGCAGCGCGCGTGCGAGCGTCCAGTCGACGGCAGCCCACGCAGCGTCGACCACGTTCACCCGGCGCGCCTGCGCCGCCGCGGGCGTGTCGGGGTCGCCGTCCGGGGCCAGGCCGATCTCCTCGGGCCGGCGCCGCAGCAGCAGGTTCAGCGGCACCAGGACGGCGAGCACCGTCACGCCGAGCAGCGTGCACGCGGCACGCCAGCCGCTTCGCTCCACGAACGTCTGCAGGGCGGGAAGCATCACGATCGAGCCGAAGCCCACGCCGGCGAACGCGATGCTGATCGCGAGCCCCCGGCGCCGCACGAACCAGTTCGGCAGGAACAGAGCCTGGCCGGTGTAGCCCGTGAACGTGGAGCCGGCGCCAACCAGCATGCCCAGCGTGATGTAGATGTGCCAAGGCTCGCCCGCGAAGGTCGCGAGCAGCAGGCCCGCGGCCGTGGCGGCGATGCCGATCTCCATGACGAAGCGCGGCCCATGGCGGTCCATGAGCCGCCCGAGCAGCGGGCTCAGCACGGCGGAGACGATGAACCCGAAGGAGAACGCGCCGGCGGTCACGCCACGCTCCCATCCGAACTCGTCCAGGATAGGGGGGAACAGCAGCGAGAACGCCGTGCGTGCGTTGACGCAGATGGCCATCGTCACGAAAACGACGCCGACCACGATCCACCCGTAGAAGAACGGCAGGCGCCGAGCGAGCTTCTCGATCAGGCGACCTCCGACCGCGGACGTGCTCATCGGGCTGCGGCAGGTGTGATGGGCCGCGTCAGCAGGCGCAGTGCGAACGGAAGCGGCCATTCACCGTCCACTCCGGCGCCTGTCTCGCTGCGCAGCTCGAGCAGCGGCCACGCGCGCGGGCCGGCCCAGAAGCTGTTGTTCCCCGCGCGCGCGCAATGCGCCGGGTAGCTGTCGACACCGCCGAGATCCATGAAGAGGCCGAGGCCAGGCACGTTCTCGCGCGCGGTGCCCCACTCGTGCAGGTACGCGCCGCCAAGCGCGCGGCAGGTCGTCGAGGCGACGGTGTAGCGATCATTCCCCGCCGCGTCGACGAAGATGCCGGTGCTGTTCGCGTGCGCTGCCCCCAGGCTCAGCTGGCCAACTGCGTACTCGTCGTCCCCGCCCTCGTCCACGAACACGCCGACCGACAGGTCGTTCGCGGAGCCCAGCGCGATCTCGTGGGTCGAGCGGTAGCTGTCGTTGCCGACGCCGCGCTTGAGGAGGACCCCCGCGGCGGAGTGGACTCCGGCGCCCATCGCGTACCAGGCCGCTTCGAAACGGTCGTTGCCGCCGTCGTCCAGCAACATGCCCAGGCCCTCGTAGTAGCCGAAGCCCTGCGCCATGAGCTGCGCCTCGTAGCGATCGTTCCCCGCCAGGTCCAGCAACATGCCGATCCCGCCGGAGGTGGAACGGCCGTCGAAGAACACTCCGCGCATTCCGTAGCCGGCGCCCTGCCCCATCGACGTGTTGCGGTCCGGCAGTTGCGGAGAGGGCCGGACCAGCGGCGCATTGGTCAGCGCATAGTGATCGTTGCCGCCGGTGTCGACCAGCACCGCGACGCCCTGCGGCCCGCCGGTCGCCTGCGAGTAGGTTTGGGCGATGTACTCGTCGTCGCCGCCGCCACTGACCAACAGCGCGACGCCGCCGATCGCGTGCGCCTGCGAACGGCTGCTGGCCTCGAACCGGTTGCTGCCGCCGCCATCGACCAGCAACGCCGCGCCGAACAGCGCGGAGGCCTGCGCTTGCTCGGTGCCCTGGTAGCGGTCGTCGCCTTCGGTATCCCAGAGGATGCCGTAGCCGAGCGTCGCGCTCGAGGGGTCCGCGCCGGCTGCGGCCGTCGCATACCGGTCGTTGCCGCGATGGTCCAGGAGCACGCTGATCGTGTGCGTGTCGCTTGGCGCCAGGAACTCGTATTCGTCGTCGCCGCCGACATCGAGCACCAGCAATGGATCCTTCAGCTGGTGGCGGTTGTTGCGGCGGGTCGTGTCGACGACGATCCAGCCGAAAGGCGTCTGCAGCGACCACGCCACCGAAGGCAGCGCCGCTTCGGCCTTCACGAAACGTTGCAGGTGTTCGACGGCGCCCACCAGGTCGAACATGCCGCCGAGGACGGCTTCGCGCTCGACCAGCGGCAGCAGCTGGCGATAGTCCGGTTTCTCGAACGGGATGAGCCGGCCTTCGAGCGCCTGCCGGCGCAGCAGTTGCGGCGTCACGCCCGGCGGAAAGCGCTCGAACGCGCGTTGCAGGAATTCGTGCGACTGCGCCATGGCGGCGAGAACGCGCGCGAGCTCGTAGCGCAGGGGGTTGGGCAGTTGTGCCTGATCGGGCAACACCGGCACCCAGCCGGCACCGGCTTTCGTCGAAGCCATCCAGGCAAGGCCGGCCGCCAGCGGGTCTGGCGCATCGCGCAACCGCGCTTCGATGGCCGCCATTCCGAAATCGAGCGGACGCTGCAGCCGCACGCCCGCGAGCGCTCCAGCCCAGCCGATCAGTTCATGCGGCGAGCCGACCGCGCCCCGGAAGGAGTCACCCAGCACGCCGGCGCGGTACGGCGCATCGAGCGGCGCTGCCATCACCGCACGAAAGAACGGCAGCTGCTGGTCGCGCGCCGGGGAGGCGTCGAGCCCCGTCAGGTCGGGGGCGCCGCGGCTGGTCGCGGCTCCGGCCCGCTCCAGCAGCTCCGGCAGCGGCGGCCGGAGCGGCGTCTGCGCGCCGGCAGGCCCTGCGAGTGCGAGTGCGATCAGGATGGCGGCCGGCAGGCGGTGCATGGTCCGACTGTAGCAACAGAGCCTGCAGCGCCGCCGACCCGAAGTTCACAGAATTTGCCTGATTGGCCGGTCGGACGTCGCGGCAGTCACCTCGCCGGGCCATCTGATCCGGTCCTCTTTGCAGGATCTGCTCCTTTCCAGGACACCCTGGCCAGCGCACACTTCGGCTCGAGCACCTCGAGGCGCGCGTCGTATCCGACCGGACTATGATGTGGGCCCTTCCGGCACCTCCTGCGCATCAACCGAGGGGCACCTGCGGCCGGAGGAGCGCGCGGCCGCGACCAGAATTGTTGGACGGCTCGACCCACGCGCAGCCAGCCGGCCAAGAATCACGACGATGCGCAACCACCCGACACCTCGGTCGGGCGCCACTCCACAGGCGTCCGGCGATCCCACGACCCACACTCTCCTGAAAAGCGCGCTGCGGATCGCGGGGCTCGGCTGCTGGACCTGGAACCTGTCGACCGGGGTGATGGAACTCTCCGCGGAGGCTGAAAGAATCCTGGGAGGACCCGGGCCGCAGTTGACGTTCGAGTCGTGGCTGCGTGGCGTCGATCCCGCAGATGCGGGGAAACTGCCCGCGCTGGAGGAAGCGGTGCGCGGCGGGCAGCGTACCTTCAGCTTTGAATACGCCTTCACCAACCCTGGCGGCGCCCGCAGGAGGTTGAAGAGCGACGGCGAAGTGGTTTCGCTGGACGAGCGCGGCGCGCCCGTCGTCGTTGCCGGCACCGTCCTCGACCTCGGCGACTCCACGGCGGAGGCGCGCGGGGCGCACTACGGCTCCTCTCGTGCGGATCGCGCCTTCGCATGGCTTTGGGAGCAGGACGCGGATTACCGCTTCACTCTCATGGAAGGTGGCGAGCAGAGGCGCATACCCGCCCTGGAGATGGCCTTGGGGCGCGCTCGCTGGGAGCTTGCGCATGCGGTGCCGCTCACCTCGTCCTGGGAGGACCACATCGCGATGCTTCACTCGCGGCGGCCCTTTCGCGAGTTCGAGTACCGCATCGGCGATGGGCCTGACGCGGCGTGCTTCTCGGTCAGCGGAGACCCGGTGTTCGATCCGGCGGGCCAATTTCGCGGCTACCGGGGGATTGCGCACGACATCACGCGTCGGGTGCGGGCGGAAGAAGAAGCGCGGCACGCCCGGCTCCTTCTGCAGCAGGCGTCGCGACTCGCCCGCATCGGAGGTTGGACGCTTCGCGTCCCCGGCATGGAAGTCGAGTGGACGCCGGAAGGCGCACGGCTGCTGGGCGGCGCGAGCGATGGACCCATTGGTTGGGAGGAGGCCTTCGCAGCGCTGGAAGAGCCGTATCGCGACGAACTCCGCGACCGGATCGCCGCGTGCGTCGCGCAAGACCAGGCGTTCAGGATGGAAGCCCGCCTGTCGGCGCAGGATGGACAGCAGAGATGGCTGGAAATCATCGGTGAGCCGGAACTTTCCTTCACGGGACCCCGTCGCCGCGTCATGGGCGCGGTCAAGGACGTGACGGAGATCAAGGTGGCCGCTCACCGGCTGCGCGAACTCGACCAGCAGCTGCTGACGACCTTCGAAAGCATCACCAGCGGCTTCTACATGCTGGATCGCGACTGGCGGTTCACATACGCGAACCACGAGACGGAAAGAGTCGCCCAGCTGCCCCGCAGCGAGCTCCTGGGGCGCTCGCTCATCGAGTTGTTTCCATGGTTCGTCGGCAGCCACCTGCACCGGGAGTACGAGCGCGCGATTGCAGCCGGTGAACCCGCGCATTTCCAGGTGTTCCTGGAAGCGCTGGGCGTGTGGGGGGAGGTGCACGCATATCCGTCGGCCCAGGGCCTGGCGGTGTACTTCCAGGACATCACGGAGCGCAAGCTGGCGCAAGACGCGCTGCGCGCCAGCGAGGAACGCCATCGGCTGCTGTTCGAGGTCAGCCTGGACGCGCTGCTGCAGCTCGAGCGCCGATCCGGGAGGATCCTGGCTGCCAATCCGGCGGCCTGCGAGCTGTTCGCGCTGTCGCAGGCGCAGATTTGCGAGCGCGGCACGGGCGCGCTCATCGCACCGAACGAGGCCGGGCTGCAGGAGCTGGTTGCCGAAGGGGACGAGGCCGGCAGGGCGCGAGGCCACATGACTCTCGTTCGCGGCGACGGGACCCGGTTCCAGGCGGAACTCTCGAGCGCGCTCTTCACGGGCAGCGACGGCGTGACGTATGCCAGCGTGGCGATCCGCGACGTGAGCGAGCGCCTCAGGCACGAGGCGGAGATCCTCGCCCTGAACGAGGGTTTGGCCGGGAAGGTCCGCGAAAGAACGGCGGAAATGGAGGCGGCCAACGCGGAACTGCGGGCATTCGCGCACTCGCTCGCGCATGACCTGCGCGCGCCCATCGCCGCGATCCGCGCGCTGGCGCATGTCCTGGAAGAACGCATGCAGGCCGCCCCGGAAAAGGACCGGCACTACGC
Organism: Ramlibacter sp. G4-7; assembly: GCF_057784995.1. Taxonomy (NCBI): domain Bacteria; kingdom Pseudomonadati; phylum Pseudomonadota; class Betaproteobacteria; order Burkholderiales; family Comamonadaceae; genus Ramlibacter; species Ramlibacter sp. G4-7. Next base: position 58,351 of record NZ_JBYNTT010000015.1, read on the forward strand.
AACCCGCATCCGGCAGGCCGCACAGCAACTCGATGATTACGTGGAGGCCCTCCTTTCGCACGCACGGCTGTCCCAGGTTTCCCTTCGGCCGGTGCACGTCGACCTGAGTGCCACAGCCGAAGCCATCCTGGACGACCTGCGTGTGCGCGACCCGGACCGCGCCGTGACCCTGGAGATCCAGCCGGAACTCAGTGCCGTGGCCGACCCGACGCTCCTGCGCATGGTGCTCCAGAACCTGCTGGAGAACGCGTGGAAGTTCACGCAACACCGCGAAGACGCGCAGATCCGCTTCAGCGGCGAGCGCGAGGCAGACGGATCCACCACGTTCTGCGTCGCCGACAACGGCGCGGGATTCGACATGGAGTACGCGGACAAGCTGTTCGGCGCCTTCCAGCGGCTGCATACGCAGGCGGAATTTCCAGGCACCGGTATCGGCCTGGCGAACGTCCATCGCATCGTCGCGAGGCACGGCGGGCGGGTATGGGCAAAGGGTCAGCCGGGGACAGGAGCAGCCTTCTGGTTCACGTTGCCGTGAGGAGAACGTGTCGCAGCGCTTCACACGCGGAGGTGAGCGCGAAGGCAATTTGTCACGCGCCCTTGCCCGCGCCCCGGCGGCATGTGCGCCCAAGCCGGGAATTTGCGGTCGCGCACGTACGATGGGGTCCAGACATGGATCCAAGACGATGATCGCACCCACTCCTTTTTCCACCGCACGACCAGCCGGCATGCCGCAAGGGGCCATGGCGCATTCCGCCAAAGGCGTCGTGCTGGCGGACGATCACGACCTCGTTCGCGCCGGCATCCAGGGCTTGATCGAGTTGCTGCCGGACGTCGAGGTAATCGCGCAAGCACGCTCCGGCGAGGAACTGCTTGCCCTTCTCGAGGACGTGCGGCCGGACCTGGTGGTGACCGACATCGGCATGCCCGGGGTCGACGGCGTGGAAGCGGTCAGGAGGATCCGGGCGCGCCATCCTTCGCTGCCGATCCTGGTTCTCTCCATGTTCGACAGCGCGGAAATGGTCCAGCGGGCCGTGACGGGAGGCGCCAATGGGTACCTGACCAAGAGTGCGGCGCCGCAGGAGTTGCAGCATGCAGTCGGCGTGATGCTGACGACCGGCAGCTACTTCAATGCCACCGTCGCCCGGCTGCTGATGCATCGGGTCGAGGCGCTGGGGGACGACGGTCTCACGGATCGCCAGAAGGAAGTGCTGTCGCTCCTCGCATCCGGGCTCTCCTCCAAGGAGATCGCCTTCCAGCTCAAGCTCAGTCCGAAGACGATCGACGTGCACCGCGCCCGCATCATGGAACGGCTCGACCTGCGTGACGTGGCGAGCCTGACGCGCTACGCGGTGCGGCGCGGGCTGGTCAAAGCGTAACCGGGGGCGTATGCACCTCGCCGCCTGGCCGCCGGCCTAGGTGCGCACAGGCCTTGCGTTTAACCCAAAAGGCTCATCCGGCGTTCCCCTCCTCAGGCGACGCCGAATTGGACCGTGACCGGTATCCCGACGGTCATTTCCCTCGTGCCCTGCACCGGTCATTTCGCCGCGAACTGCTCCTTCCGGCGGTGCATGCGCCCGCCTAACCTTGGGCATTCTTCGCAAGACCGTCGGGAAATTTCGCAATGGACCATGAAGCCCGCAATGCAACTGCCACAGTCGCGCGGCCCCTGGCTGGCCACGGCGCATGCTGATGCAGCAGCCGCCCCTGGAGCACATGGAATGGCTGTGCTCGACACCCATGATGGACCTCGAGGATCCAGCCCTGCGCCTGCGTGTCCAGAGCCTGACGCAATTGAAGACCACGCGTCGCGCCAAGGTGCTGGCCGTCCATGCCTACGTCCAGCGGCTCAAGCTGCGCATGCGCGTGGTGCGTCGCCACCGCACCGCGACCGAGGTCTTGCGCGCGGGCGGAGGCGATGCCACCGAGAAGGCGACGCTGTTCGTGGCCATGCTGCGCCTGCTCGGGGTGCCCGCGCGGACGCGCTCCGTCAGCCTGCGCGCAGGCATCGTCCAAGGTTTCGACGTCTCGTTGTGGCGTCTGGAGCGCCCAATAGTGGAAGCCTGGACCGGCGAGCGCTGGGCCGGGACCGACACCTACATCTTTGATCCGAACTACGTGGCCACGGCACGGCGGCGCCTGCTGGACAAGGGCCGGGACTACGGCCATGGCATCCACGTGCGCGGTGCAAGCACGTGGGACGGACTGGGGGACGCGTACGTGAGCGGACACGCGCCGGAGCACGGCCCCATGGTGGCCGCGCCAGTGGAGCGGGGCAGCGCGCGGGCTGCAGCGCCCCAGCGAGCGGGTGCTTGATGGCCGGGCGGCGCGCCGCTGCGGTCCCGCTCAGGACGGCACGAGCTGAGCCGCGAGCTTGCCCAGCTGCTCCAGCGCGCGCTCGGCCCGCGCGTCCAGCGGGTGGCCGAAATTGATGCGGATGCAGTTCGCGAACTGGCCGGAAGCGGAGAACATGGGACCGGGCGCCACGCTCACGCGCTGCGCGAGCGCCTGGCGGTGCAGTTCCACCGCGTCGGTGCCTTCGGGCAGCACGACCCAGAACATGTAGCCACCGTCCGGGCGCGTGGCTTGCGTCCCGGCCGGGAAATGACGCGCGACCGCTTGCGCCGCCGCGGCGTACTGGTGTGCGAGCTGTTCGCGCATCTTGCGCAGATGGCGGTCATAGCCGCCGCCGGCCAGGTAGCGCGCGAGGCCTAGCTGGCACGGAGCGGAGGTGGCCAGGGTCGTGCTCAGTTTCAGGCGCGTGACCGCATCCGCATGAAGGCCGGCGGCCGTCCAGCCGATGCGGTAGCCCGGCGCGAGCGTCTTGGAGTAAGACGAACAATGCAGGACCAGGCCCTCGCGGTCGAAGGCCTTGGCGGGCAGCGGACGGCGCGCGCCGAAGTACAGCTCGCCGTAGACGTCGTCCTCGATCAAGGGCACGCGATGCAGGGCGAGCAAGGCGACCAGCTCCCTTTTCCTGTCCTCCGACATCGTGCAGCCCAGCGGGTTCTGGAACGTGGGCATGAGCCAGCAGGCCTTGGGCCGGTGCCGCGAGATCGCCTGCTCCAGCGCGGCGAGGTCGAGACCATCGTGCGGATGCGTGGAGACCTCCACTGCGCGCAGGCCAAGCCGCTGGATGGCCTGCAGCGCTGCGTAGAAGGTGGGGGACTCGACGACCACCGCGTCGCCAGGACGCGTGATCGCGGCCAGCGACAGGTTCAGCGCCTCCAGGGCGCCGCAGGTGATCACGATCTCGTCGACGCGCACCGTGATGCCGTCCACGGCGTAGCGGGCGGCGATCAGCTTGCGCAGGACCTGCTTGCCTGGCGACATCTCGTCGACGGTGGCCCAGGGACTGAGCGTGCGGGCCGCGGTCGCCATGCTCTTGCCAAGGCTTTGCAGGGGAAACAGGGCCGGCGACGGAATCGGCGAGCCGAAAGGGATGATGTTGCGCTTCATGACCGAGTCGAGCAGCGTGAACACCCGCTCGGCGACGTCGAGCTCGACGCTTTCCTCGCTCGGCGCCGAAGGCGTTTGAGGCTGGGGCACCTCGCCGTTCCCCCGCGCGACGAAATAGCCGGAGCGCTCGCGTGCCCGTATGAGGCCGCGCGCTTCCAGCAGGTAGTAGGCCTGGAACACCGTGGCCGGGCTCACCCCGCGACGGCTGCTGGTGCGGCGCACGGAGGGGAGTTTGTCCCCGGGCTGCAGGGCCCCCGAACGGATCGCTTCTTCGAGCTGATTGGCGAGGTTTTCGTATAGCGTCATTGGCTCCGTCCAGGACCGGCGGGCCCACGCTACTCCCCCGACACGGCGGAAGCAATGCGTAGGACTACACCGGCCGGGAGCAGGTGACCTCGCCGGCGGCGATCAGCGCGCGCTCGCCAGCCGCGCGGCGAGCCTGCCTATGGTCTTGAGCGCCGGCTCCAGTCGATCGGGCTGCGGATGCCCGTCATTCAGTCGCACGTGGTGCCGGAGGCGGCCGTCCGCCGAAAAGAGCTGGCCTGGCGCAGGACCGATGCTCCTGGCCAGGAGTGCCCTGATATGCGTTCGGGAGATTTTCCACTTCCGTGCTGCTTCCCCAGTCTCCCCTGCGGATTTCCGCTTCAGCGCAGCTCTGATACGGTCGTTTTTAGCCCCATCCGAGCCTTCGGTCATGTATACGCTGCGGACACAGTACGGAACTGCAATGAGAAGACCGCCCCTCGCCTTCCTGCGCCCCTGCGTGCTGCCTGCCTGCGGAGATCGCCGCCTGCTTCGCCGCGCCAAGGAGCCCTTGCAATGAAGCTGCTGCGACAGATCAAGACCGTGCTGTGGAGTTTCGTGGGCCTGGGCAGGCGACAGGACATGGCGGACGTCCCCGAACGAGGCAATCCCCTCGTCCTGATCCTCATTGCGTTCGTGCTCGTCCTCTTGTTCCTGGGCACGCTTGCATTGATTGCGCGCACCGTCGCCGCCGGGTAGTCCGCTTCTGCCAGCGCTACTTCCGCCGGCCGAACCGATTCCAGTTGCTCGCAGCGAGGACGCCGGGCGTCCAGTTGATCGGGAGGCTAAGCAGGCTTGGCAACGCCAGCAACATCCCTGCGCTTGGGCGCCGGCGTCGCGGGAAGCTGCGTCAGGATCACCAGGGAAGTCACTGCGGTCGCGGTCATCACGCCGAGCAAGGTGCCAAAGCCCGCCTGCTTGACCAGGGGTCCGATCAGCCAGACGGCCATCGAGCTCGCCCCGAGCGACACGGCCAGGCGCATCCCCGACACGCGGGAGCGCATGCTGTCGTCGACGAACCGCACGATCATCGCGTCGGTGAACGGGATCGCACCGAAGATGGCCGCCATGAACAGGAACTGCAAGCCGTAGAAGATCCAGCCCTCCGCCACGGCCGCCAGGGCGAGCACCAGCGCCTGCGCGCCGACGATCGCGAGATACAGCCGCTTGAGGGGCATGCGATCGATGAGATGGCCGACGATGACCTGCGCGAGCGAAGCGACCGTGTAGACGCCGGCGAGGAGCGCACCGATGCGCGCGGGGTCGTTCAGGATGCTGCGCAGGCGCTCGGTGAGCAGTTCGTAGTTGCTGTTCGTCGAGAAGTTGAACAGGAGGCTCCCCGTGGTCGCCGCAACGGTCATCACCAGCAGCAGCCTGGCCATGGACACGCCAGGCGCGCCTGCCGCAGCAGTTGCCTTCCTCTTCGCGGGCGCGGCCTGCTCGCGGGTCGCGAGGGCGGCGAAGGCGCAACCGAACAAGAGACAGAGGGCGCCGGGCACGGCGAACGCCATGCGCCAGCCCAGATATTTCACGAGGAAGCCGGTGGCCACGGCCGCCACGGCGACTCCCAGGTTGCCGACCAGGCCGTTGATGCCGATGGTCAGCCCGGGCCGGGCCGCGCCTTGCACGAGCATGGGAATGCCAACGGGGTGGTAGATGGAGGCGAAGGCCCCCAGCAGCGCCAGGGCCAGCGCCATCTGCAGTGGGGTCTGCGTCGCGCTCACCAGCAGCGCGGCGGCGCCCATGCCGAAGAAGAACACGATCATCATCTTGCGGCGGCCCCAGTGGTCTCCCAGCCGGCCCGAAGGCAGGGAGCCGATGCCGAAGCAGAAGAACGCCGCCACGCTGTAGGGCATGAGGTCTTCCCATCGCGCGATGCCGAAGTCCGTGGCGATGCTGGTCACCGCCGTGGCGAAGATCAGCAGGAACATGTGGTCGATGGCGTGGCCGATGTTCAGGAGCCACTGGGTGGCCATCGAGTTGCCGGGGCGGGTTGGCTGCGAGACGTCCATGGCGCCGATTGTGGGCGCGGCGGCGCGACGGCCGCAATGCGCCGACGGGACGAATATCGGTGAATTCCAGCCAAGTTGACGCGCAGGACCCTCGGCCGGCCGGGGCATGCGCGTCAATGGCTCCAAGGTGCCCGTGGCGCCGATGCACGCACACCCGCCGAAAGTCCCGCGCGCTCTTGCCGTGCAGTGTGCCTTTCGGTGACACTCGACAGCAGCGGAGCCGCGTCCCGCGCCCCGGTCCTCACCATGCAGTCGATCCCCATGTTCAAGTGGCCTCCCTTCTCCGGGCGCAAGGACGCTCGCCCCCCCTCGGCGCCAACGAACGGAGCAGCGAAGCGGCTTCATGCCGAGTACCGTGCGCTGGCCGCGACGCAGCTCCACGAGATGGGCATTCCCAAGCATTGCATCGACCTGGACGTGGGCGCCACATCGAAGGCGGGGCGCACCGTCTACAACATCAAGATCCGCGTGATCCGGTGGGAGCGCAGCACCGGCATGCGCCTGCTGGTCAGCCTGCCGGCACTGGAGGCCCGGATGCGCAAGGCCGTCGCGGCGAGCTGGCTCGGGGATGTGAGCGATTTCGGCGGGATCTGGGTGCATGCCTCGTCGCAGCTGCCCGCACCGGAGGTCGAGCGCGACTCCCAGTGGGCGATTTCCGAACTGCAGGCGTTCGACACCTTCGGTGAAGCCGCTGCCGACCGGCTGCGGCGCGACATGCGCCCTGCCCCGCGAGCCCGAACGGCGGCCTGATCCTGGCGCGTCGGTCGGGCGGGCCGGCGGGGGCTTCCGAACGGAAATGGGCCGTTGCGACACGGAGTCGCACGCGTACCATGCACTTTTGCCGGGGAAGCCCATGATCGTCGTGCACCACCTGAACAACTCGCGCTCGCAACGCGTGCTCTGGCTGCTCGAGGAGCTGCAGTTGCCCTACGAGATCCGCCGCTACGAGCGCGATCCGCAGACGATGCTGGCACCCCCGGAACTGCGCGCGGTGCACCCCCTCGGCAAGTCACCCGTGATCACCGACGACGGCCTGACGCTGGCCGAATCCGGCGCGATCCTGGAGTACCTGGCGGACCGCTACGGGCCCGGTCGCCTGGCCCCGCCGCCGGGGACGCCGGAGCGCATCCGCTACAGCTACTGGATGCACTACGCCGAGGGCTCGCTCATGCCCCCGCTGTTGCTCAAGCTGATCTTCGACCGGGTGGAATCGTCGCCGATGCCGTTCTTCGTGAGGCCGGTGGCGCGCGGCATCGCGGACAAGGTGCGCAAGGCCGTCGTGCTTCCGAACATCCGCACGCACCTGGACTTCCTGGAGCAGGAACTGGCAGGCCGCGACTGGTTCGCCGGAGCCACGTTCTCCGCGGCGGACGTGCAAATGAGTTTCCCGCTGGAGGCGGCGCAGGCGCGCGGCGGGCTCGACGAGAGGCGGCCGCGGCTGATGGCATGGCTGGAGCGCGTGCACGCGCGGCCCGCGTACCGCCAGGCGCTGGAACGTGGCGGCCCTTACGAGATCCTGGGCGGGTGAGCGATGCGGGACAGCCAAGCAATCCTGGTGCCGGGGACGAGGATTGCGGTGCGTAGAGAACCAGCCCGGAGGCCGTCTTTCTGTCGAGTCCGGTTGCTTCACTGCCTCTTGAACAACCGCGCAATCCCCCGCCTCAAGTGCCGCGTCATCGCCTCCCTCGCAGCCGCCGCATCCCGCCTGGCGATCGCTTCGTCGATCGCCCTGTGCTCCGCCCGGATGTCGTCCCAGCGGGTCTTCAGCGGTTGCGGCGAGAGCTCGCGGGTGAGGCGGATGCCGATGCGCTTCTGTTCGTTCAGGGCCGCGAGCGTGAGGATGAAGAAGCGATTGCCCGCCGCCTGCGCGATCGCGGCGTGGAAGTCGACGTCCTCGTCGATGCCGGACTCGCCGCGCGACCACGCCGCTTCCAGCTGCTTGCGGCGCGTGGCGATCGCGGCGCGCAGCTTCGCGTCGCGGCAGTGCGCCGCGAGCGCCGCGCATTCGCCCTCGAGGCTGCAGCGGAATTCGAGAAAGCAACGCAGGTCCTCGATGCCCTGCAGCGGCCCGAAGTCCACGGGCCGCAGTGCCGGGGCCTCGCCGACGAAGTTGCCGGCGCCCTGACGTGCCACCACGCGCCCCTCCGCGCGCAAGCGCGCGAGCGCCTGCCGCACCACCGGCCGCGACACGCCAAAAGCAGCCGCGAGGGCGTGCTCGCCGGGCAGCCGCTCGCCCGCGGCCAGGGAATCGTCGTCGATCAGCGCCAGGATGCGCGCGCGGGTCGCGTCGGTGAGGGAGGTGGCCATGCCGCGATCCTAAGCGCACTTGTCAGACAAGTTGGCCGCGGCTTTGACAGGTTCGAAGGCGCGCCCGGATGATGCGCAGCTCTCCGAAGCGAACGCATCCATGTCCACCGTCACCGCCCTGCGCACCCTCCGCATCGCCGAACGACCCAACCTGATCTGGGTGGAGCTCGAAACCAGCGACGGCTTCACGGGCCTCGGCGAGTCCTTCCGTGGCGCCGAAGCGGTGGAAGCGGTCCTGCACGAATCGGTGGCACCCTGGCTGATCGGGCGCGATGCGCGCCACATCGAAGCGGTCTCGCGCCAGCTGCTCACCCCGTACCTCGGCTTCCACAGCAGCGGGGCGGAGGTGCGGGCTGCAAGCGCGGTCGACATCGCCCTTTGGGACCTGGCGGGGCAGCGCCAGGGCGTGCCCGCGTACATCGCGCTGGGCGGCGGCGTGCGCGAGAGCATCAAGGCGTACAACACGTGCGCCGGCTACGCCTACAACACCTCGGGCGCAGCGCGGCGCGACATCGGCAGCGGCGACCACGCGACCGGCCCCTACGACGACCAGGTCGCGTTCATGCGCGATGCCGGCAAGCTGGCCGAAAGCCTCCTGGACGAGGGCTACGCCGCGATGAAGATCTGGCCCTTCGACGTCTACGCGCCCGCCACCGGCGGCCACCTGATCACGCTGCCCGACCTCAAGAAGGGCCTGGAGCCGTTCGCGAAGATCCGGCAGGCCGTCGGCGACCGCATCGAGGTGATGTGCGAGCTGCACAGCCTGTGGTCCAGCCATGCCGCCGTGCGGATCTGCCGGGCGCTCGAGGACCATGGCGTGTTCTGGGCCGAGGACCCGCTCAACAAGATGGACGACGCGCAGGCACTCGCCGACCTGCGCCGCCAGACCCGCACGCCGATCTGCGGCAGCGAGACGCTGGCCGGCGCCAAGCCGTTCCGCGACCTGCTGGCCGCCGATGCCATCGACATGGTGATGCTGGACCTCGCGTGGTGCGGCGGCCTGACGGAAGGCCGCAAGATCGCCGCGCTGGCCGAGGTCTACAACCGCCCGCTGGCGCCGCACGACTGCACCGGGCCGGTCACCCTGATGGCTGGCCTGCAACTGGCGATGCACGCGCCTACCGCCGTGTTCCAGGAGGTCGTGCGCGCGACGCTCAGCACGTGGTACCGCGACCTCGTGACCGAGCTCCCGGTGATCCGCGGCGGCATGGTGCTGGCGCCGACGACGGCAGGGATCGGCACCCGGTTGCAGCCGGGGCTGCACGAGCGGGCGGACGCAAAGGTGCGTACCAGCGGCACCCCGCGCTGACGCTTGTAGTTGTTTTTCAGGAGACATGAGATGAAAAGAGTCCTCGTCGCGGTGGCGCTGCTTGCGGCCTGCGCCGTCCACGCCCAGAACTGGCCCGAGAAGCCCGTGACCATCGTCGTGCCGTTCCCGGCCGGTGGCTCCACCGACACCGTCGCGCGCGCGGTCGCGCAGCAGATGGCGACCAAGCTGGGGCAGAACTTCGTGGTGGACAACCGCCCGGGAGCGACCGGCACCATCGGCGCGGCCCAGGTCAAGCGCGCGGCACCCGACGGCTACACGCTCCTGGTGTCGTCGCTCGGCACCTTCGTGATCGCGCCGCACCTGGTGAAGAACCTGCCCTACGACACGACCAAGGACTTCGACTACATCACGATCCCGGTGCAGGCGCCGAACGTGCTGGTGGCGGCGCCGCACAAGAAGGCGCGCACCGTGGCCGAAGTCATCGCCGAACTGAAGGCGAACCCCGGCAAGGTGAGCTTCTCCAGTGCGGGCAACGGCGCTTCGGACCACCTCTCGGCCGAGATCTTCTGGCAGCAGACCGGCACCGAGGGCCTCCACATCCCCTACAAGGGCGGCGCCCCCGCGGTCAACGACCTGCTGGGCGGCCAGGTCGACTACTCCTTCCCGAACGTGAACGCCGTCCTGCAGCACATCCGCGCAGGCAAGCTGCATGCGATCGCGGTGACGGGCACCAAGCGCTCGCCGGTGCTGCCCGACGTGCCGACGCTCGCCGAGTCCGGCGTTCACGGGGCCGAGGTCTACTCGTGGCAGGGCATGGCCGCACCGAAGGGACTGCCGCCCGCCTTGCGCGAGAAGATTGCCGCCGCGGCGATCGCCGCCTCGAAGGACCCGGCGGTCGCCAAGCAGTTCACCGACCAGGGCATGGAGGTCGTGGCCAACACGCCGGCCGAATTCACCCAGTTTCAGGCGCGCGAGTACGCGCGCTGGAAGCAGCTGATCGAGACGCGCAAGATCACGGCCGATTGACGTCGTCGACGGCGAACACGCCGGAATGCTGGTCTCGAGGTCATAGGGTTCGCGGTCCAGCGACCACCCCGGCATGCAGCGGCTCGAACATGGCAGCCATCTTCTCGGCCGGGATCGGGGCCGAGAGGCAGGACGCTGCAGCAGGGACGATCGACGTTCAAGGGCTTCTGAATCCCGTTGGCGGCCCCAACGCAGTGTCCTTGATGTACCGCATCGCTTCCTCCAGCCTGTGCTGCTCCACCTGACGCAGCTCATGCAACCTGTCCAGGTCGGCATCAGAAGGTGGCGCGCCCGTGCCGGCCAAGTGAGCATCAAATCGTGCTTTGATGCGTTGCTGCATAGCGCGCGTCTCATCCGAAGCCTTGCGCCACTCCGCAATCAGCGCTCGGTATTTCTCGCTCATTGGTCGATGGTACGTGGATTGCCTCATTGGGGCGATTGCAGCGCTCCGGGCCGCGGAGACGCTCGTCGCGCATCATTTCAAGGGCGGCCATGGGTTGCGCCGTTCGGCTGAGGAGGTGAGGCTTCCATAGCCCGTGATGGTTACGGAAAAACAAGTAGGTGCCCCGTAGAGACACCCTATCGCAAGCGACGCGCTCTCATGGTCTGATCGTGCCCTGTTCACAAATCGTCACCCTGCCGTGCACTTCCTCCCGGGCATCACCCGACCGCGCACTCTCGGCGAACGATTGGACGTCGCGCCTGCGGCGTGCCTCGGAGCCGCCGAACCGCGCCCGCTGCACGCGATGGCCCCGCTGACCCTTGACGCGCCGCTGCCCACAGCGACGCGCCCGTCGTGAAGCCGGCCCCGCGGCCGGACAACGAAGTCGCCCGCCTGCTGCGCCTGCGGCAGTTGCGCGCGCTCGGCGCGCCTTCGGAAGCCGCGCTGGACGCCTTCACGCGCATCGCGGCCAGCATCACCGGGATGCCGATCGCCTTGATCTCGCTGATCGACTCGGACCGGCAGTGGCACATGTCGGCCATCGGTGTTCCGCAGGGCCCCGGCACTCCGCGCGACATCTCCTTCTGCTCGTACGCCATCATGCAGCCGCAGCTGTTCGAGGTGGAAGACGCCCGCAGCGACCCGCGCTTCCACGACAGCCCGATGGTGCTGGAAGACCCGCACGTCGTCCATTACGCAGGCATGCCGCTGCTCATGCCCACGGGCGAAGCGGTGGGCGCCCTGTGCGTGGTATCGCAGCGCCCCGGACGGCTCACCGGGCAGCAGCGACAGCTGCTGTCCGAGTTGGCGCGCGGCATCGTCGACGTCCTCCTGCTGCGCGAGGATGAACTGCGGTTGAAGGAGGAGCGCCGCACGGCGGAGGCGGTGCGGATGTCGGAGCTCGCTCCGGTCGGGATGTTCTCGGCGGACGAAAGCGGCCAGGTACTGCACGGCAACGGCCAGTGGGTGAAGATGCTGGGCGGCGAATCGCTGGCCGCGCTGGAGGGCGCTGGATGGATGGAGTGCGTTCATCCGGAAGACCGCAGCGAACTATGTGCCGGCTGGGACGACGCCGTGCGGGAGCGCCGCAGCTTCGAAGGCACCTTCCGTTGCCGGCCGCTGCGCGACGAGGCGCCGCGGTGGATGCGCTTCCGTTGCAAGCCGGTCGAGGGCTCCGGAAGCCGCGTCGCGTTCGTGGGCGTGCTGTCGGACACCACCGAGACCCTGCGCCTGCAGCAGGAGTTGAACCGGCAGAACCGCTTGCTCGCGCGCGCCCTGGAGGCTTCGAACCTGGGCCTGTGGGAGTACGACCTCAGGGCCGGCCAGGTCTACCTGTCGGCGGGCTGGACGCAGCTGCTGGGTCTGCCCGGCCAGGACTGGCAGGTGCAGCACAACGCAAGCCTTTCGTTCTTTCCGCAACAGGCGCTGCCGGCCATCCGGGAAGCCCGGCGCCGGCTGCTCAAAGGCGAGGTGGAGCGAGTCTCGCTGGAGCACCAGATGATCATGGCCAACGGCAATGTGACCTGGGTGCTGAGCGGGGCACAGGTGGTGGAACGCGATGCCGCCGGCCGCGCCCGCCGCGTGGTCGGCACCTCGAAGGACATCACCGCGCGCGTGCGCGCCGACGCGGAACTGCGCGCGGCCTTGCAGGCCGCGGACCAGGCGAACGTCGCCAAGTCCGACTTCCTCGCGACGATGAGCCACGAGATCCGCACGCCGCTCAACGGGGTGATCGGCCTGTCGCAACTCCTGCGCGAAGCGGACCTGCCGCCGATGGAAGCCGATTCGGTGGCGATGATCGACAGTTGCGCGAAGTCGCTCCTGAGCCTCGTGGATAACATCCTGGACTTCTCGAAGATCGAGGCCGGGCGCCTGACGCTGGAGGAGGTTCCGACCGATCTTCCGCAGATGGCGCACGAACTGGCCGACCTCTTCACGGTGCGCGCCGGCGAAAAGGGAATCCGTTTCGACCTGTACCTGCAGCCGGGCGTGCCGCGCTGGATCGCCGCGGATCCGGGACGGTTGCGGCAGGTGCTCCTGAACCTGCTGGGCAACGCGCTGAAGTTCACCGACATCGGCAGCTTCGGGCTGCGGGTGACCACCAGGGAGAGCGAAGCCGGACGGCTGCTTTGCCTTGCCGTCACGGACACCGGCCAGGGCATCCCGGCGCAAGCACAAGCGCGCCTCTTCACCCGTTTCACGCAGGCGGCAGGCCCGTCACGCGAAGCCGGCACCGGGCTGGGCCTGGCGATCTCCCGCCAGCTCGCCCAACTCATGGGAGGTGACGTCACGCTGGTCAGCCAGGAAGGGCTCGGCTCGAGCTTCACGCTGGAGATCCCGTTGCGCACCGTTTCCCCGCCCGTGGTGCAGGTGAAGCCCGATGCGCGCCTCACCCGCACGGACGCGCGCATCCTGCTGGCCGAAGACAACGAAGTGAACCAGCTGGTCGCGCAACGCATGCTGGCCTCCCTGGGCTTCGCGCACGTGACGGTGGTCGCGAACGGACAGGAGGCGGTCCACGCCTGCCGTGACGGGGCGTTCCATCTGGTCTTGATGGATTGCCAGATGCCAGTCCTCGATGGCTGGGACGCCGCGCGCGAGCTGCGCAGACTGGGCGTGACGATTCCCATCCTGGCCTTCACCGCGACGGCAACCCTCGGCGACCGCGACCGGTGCCTCGCCGCCGGCATGAACGACTACCTGACGAAGCCGATCGAAAAAGCGGTGCTGGCCGAGAAGCTGCGGCGGTGGCTGACCGGCGATGCGGAGCCGGACGCTTCCTCCTTGCAGACAGCGAGCGCGGCGCCGGAGGTGTTCGACCGGAGCGTCATCGGCCGCTACTTCGCCGGCGAAGAGCAAGTGTTCCTGGAAGGCCTGAACCTTTTCCTGCGCCAGTCCCGCGAGTCGCTGGCGCAGCTGCGGGACGGTGGCCGCGATGGCGGCGAACGCATGGCGCGCCTCATGCACCGGATGCGCGGGTCAGCGGCGACGCTGGGCGGCACCCGCCTCGCCAGGCTGTGCGCGGACCTGGAGCTCGCCCCGGCGTACGAGCAGATGGACACAGTCGTCACCGCATTCGAGCAGTTCGCATCCCAGGCCTGCGCGTTCACAGGCGGCGCCGGCGCTGATCATCCGCAGTCAGCCCCAAGCGGCCCGCAGTCACAGTCGGTCATGTAGCAAGCGCCTCCCGACGCCAGCGCACTCGGCCAGCATCCTCAACGGAGATTGCCGGTGTGCCCCAGGCTGTAGCGCCCCGGCTGCGGCCAGACGGTCAGCCCGTGCGGCTCGCGCCCGACCTTCACGCGCACGACGCTGCCGTCGGAGGTGTCGAAGCGGTAGACCTCGTCGTCATAGCGACCGGAGAGCCAGAGATAACGCCCGTCCGCGCTCACATTGCCCATGTCCGGGCTGCCACCGCCGGGGATCACCCACTGGGCCAGGATCTTCTCGCTCGCGAACTCGATCACCGAGACGCTGCCCTTGCCGCGTCGGTGTCCATGCACATGGTTGCTGCCGCGGTTGGCCACATACAGCTTCGTGCCGTCGCGGCTTGGATACAGGCCATGTGTACCGACGCCCGTCGGAATGAAGCCGACCTGCCGGAACGTGGCGAAGTCCACGATGTGCACGCCATCCGAGACCATGTCGGCGACGTAGAAGCGGCGGCCGTCGGGCGAAGCCCGGATGTCCTGCGGCATCGGCGTGCCCGTGACGATCAGGGAGCGCGGCACCGCGGGATCCATCATCCGGCGCGGCTTGCGGCCGGGCCGCTGCAACATCGCCAGGACGTCGGGCCGATCGAAATAGCGCGACAGCTTGATGGTGGCGACGACGCGGCGGTTGACGAGGTCCACCTTGGTGAGGCCGCCATCGAACTCGCACGTGAACAGGGCATGGGTGCCGTCGATGGAGAAATCCGCGTGGTTGATACCGCCGCAATCCGGCGTCGCTATCGAGTACGCCAGGCGCATCGTGGCGGGGTCGCGGAAGTCCAGCCGCTTGTAGGCCTCCGCCACCACGATCGCGTAGCGGCCATCGGGCGACCAGTACATGTTGTAAGGGTCGTCGACCGACACGGACGGCCCCGGCTTGCCGGTGCGCGGATCGATGGGCGTGAGACTGCCGTCGGTGCGGCCCTCGGCGTTGTTCGCCACCCAGAGCACCTGCAGGTTCCACGAGGGCACGATGTGCTGCGGATTCACGCCGACGCGGAACCGGTCCACCACCCGCAGCGTCGCGGGGTCGATCACCCACACCGTGTTGTCCGCATGGTTGGGAACGTAGATGCGTTCCAGGTGTCCGGCCACCGCGGGCGACAACTTGCCGGCATTCGTCTCGCTGTAGAGGTTGTTCGGGTCGGGCACGCCGGGCATGCCCGGCACGGTGGTCACGGCCGCAGCCGGCGCGGGCGCGGGCGCGGCAGTTTGCCCGTACGCGGGGCCGAGTACCGCCGCAAGGGCGACGGCGGCACAAAGAGCGCGGAGTTGCTTCACGTGCAGGGTTCCTTGCGTGCTCACCGGGTCCCCGCCAGGGCCTGGCGGATCGCGGTGACGGTTTTCTCGACGATGAGGTCGACGCCCTTCTGCCCCAGTGCGGCGGAAGCGCGCGACGGATCACCAGTGACGCCGGTCTGCGGCGAGGCCTCGGCCAGGCGATCACTGCGCACCAGCGACGCGTCGACGGCCAGCATCAGCGAGGTGTCGGCAAGCCCGGCATGCGGGCCGATCTGCGCGGGCGTGAAGCCGGCCTCCTGCAGCAGCTGGGCGTAGCCGGTCGTGGCCGCCTGGTAGTAGGCGGCGATGTAGTGCACGCGCGCGCCGCTGCCGGCCCATTCACGGTTCAGTCGTTCGCTCACCTGCCGCAGCAGCGGCTGGTAGTCGCCCGAGTCGCCCAGCAGCACGATGTTGCGGAAGCCGGCCTGTCGCAGGCTGCGCGCCGCTCCCGTGACGATGCCGGTGAAGGCCTCGCCGGACACCGAGATCGTGCCGGGAAAACGCATGTGCCCGGCGGACTCGGGAACGTATGCCACCACCGGAGCGACCAGGGTGTGCCCCAGTTGCGTGGCGATGCGTTCGGCCAGCCGGTTGGCCCGGACGTTGTGTTTGCCCAGGGCCATGTGCGGACCATTCTGTTCCGTGCCGCCGACGGGAATGAGGATGGTCGTGCTGCCGCCGCGCAGCGCGTCGCGCACTTCCGGCCACGTCATGCCGTCGAGCTGCAGCTCCGCCGCAGCAGAGTGCGGTGCCCAGGCTGAAAGCAGCAGGACGAACAGCACGTGGGCGGTGGTGGTGGTCCAGGTCACGCGACGGAATTGTGCACGAGCGTGGCGCGACGTCCAGTATTGTTTCCGTGCGAGCGGCGCGAGCGCGTGAACGGACCCGCGTAAAGAGATGGAGCGATGCAGGATGACCTGCAACGGCTGTCGGCGGGCAACTACCCATTGCGATGCAGCCGAAGGCGACTGACATGGCGGCTTTTGGCGTCAGCGGACCTGCGAGAACGCCTAGCACACCTGCCTCACGCTGCTGTCCATCAGATGCGTGGAGAACGTTGTGGACAACGTTGTGGAGACCTCACGACAGCCGCGCCGGTGCTCGCTCTGCGGCTGTTGCCTATTGCTTAGGCATCTGGTCGACGCAGTACAAAAAAAAATAACAGACACGCATGTACGCCGCGCGGCTTGCCGAAGCCTGCGGCGACTCCGGGAGCCTTCACCGCACCGTCGCGCGCACCTTTTCCAGTTCCGCCCGGTACAGCTTCACGGCGGCCGGGTCGTAGGTCGCGGCGAACTTCTCGGCCACCGGCGCGGTGAGTTCGCGCATGCGGGCCAGGGTCGCGGGCGGCACGTCGTTGATCTGTATCTTGCCTTCGAGCTCCTTGCGGGCCGCGACCGCCGATTCGCGGCTCAGGCGGCGCTGGTAGACGCCCGCCTCCACCGCGGCGTCCTGCAGGATCTGCCGCTCCGCGGCGCCCAGGCGATCCCACAGCTTCTTGCTGACGAGGACCGGGCTCGCGGTGTACACGTGGTTCGTCACGCTGAGGTACTTCTGCACCTCGTAGAACTTGCTGTTCAGGATGATCGCGAACGGGTTCTCCTGTGCGTCCATGGCCTTGGACTCGAGCGCGCCATAGAGCTCGGGGAACGCCATCGGCACCGGGTTCGTGCCGAGGGCCGCGAAGCTCTCCACGAACATGGGGTTGGGGATCACGCGCAACTTCAGGCCTTTGAGGTCCTCCACGGTCTGGATCGGACGGCGGCTGTTGGTGAACTGGCGGAAGCCCGCCTCCCAGAAGCCGAGGCCCACCAGGCCCTTTTCCGGCAGCCGCTGCAGCAGCGCCTTGCCGAACGGCCCTTGCACCAGCGCATCCACCTGCTCGCCGCGCGTGAACGAGAACGGGATGTCCAGCAAGGTGAACTCCTTGACGGCGCCGCCCGTGACCGTGGCCGACAGCACCACCATGTCCTGCGCCCCGCCCTGCACAGCGCTGAACTGCTGCTGCTCGCCACCGAGGCTGCTGCTGTGGAACTCCTGCACCTTCAGCTTGCCGCCGCTGCGGGCCGCGACGATCTCCGCGAACTTCTGGACGCCGAGCGAGAGATGGTGGCCCAGCGGGTTCACGTGGCCGAAGCGGATCACGCGTTCCTGGATGTCCTGGGCGGATGCCGCGGCACAGGCGGCGGCGAGCACCGCGAGGGTGGCGAGTTTGCGGAAGGTCACGAGCGCTCCTTGGATGTTCTCTTGCGGCCGCGCGACTGCTCGGCGCTGGGCGAATTCTAGTCAGCAAAAAGCCCGCTTCGTTCCTGCCGGAAAGCGCCCGTTTGGTGGCACAGTGGGGCCCCTTTCGAAGAGGTAAGCGATGGAGATGCCTGAAGGCCTGCGCTGCGTGGTGCCGGGGAACGACGTGCTGGGCGAGACGCCCTTGTGGTGCGAGCAGACCCAGTCCGTGCTGTGGCTGGACATCGAGGAGGCGCGGCTGCAGCGCTTCCACCCAGCCAGCGGGCGCCACGACGTCTTCCAGTTCGATGAGCGCTACGTCGGTTCGCTGGCGCTGCTGCGAAGCCCGGGCCGGGTGCTGCTCGGCCTGGACCTGGCGCTGGTTACCTTCGACCTGGGCACGGGCCGGCGCGAACTGGTGTGCCAGGTGGAGCCGAACGGGAGCGCCGACAACCGCCTGAACGACGGCCGCTGCGACAGCCGCGGCCGCTTCTGGGTCGGCACGATGGACAACCAGCTGCACCGCGGCAACGGCAGCGTGTACCGCGTCGATCCGGACGGCAGCGTGCACCGCCAGTTCGGCGACGTCATCGTCGCCAACACCATCGCGCTGTCGCCGGGCGAGGACACGCTGTACTTCTCCGACACGCGGCGGTACACGACCTGGCGCTTCGGCCTCGACCCGGTGTCCGGCACGCTGGGTCAACGCGAAGTGTTCGTCGACCACACCGCGGTGCGCGACCGGCCGGATGGCGCCTGCGTGGACTCCGAAGGTTACGTGTGGAACGCGATCTTTGCGGGCAAGCGCGTCGTGCGTTACGCGCCGGATGGGCGCATCGATCGCGTCATCCGGCTGCCTGTGAGCAATCCCACCTGCGTGTGCTTCGGCGGCCCCGACCTGCGCACGCTGTACATCACGACAGCGCGGCGCTTCCTCACACGCCAGCAGCAGCGCGACGAGCCCTGGTCGGGTTCGCTGCTGGCCATCGACGTGGACGTCGCGGGACTTCCCGAGCGGCGCTTCGGCAGGGAGTAGTCTGAGGTCCGCTTTCGGGGGCCGGAAGCGGACGTACGGCGCCCACAGAAGAACGTCTGCTTTCGAGCCGAAGCGACATTCGCAGCACAGAAGGCGCCAAGCGGACGCGCGACAAGCTGGCCGTTGAAGGTACAGTTCCCAGCCGGTATACAGCGTGGAGAGGTCTTGCAGTTCAACCTTCACATCGGCGCAGGGGCTGTTCTCACCACAGCAGTTTTGGCGCTGGCCGCCTGGAACGTGTACTACCCCCACCGGCCTTCCTCCGATGGCGTGGATGCGATACGGACAGGCAGTCGAAAGGTACCCGAGTTCATTGCGACCAACGGAGGGGTGCTGACGATTGCATGGGTCAAGGGTTACGAAAGCTTCGAGAAGCGGAACCCCTCCGAAACGGAGTTACGACTCCCCGCCGGCGGTGCAGTGAAGATCCCTCTTCCCTTTGGCGCCACGGTGTCGGAAATCAGGACTGCCGCGAAGTACCAGTACCAGATCCGCATGGAAAAGCGCTGGCCCATGGAGTGCACGGAACTCCGGTGCGTCGTCCGCACAGGTCCTGTCGAACTCGCCGAACCAGTCGCCCTCTACCAGGAGGAGACCGAGCGAAAGTCCCAGAGTGGCTGGGCCCGGTTCGACAAGGCAGAAAAGCTCGAAGAACTGAATCGGTCGTTGGGCCCGGCACTGGTCTCCCGCGGAAACGAGCCCCGCAACCGTGATCTCGGAATGCGTGACGGCCGCGCTGAGGTCGAGAGGTTTGTCCGGGAGTGGATGTCTCGCGCAGGACATGCCGAACGAGCCATCGTCGTTCTATATCCCGGTGAACGCTTGGAGAACGGCAGGCCGGTCCCGGATCACTGAGCGTCGCAACACGGCTGCTCCTCTCCCCTTCAAGTCTCCGGTCTTTTCTGCAACCACCCGAGCAGTCCCTCCAGCTCCGGGCAAAGCTGCTCACCCCAATCGCTCAGGCGGTGCTCCACCCGCGGCGGGACCTCCGCATCGACCTCGCGCTGAACGATCCCCTCCGCTTCCCAGCGTCGCTGGCCTCGCGGAGAGAGCTGCCAGCAGTTGCGACCACGCAGCACATGCGGCCCTTCTCGTCGAGCAATCGTATGCATATCAACAACCACCACTTAGGATCGGCGCCGGTCTCTTCCAAAGCCTGCGGTACCATGAAATTTCGACTCGCCTTGTTCCTCGCAACTGCCGCTGCAATGACAGCGGCCTCCCCGCCCCTCATGGCGCAGGCCGTGGCCGCGGCGGACCTGGAGCAAACCCTTCTCAGGTCCTTTCGCGCGCTCCCGGACTTCAAACGCGTGGCGCAGGAGGGCGCTGCCCTCAGAGAGCTGAAGAAGAACGGCATCATTTCCGCGAAGCCGCAGCGGCGCGTCGACTACCGCGACTTCTATGTCGTCCACAAGCCGCTGTCCATCCTGGGGCACCAGGCCGTCCTGTTCGAAGAGGAGTACCAGATCCGGTTCATCGGCTGCTGTGTGAACGATGGCGCCGGCGTCGTGCTGCGACTGCAGGGGGATACGCGGGCGCTGGAAGACTTCGCGAAGAAGAACCAGTGCAAAGTGCGCAAGTACGGGGCCGCCGGGGAGTTGCGCGGGGATGGATTCGGCCTCGAGGAATTGCCCTTGGCCGACGGGCAGTACGCGCACCTGAGCTGCCACGTCAACGACGAACAGGAGTGACTGGCAGGACCGGACGCGCGCGCCTTCAGTCCCGGTCGATCGACGTGACCCGCAACGCTTTCGTCCTCGGATCGAGGGAGAGGACGATGGCTTCCCCCGCCTTCTCGAAGCGGCCGCTGCAGACGGCGTCGTAGCCCTGGCCGCACACGATTTCGGGGTATTGCGGGTACGCACGCGCGCCGCCGGCACCAGGCTGTTCCCGGTTCGCATCGGGCTTCCATGACGTGCGAAGCAGCTTGGCCCGGGCGCTCGCGTAGTCGGATCGCAGCTGCAGGCCGAGGCGCTGTACCAGGGCATCAGGCGGCCCAGGCTGCGGGGGCGGCGCCGCCTGCCACTCCCCTCGTTCGTCCACCAGGACCGTGGCGCCCTGGGTCACAAGCAGCCGCCCGTCGGGCGTCACGCGGTATTCCACCTTCCCACTCTTGAACCTGTAGCCCTCATGGCCGCAGGGAGTGACGCGGTCCGCGCACGGCCGCATCACCGCCTGGCCACTGAGCGCTATGGCGCTGCCCGTCCTGACGTTCCTGCCCTCGTAGCGCACATCCTGGCAACCGACCTCTCCTTCGGGGCAGTTCTCCGTGATCCATTCGGTCTTCAGCTATTACGAAGAGGAAGAGAAGCCGGCGCTCATGCAAGGGGTGAGAGTCACGCGTGGCAAGCAGAGCACGCAACGGTTGTGCGCCGACGAAGCGGTCGACGAGCTGTCGCGCCTCGAGAGCGCGGTGCCATGCGACCACGGGAACGCGCTTGCATCCTGTCCCTAGCACGGAGACCATGGGGTGACGGCCAGGCAGCTTGTCTTCATGGACGGAGGGCCGGGCCCGTTCGGCTTGCTCGCGTTCCCGTTCTTTGCGGCGATTGCCGCCGCACCGGCTCTCGTCGGCGGGCTGATCATCGAACGGATTGCTTCACGAAGGGACGGCTGCCGGTCGCCCTCACCGCGCCAGCCACCCCAACACCTTCGCGTGCAGGCTCTGCACGTACAGCCTTTCCCGTGTCTCGGTGACCCCGGTGGTTTCCGGATACGCGCCCGCCGGGTCCTGCATGTCGGCTACGACCCGTCCGTCCTCGGTGAACGCGATCACGTGCCCATAGGTCCTGGGCACTGGCCACAGTGCGCGCGGCAGCCGCAGGGTGACCTTGCGCAGGAAAGGCTTGTCGGCCATGTTGTCAATGACCGGATTGCGAGGCTTCGCGAAGCCCAGCCAGATCTTGCCCTCCAGGCCCCGCATCAGGTTGTCCGGGTAGCCTGGCAGGTTGTCGAGCAACACCTGTGCCTGCGACGATGGCTGGCGCACGTCGAGGTCCAGCGCCGCGGCGGCGATCTTCCACACGCGGTATTTTCCGGTTTCATTGACGAACAGGCTCCGGCCATCCGCCGACAACGTGATGCCATTCGCGAAAGAGAGGCCGCGCGCCACCACGCCCGTGCTTCCGGAGCGCGGGTCGTGCGCCAGCACGCGGCCAGTGGAAGACTGCTCCAGGATGTCGAGAACGCTCGCTTCGAACGTACCTCCCCACTGCGCCGGGCCGAAGCGCGTCGAGGCGTCGGTCAGGTAGATCCGCCCCTCCGGTGACACCACCACGGCATCGGCGTAGCGGATCGGGTCGCCGGGGCCGACCTGGTTGGCCAACACCGTGACCTTGCCGTCGCGCCCAATGGCGAGCAGGCCCTTCACGGCATCCGCAGCGATCAGCCGGCCGTGCGCATCGAAATCGAAGCCAAGCACGCGCCCGCCGGTGTTGGCGAAGGTCTCCTGGCCGCTTCCATCCGCGTTCATCCGCACGATGCTGCCGCTGGCCATCGCCGCGTAAAGCTTGCCGTCGGGCCCGAAGGCCAGGTGTTCCGGGCCGACCTCCTTGCCGATGTCGATGGTCCGGAGGTTGGCCAGCCGCGAGTTGACTGTATGCACGCCCGCGTAACCAGGGGCCACCGGTGCCTGCCAGGCGACGGGCTCCACCGGCACGGGCCAGAAAAGGAGGTAAGCGACCAACCCCGCCAGGCTCACGGCCAGGAGAACCAAGATGCGCTTGACGTGCGAGGCTGTCATGGCGGCGACTCTGGGGACGGGTTCAGCATTCTTCAGCAAAACGCGCCGCCGGCAAAGCGACGCGCGCACGCTCCCGAGCACTCGCGCCGGCGCTTCCGCACAACTCATGGTGCGAGGGCCCGAAGACAGCAGCTGCCGAACGGTTCGGGGCTCGGACGTCATCGCGACGGCGGGGTGCAAGTAGCGCCGCCTCGCCCGACCCCGTGCGGCTGGCGTCGTCGACGAGATGCCCGCTACCGGCGCGGCAGCGGGAAGCCCTTGCGGACGTGATCCGCGAGCATCTCGCAGAACACCTTGGCGTAGACCGGGAGCGGTCGGCGTTTGTCCGAAAGCATCGTCAGCGGCTCGTTCAGCGCCTTGCCGCGATAGGTCACGCGCAGCACACGGATCTTGTACCGGTGGATGCGCAGGGCCGAAGGGATGATGGCCACGCCGTGTCCGGCTTCGGCCATGGCGAGCAGCGCGTGAGGGGCGCGGCATTCCAGCACGTTGTTGGGCGTAAAGCCGGCAAGCCGGCAGGCGGCGTCGAAGTTCCTGCGCATCGCGAAGTCCTGCGTTGCCTGGAGCAGCGGGTAAGTCACGAGGCTGGCGATTTCGACCTTGCCATCGCTGCCGAGCCGCAGTTTCGGCTGGCAGGCCGCCAGCATTTCCATGGGCGCGAGATCGTGGCTCGCGAAACGCTCCTCGTTCGGCGTGATGGCACTGGCAACGGTCTGCACCAGCTGGACCTCGCCGCGGTCCAGCATTGCAAACGCCTCCGGCCCGGCCGCGGCATCCACCAGCCTGACCTGCACGCTCGGATAGCGCGCCGCATAGTGGTGCAGGAAATCGGGGAAGATGCCCTCGATCAGATGGGGCGATGCTGACACGCGCAACACACCGACATCGCCGCGCTGAAGCACCTGCGCCTGTTCGCCCAGTGCGCGCGCGTAATTGAGCAGCCCACGGCAGTCGTTGAGAAGCTGCTCGCCTGCGCTCGTGAGCAGCAGCCGCCGGCCGACCCGGTCGAACAACTTCAGACCTAGTTCATCCTCGAGCAGGGCGATCTGCCGCGAAAGCGCCGGCTGGGCGACATGGAGCCGCTCGGCCGTCTTGGAGACGGTGCCCAGCTCGGCCACGGTAACGAAGGTCCGGACATGACGCAGGTCCATGACGTGCCTCTCTCATGCCGAACCGGCATCAATATCCAGAATAACTCTCTATTGGATTTATCAGGGCTCCCCTCCCAGAATCCGCTGCAATCCGATGGAGTTCCCCATGAACCGCTTGATCCCGATTCTTCTCGCACTCACGGCACTCAATGTCTCGGCCCAGGGGTGGCCGGTGAAACCCCTGCGCGCCATCGTCCCGGTTGGCGCGGGCAGTTCGACCGACATCGTCCACCGGATCGTGCTCGAACAGGTTTCCGAACAGCTCGGACAGCCCATCATCCTGGAGAACCGTGCGGGGGCCGGGGGCGTCATCGGCACGGCGGTCGTCGCGAAGGCGCAGCCGGATGGCTATACGCTGCTTGCGCACGGAGCTGCCCATACCATCGCGCCCGCGCTCTACAGGAACCTTCCCTATGACCCGGTGCTCGATTTCACCGCCATCGTGTCGCTCGGCAGCTCGCCGAGCGTGCTGGTGGTGTCGCCCGCGAAGGGCATGAGGCGGGCCGCGGATCTCGTCGCTGCGGCCAAGGCGCAGCCGAATACGCTGAACTTCTCCTCCGTCGGCGTCGGCACCGCGACGCACCTGAGCGCCGAGCGGTTCCTGGCGAGTGCCGGCGTGCTGGTCGTCCACGTGCCGATGAAGGGAGGGGCCGAGGCCATGACCGAGGTCCTCGCCGGTCGGGCGGACTTCTTCTTCGGTCCGGTCGCCCTCGTGCTTCCGCAGGTCCGGGACGGCAAGCTGGTGGCGCTCGCTGTCAACGGCTCCAAGCGCTCGGCGACGCTTCCCGATGTGCCCACCACGGCCGAAGCCGGCTTCGCCGACGCAGAGTATCCGATCTGGTTCGGGCTCTTTGCCCCGGCCGGTACGCCACGCGAAGTCGTCGAACGGCTCAGCCGCGAGACGCTGAAGGCACTCCAGGTCCCGAAGGTCCGCGAAAGGCTGGCCGCACTTGGCGTGGATCCGATGCCCATGTCACCGGACGAGTTCACCGCGGAAGTGATCCGCGAGGTGTCGCTCAATGCTGCCTTGGTCCGCAAGGCCGGCCTGAAGGCGGAGTGACGCGGCGGCGGAGGCGATCACCTACAACACTGCGGCGTGGCCGCAACTACGATAGGTCCAACCACGGAGAAGGCCATGCCCGACTTGAACAACGCCGATCCGACACCGCCCGACGAAGTGAAAGCCAAGCTGGAGAAAGCGGCGCAGGAAAGCCGCCAGCTCGATTCGCCTGCGCGCACGAACGATTCGACGATCCAACCGGAGAAGCCGGAGAAGGACATCCTCGAGGGCTTCCACGGCGGCTGAACGACCACCTGGCCGGACGCTTCAGCAGGTCACGGGAATCACCCCGCCTCCTGCGGCGACGCCGCGAAGTGTGGAAGCTTCTCGTCGAGACACACCCATGGCTGCGCACTCGACGTCCAGATGTCCAGCATCGGCGCGAAAGCGGAAGCATCGTCCAGCGTAGGGAACCGGATCGACGTGAACTGCGCGTTGACTTCGCTTTGCGTGAACAGGGGCGTGCCGCAATCGCCGCAAAACCCGCGCGTCGTCATCTTCCCGCTGCTCGCACGGACGGCGTAGGCCTTCGGACTGCCGGAGATCTCGAGATCCCCCGTCTTGACGACGATGCCGGAGGCAAAAGGAGCCCCGCTCGCACGCTGGCAATCGCTGCAGTGGCAGTTCAACATCGCAACGGGCTCGCTCGCGCACCTGTAGCTGACCGAGCCGCAGGCGCACCTGCCGGAGAAGGGTGGATTCATGGTGCGGATTATCGGACGGGGACGCAGGCGGGATGTCTGCTCCTGGCTGCGGACTCAGCCGGTCCGATCCCCTCCCGACAGCCCGCCCGGGACTGCTATACATTTGTCGGCGCTCCACACCAATCGGGAAATTCCATGTCGATTCAATCCCTCCTCAAAGCCACCGTGGCCGCACTGGCGGTGGCAGCCAGTGCGCCCCTCTTCGCGCAAGGCACACCCGTCGACGCGGCAGCCTTCGACGCGCTGGTCGCCCAGGGCCCCGTAGCCGATGCCGCGACCATTGCGGCGAACAAATGGGCCAGCAAGATCAAGCAGGCTGGCACGCTGCGCCTGGGCGGCACCCAGACGTCGAACCTGTTCTCGATGCTCAACGAGAAGGACGGCAAGATCCGCGGTTTCGATGCGGGCCTGGCGCAGCTCCTGACTCGCTACATCCTCGGCGACGGGTCGAAGTACAAGTTCACGCAGGTCACGTCGTCCACCCGCGAGCAGGTCCTCATCAACGACCAGGTGGACATGGTGCTGGCGACGTATTCCATCACCCCGGCCCGCGCGGAGAAGATCTCCTTCGCCGGGCCTTACTACGCCTCGCAGGCGGGGGTGCTGGTCAAGTCGAACAACAAGGCGATCCAGTCCTACAACGATCTCGCGGGCAAGAAGACCGCCACCCAGGCGGGCTCGACGGGGCCTGCGATCCTGGCGCAATTCGCGCCCAAGGCGGTGGTGCAGGAGTTCCAGACCCACCAGGAAGCGCTCGACGCCCTGCGCCAGGGACGCGTCGACGCCTACGTGACCGACTACACCCTGCTGCTCAACGTCCTGAGCCTCGGCACCGGCGACGCGCATCTGGCGGGTGCTCCCTTCGGTCCGCAGGACCCGTACGGCATCGGACTGCCCAAGGGCTCGGACGGCGTGGCCTTCGTCAATGCCTTCCTGAAGAAGATCGAGGCGGACGGCACCTGGGCCAAGCTCTGGACGGTGACCATCGGGCAGCGCACCGGCAGCACGAACGTTCCGACGCCGCCTCCGCTTCCCTGACCGATGGGCGGTGCCTCCCGGCTCCTGGCCGACTATGGGGCCGCCTTCGGGCAGGCCCTTTTGCTTACCTGGAAGCTCACGGCCCTGTCGTTCCTGGCCGGCTTCGCGCTGGGCGTCGTCGTGACGGTGGCCCGGCTCCTGCCGCTGCGGCCGCTGCGTTTCGTGCTGACGGTCTACGTCGAGATCTTCCGCAACATCCCGAGCGTGGCGCTGCTGATCTTCATCGTGTTCGCGCTGCCGGATCTCCAGGTCGTGATCGACTATGAGCCGAGCGTGATCCTGACGCTGGCCCTGGTTTGCTCCGCCTTCACGTCGGACTACCTGCGCACGGGCATCAACACCGTCGCCGGCGGCCAGGTCGACGCTGCACGAAGCCTGGGCATGAGCCCGAGGGTCGTCATCTCCGCGATCGTGCTGCCACAAGCGCTGCGATCGGTGGTGCAACCGCTGACCTCGCTGCTCATCGCGCTGATGCTGTCGACTTCGCTGGCCTCCCAGGTGCCCCTGCCGGGCCGGGAGCTCACGGCGCTGGTGGCGAAGATCGCCAACGACTCCGCCGCGGGGATCGCGGCGTTCGCTGCGGCCGCTGCGCTGTACCTGGCTTCGGCCCTGCTCATTGCCTGGGCCGGCGCCACCCTGGACAGGAAGGTGCGGATCCTGCGATGAGCCGCGCCCTGGAAGACGTCCTCTTCGGCGACCTGAACCACAAGGCGCAGGCCGTCACCCGGGCCGTGAGCGTGACCGCCGCGGCGGCATTGCTCGTCCTGGTCGCAGGCATCGTGTATCGCTTCCATGACGCGGGCCAGTTCGAGGGGCGACTCTGGGAGTTCTTCGCCTGGCAGACGACCTGGGCCTTCCTGGGCAAGGGCCTGCTCGGCACGCTGGCCTCGGCGGCAGCGGCGGCGGCCATCGCGCTGGTCCTCGGGCTGGTGCTGCTGGTCGGCCGCCTGTCGCGGCTGCGGCTCGTCCGCTGGCCGGCCGTGGCGGTCATCGAATTCCTGCGCGGCGTGCCGACCCTGCTGCTCATCTACGTCTGTTTCCTCGTCCTTCCGTCGGCCGGAATCAAGCTCAGTGCCTACTGGATGTTGACCTTGCCCGTGGGACTCAGCACTGCAGCCGTCGTGGCCGAGGTGTACCGCGCCGGCGTGCTCGCCGTGCGCCGCGGCCAGACGGAAGCGGCCCGGGCCCTGGGCCTCACCGAAGCGCAGGTCTTCGCCCACGTCGTCTTTCCCCAGGCCCTGCGCTACATCGTCCCGGCACTGGTCGCACAACTGGTGATCGTGGTCAAGGACACCACCTTCGGCTACGTCGTCACCTACGGCGAACTGATGCAGAACGCCAGGGTGCTCATCGCCAACTACCGCTCGCTCGTTCCCGTGTACCTTGCCGTCGCGGTGCTGTACTGCCTGGTCAACTACGCCATTTCGAGGGCAAGCCGCCGGCTGGGTCACCCGATGCATTGATCATCGGGGCCGGCTCAGGCGTCGAGTAGATGAAGGCCGCGGTCGAGCCCCTTGGCATGGTCGCCCGTGACTGAGAGCCCCCGTGACAGCGCGGCCACGTACCATGGCCGCATGCCAGATTCGTCCGGGCCAGACATGCACGAAGCCACCGCGGAAGGTGCGGTCTGGACCATCGGGCATTCCACGCATTCTTTCGCCGCGTTCCTCGCCATCCTGCGAGATCACGCGATCGAGACGGTGGCCGACGTCAGGCGGTTTCCCGGTTCCCGCCGCCATCCACAGTTTGGAGCTGAAGCGCTCGGCCCATCGCTGGCCAGCCAAGGCCTCGCATACCACTGGTTCCCGGAGCTGGGCGGCCGCCGGCGTCCGGATCTCGTGAACGAGGAAGGCAGTGCCTGGCGACACCCCTCGTTTCGGGCCTATGCCCAGCATC
Source organism: Ramlibacter sp. G4-7 (assembly GCF_057784995.1). Classification (NCBI taxonomy): domain Bacteria; kingdom Pseudomonadati; phylum Pseudomonadota; class Betaproteobacteria; order Burkholderiales; family Comamonadaceae; genus Ramlibacter; species Ramlibacter sp. G4-7. The sequence continues at coordinate 86,510 of NZ_JBYNTT010000015.1, forward strand.
TGCAGTCGGAGGAGTTCGCCCAAGGACTGCATTCGCTGCTGCACGTGGCAAAGGCATCGCGCACCGTGATCATGTGCTCGGAGCTTCTCTGGTGGCGGTGTCACCGCAGGCTGATCGCGGACGTGATGGTGTTCTGCGGCTGGCGGGTGACCCACATCCTGGGTGCGGCGGATCACAGCCCGCATGGGCTCGCCGCGCCCGCGCGCATCGAGCCGGAAGGATTGACCTACATCGCTCCTGCTGCCGACGACGTCACCGAGTGCTGCCAAGAGCCGCCGACGACTGCCTTCGACAGATAGCAAGCTTCGTCCGGGAGAGGCTCCCTATCGCATCGGGACGGTGCTTCTCTGCGCCTTGTCCACGATGACGAATTCCAGAAACACCAGCTTCTCCGTTGCGCTGGCATTGCGGTGCGCGTGAACCATCCCCGGGCGCACATGCAGGCTTTCGCCGGGTTTGAGCGTCACCGGATCCTTTCCTTCTTCCTGCCACACGCCCAATCCCTCGAGCACGTAAAACACGACGTGCGAGGGATGGTAGTGCTTCGGGTTCTGGCCACCGGGCGCGTAGGTGGTTTGCAGGACACGGAACTCCTTTCCCGGCATGGTGGCGTCGTCGAACACGTGTCGCGCCAACGCCGTGATGCCGGACCGCTCTCCGCTCGCACCGGCGAGGGGTTGGCCACCCACGACGGTGGGCGCCATCAGGACGGCCCACAGGGTGAGCAACTTGTTCATCACGTTTCCTTCGGGTCGGTCGGCCAAGAGCCCTACCTTACGCACGTTGCTATGCTTGCGGTATCGCATCTACGGATCCTGGTATCACCGGCAGGTTGTAGCTATGAATACTTTGGATCTGGTCCTCAGGCGCGTGACCTTGCGCGAGTTGCGGCTGCTGCTGGCGGTGGCGCGATCGGGCAGCATCCTGGGGGCCGCGAGCGAGGTCGGCCTGACGCAGCCCGCCCTGTCGAAGTCCATCGGGGAGCTGGAGGCTACGTTCGGCGTCCGGCTTTTCGATCGCAACAACCGCGGCGTCAGCGTGACGCCGCAGGGCGAAATCCTGCTGCGTCGCGCCCGGGGTGTTTTCGAAGAACTTGGTCACGCGGTGGACGAACTGCAGTCCCTGGCCGGTGCGGAACGCGGCGAGCTGCGGCTAGGCGGCACGCCGGCGGTGTGCGCCGGACTCTTGCCACACGCCATTGGTGCGATCCGGACGGATCGCCCTGGATTCCGCTTCCAGGTCGCCGAACTGGAATCGGGCAAGTTGGCGAGTGAGGTCGCCGGCCGATCCGTTGATCTCGGCATCGGCCGCGAGCATCCTGGGGCCAGCGGCGGCGACCTGGTGTTCGAGCCGCTGTTCGATGACCGCCTTTTCATTGTCGCGGGAGCGCAGCATCCCTTGGCCAGCAAGAAGACCGTCAAGCTGGAAGACACTGCCTCCCACCCCTGGGCGCTACCCTCGGCAGGCGGGTCCGTCACGGCGCACCTGGAGGAGCAGTTCCGCCAGCAGGGCGTAAGCCTGCCGGGCCCGACGGTCACGACGATGTCCATGCTGGTCCGCAGTGAGCTGGTGGCCAACCAATCATTCCTCACCGTGATGTACGGCTCGATCCTGCGTTTCGGCAAGTTGCCCGCTTCCTTGCGCGTTCTCCCGATCGATCTGCCGTCAGGGATTCCCGTCGGCATGGTTCGCGAGAGGAGCCGCACGCTTGCGCCCAGCGCCGAGGTGTTCATGCAAGCGATGCGCGACATCACCCGGCCCATGCAGTCGCTGACGGCAAGGCACCTGCGGGGTCAGAGCCTCTGACGAAGAACGCCTGAGCTTGCGCCGCGGCGTTACGCCTGGAGCTCGCTTTGCGCCTGCGTCTCCGCCTGCACCGCACTTCGGAACGACGCCAGGCCGATCTCGTTCAGCACTTTCTTGTAGCGACGCACCACCTGCGGAGCGAGCGCGGCGAGTTGCTTGCACACGCGCGCGGCGGTCGTGTCGAGCGCAGAAAGCGCGGCCCGCACCTCGCAACAGCAGAACGCGCACTTCCTCGTTGCTGCCAGCGGCCGCAATCGCGTCCAACAACTCACGCGCCAGCTCGTTGTCGATCGCGTTCAGCTTCTCGGGACGGTGAAGCGTCGCGGTCATGACGCCGTCATGCAAATCAAGAAGAACTTTTCCGCTGCGCATGCGCCCACTCCCAAAGTTGCCGGTTCACGGACGGAGGGCATGGTAGCCAGTGCCTTTCAGGATGAGCCAGGCCCGCCCGACGTGCCACATTCCGACACACGGACGGGCAACGGGACGATAAGGGGGCGGCTCTGGCATAGGGACACTCGGGCTCTCCCATTGAAGTTCCCGGCCGCATGACAACCAAAATCGATCACTTGCAGCGGTGGCGGCAGATCGCCCGCCTGATGTGGAAGCACGGGCGTGCGGTTCGCGCCGGCGATGGCCCGGCCGACGAAGCTGCACAGCGGCGCGCCGATCAGCTGGCCGACGACCTCGAGGCGATGGGGCCGGCCTACGTGAAGCTGGGTCAAGTGCTATCGAGCAGGCCCGACCTGCTGCCCGCCGGCTACGTCAAGGCGCTCTCGCGCCTGCAGGACGACGTGAAGCCCTTCGCATTCGACGAGGTGCGTGCGATCGTCGAAGAGGAGCTCGGCGTTCGCATTTCCAAGGCCTTCCAGTCATTCGACCCGGAGCCCATCGCGGCCGCCTCGTTGGGCCAAGTGCACTCCGCCACGCTGCGCGACGGCACGCCCGTGGTCGTGAAGGTGCAGCGGCCCGGCGTCGGGAAGCAGGTGGCCGATGAGTTCGACGTGCTGACGCAGATCGCGCAATTCCTCGACGCACACACCGACGTCGGCCGCCGCCACCGCCTGCGGCTCATGCTGGAAGAGTTCCGCGTCTCCATCCACGAGGAGCTGGACTACGAGCGCGAGGCGGAGAACCTGGTCGCGGTGGGCCGCAGCCTGCGCGAGTTCGAGCGCCTGGCCGTGCCGCAGCCGATCCCCGACTACTGCACGAAGCGCGTGCTGACGATGGAGCGCGTGCACGGCACCAAGATCACCAAGCTCTCAGGCTACACGCGGCTGGAGGTCGACGGCACCGCCCTGCTCGACGAGCTGTTCCACGCCTACCTGAAGCAGGTGCTGGTGGACGGCCTGTTCCATGCCGACCCGCACCCCGGCAACGTGTTCATCACCGACGACGGACGCCTGGCACTGCTCGACTTGGGCATGGTGGGGCGCACGACGCCGGGCATGCAGGAGCAGCTGCTCAAGATCCTGCTGTCGGTGAGCGATGGGCGCAGTGAGCAGGCGGCCGAATCGCTGATCCAGGTGAGCGAGAAGAACGACGAGGCCGACGCCACCGACTTCCGCCGCCGCCTGGGGCTTCTGGTCGCGCGCGAGCAGGGCCGCGGCCTGAAGGATGTGAGCATCGGCCAGACGCTGCTTGACGTCAGCACCGTCGCCGCGGACTGCGGCTTCTTCGTGCCCAGCGAGCTGGCGCTGCTGGCCAAGACGCTGCTGCAGCTGGACGAGATCGGCCGCGTGCTGGACCCGCAGTTCGACCCCAATGCGGCGGTACGCCGGCATGCGGGAAAACTCCTGTCCACGCGCATGAAGCGCGAGGCCACGGAGGGGAGCTTGCTCACGGCGGCGATGGAGTTCAAGAGCTTCGCCGCCGGCCTGCCCCGTCGCGTGAACCGCATCCTGGACGCCGTGGCGGACAAGGAGCTGGAGATCAAAGTCCGCGCCACGGATGCCACCGGCATGATCGAAGGCATGCAGAAGATCGCCAACCGCGTCACCACCGGCCTCGTCCTCGCGGCGCTGATCATCGGCGCGGCGCTGCTGATGCGCGTCGACACCGACTTCCGCGTGCTCGGCTACCCCGGCCTGGCGATCGTCTGCTTCATCGGCGCTGCGCTCGGCGGCGTGTTCCTGCTCGTGAACATCTACCTGCAGGACCGGTCATACCGCAGGACCCGGGGTTAGCGAGAACCCTGTTTGCCGCTGTCTCCGCGCTCGCCTCCAATGGGTATGGAGGCTGCGGAGATGGCAGTGATCGAAGCTGCGTTAGCAAGCGAATGCCGGGGTTGGCAAGGCCGCCGTCGTGAGCGAAAGGCTCCGTCTTACTGCAAAGCACGCCCCCATGCCGACAGCGACAGGCTGTCACCGGGTCAACATGCTTGCATGTTCTTCTTCTTTTCCAACAAGCTCGGTTGGGCGGGCTCCATTGCAGTATCCGTGGTCCTTTCGCTGCTGCTCTACGCCCTTTTCCGCTTCGTGTTCTGAGCATTCAGACCGGCGCTCTCCGCACGGCTGCTCCGACCAAAGGCAGCCGACCTCCAGCGAGAGCAGCTCGAAAGGCCAGGGCCACGCGTCAGGCGAAGGTGTCGACCAAACCACTACAAATTGCCGGCCGCGAGGCCGGTCCACTCGGCGTCACTCAGTTTGGTGCTCTTGATCCCCCAAAGCAAAACGCCGCACCAGTGCGGCGTTCTCGCTGCCGCCTGCCCACACCCTCTCACCGCGACCCTGGCGCCGTCTGAACGGGCTGCTGGTTCGCCGACGCGCGTCGTCGCAGCATCACCCAGCCTTCCGCGGTGTAGATCACGAGCGCGAGCCAGATCAACGCGAACCCGACCAGGCGCGGTCCGCCGAATGGCTCGTGGAACAACCAGACGCCCAGCGCGAACTGGATGGTCGGACCGATGTATTGCAGTACGCCGAGCGTCGCCATCGGGATACGGCGGGCGCCGGCCGCGAAGAGCAGCAGCGGCAGCGCGGTCAGGGGCCCTCCCAGCGCCAGGAGCGCCAGCAGCACCACGTCGTCCCCCACGGCGCTGCCATGATGCGACGTGCGCCAGGCGAGCAGGCCGACAGCCAGCGGTGCGGCCAACAGCGTCTCGAGCGCCAGCCCCTCGAGCGCCCCGAGGGGCGCGGTCTTGCGCATCAATCCGTAGATTCCGAAGGTCGCGGCAAGGATCAACCCGAGCCACGGCAGCACGCCTGTCATGAGGGTCAGCCACAGCACGCCGGCCGCCGCGATCGCGAGCGCGTACCACTGCGCGCGGCGCGGACGCTCCTTCAGCACGAAGTAGCCGAGCAGCACGTTCACGAGCGGGGTGATGAAGTAGCCCAGGCTCGAATCGACCACGCGGCCGTTGTTCACCGCCCAGACGTACACCAGCCAGTTGGCCGACAACAGCAGTGCGCTGCATGCAAACGTGGCCAAGATCCTGGGACGGCGCACTGCTTCGCGCAGCCACGCCCAGCGCCGCAGCGCCGCCAGCACCATCAGTATGAATGCGAGCGTCCACAAGGCGCGATGAAGCACGATGTCCAGCGGACCCACGGCCGACACGGCCTTGAAATACAAGGGGAACAGGCCCCACATCGCGTACGCGAGCGCCGCTTGAAGCACACCGGAAGACATGGCCGCGATTGTCGCTGGCCTGGAACTCGATGACCCGCAGCGCGACGCGCTGCGTTCATCGGCGTCGCGTCAGACGACCGGCTTGCAGCTCCTCACGGAATGAGGCGAGCTTCCCGCAACTGGGCGAACAGGTCGAAGAACGATTCGTCCGCGGCCTGCCAGGCGGAAAAGCCCAGCTTGCGGCTCCTTGCCATGTCCGTCATCACTTCGAGCGGGCGGCCGAGATCGAGGTCGGTATGCCAGGCCGAGGCCAGGCGATCGAGCTCCGGCTCGGACAGGCCGTGGCGCAGGGCGATCTCGCGCCAGAGAGAAACGTCTTGCGCGATCACCGGTTCGAGTGGCTGAATGGTGCCGCTGAAGCCAGCCGCCTGGACGCCGAACCAGTCCGCGATCCGCGTCCACAGCCAGCTCCAGCGGAAGACGTCGCCGTTGACGATGTTGAAGGCCTAGTTGCGGGCGGCATCGGTGTCGGCGGCCCACACCAGCTGCCTGGCGAGCATGCGGGCGTCGGTCACATCGGACAGGCCCTTCCATTGGGCTTCGGATCCCGGAAAGCGGAATGCGCGTCCCGTCTCCTTGCAGATGCTCGCATACACCGCCAGCGTGGTGCCCATGTTCATGGCGTTGCCGACTGCCATGCCGATGACCGTATGCGGCCGGTGCACCGTCCACGTAAAGCGGTCGCGCTCGGCTGCTGCATACACCTCGTCCTCCTGCGCATAGTAGAAATTTTCCAGCGGCAGGCGTGGCTAGCTCTCGCGCAGCGGCGTGTCCGGCAGCGTGCCGGAGCTTGCGTAGGCTTCGAACGGGCCAAGGTAGTGCTTGAGCCCGGTGACGAGGGCGACGTGGCGAACCGACTTCCGCGGCGACAGCGCATCGAGCAGGTTGCGCACCATCGCCGCATTGACCCGGATGTTCTCGGCTTCGGCGGCCTGCCGCAACCACGTGGTGATGAAGACGTGGGTCGGTGAAACGTTGGCAAGTGCCGTGGCCAGGCTGGCCGGATCCAGCAGGTCCGCTGTCAGCGGGTGCAGGCCCTCGAGATCGGTGATCGGCCGGCGCGCGAGCCCATACACGGTCCACCCCTGGCTGACGAGTTCGCGGGCGGTGTTGCTTCCGCCAATGCTGGGGCTGAAACTCGAATTGAACTTCGACCTGGAGGCGGAGAGGCTGGTGAGGGGCGGACGACGTGCCTCTCACCCCGGCGCCCGATCACACGCAGCAGCCACACCCCGCCGCGTGCCGCATCCGGGCATAGCGCCCATCGCCGGTCTCCCGCTCGTGCAGCGAGCTCATGCCGCCGACATGCGGGCTGGCCGCGACGACGCGCGTGGCGCTGTCACCGCACTTCGGGCAGTCCGTCGCGCGATCGCGGTCGGCGATGCGCCGCAGCTCGGCAAACGTGCCGCAGCGAGCGCAGGCGTAGTCGTAGGGGGCATCAGGCTCCCACTGTTCCACGTCCGGCGACCGGGCCTTGTAGGAAGGGCTCCCCTCTTGGGAGACGTGGTGAGCAGGAGGGACCCGAAAAAAAGGGAGCCGTAGCTCCCTTTTTGCAATTGCGACGCCCTGCGCCGCGCTCGAGGCTCAAGGGCGCACGGCGATCTCGTTGCGCACCGACTTGACGCCACCGACACCGCGGGCGATGGATTCGGCCGTGCCTTTTTCGGTGCCGTTCTTGGCGAAGCCCGACAGCATGACGGTGCCGTTGAGAGTTTCCACGCGGATGCTGCTGGCATCGACACTCTTGTTCTCGGCGAAGCGCGCTTTCACGGAGGTGGTGATCGCGGTGTCGTCGATGTAGCTGCCCACCGTTTCCTGGCCGCGCGAGACGGCACAGCCGGACATGGCGATGACGGAAGTGGCAAGAATGGCGGCGAAGGCTTTGTTGATGTTCATGGATGTCTTCTGGTTATGGGAAAGGGGACTCAGGCGCGCGGCTCGCCGCGGCGATTGACAGTGATGGTGTTGCCAGGAGGCGTTGCCATCTGCACGTGGTGCTCCGCGCCCCCGTGCTTGTAGGTCACGTCGTAATAGGCAGGGGTGGCCTGGACGGCGTTGCTGTCGCAGCGGCGGACGTCCTGGGTGATGGGGGCGACTTGAACCTGCTGGTCGTTGCGACCGTACTGGGCGCCCAGGGCAGCACCGCCCACTGCGCCGCCCACGGTAGCGATCTTCTGCCCGTTGCCGCCGCCCACCTGGTGGCCGAGGATGCCGCCGATGACGGCCCCGACGGCCGCGCCGGGCAGGTTCAGGCCAGCCTGCTGTTGCTGCACTTGCGGTTGCTGGGCAATCTGCTCGCGCTCGATCCAGCAGCGCTGGGCGGGCGTTCCGGCCACGCCACGCACGGAAGTGACCTGGGCGTCATAAAGGCGCTCATCCCTGCGGCGGCGGTAGTCCTGCGCCACCACGGGCAGCGGCGCGTAGGCGGCCTCGGCGACGTGCTCGTTGCTCCGCAGCGGGCGCGCCGAGGAGATGCGGTTGTTCATCCCCGTGGCCGCCAGCGACGGATATTGGCCCGGGCGCAGCACCTTGCAGTCGCCCTCGAAGCGCGCTTTGCCGCAGACCTGCCAGCGCTGGTCCACCACCACCACCGACGAAGCCCGGTTGTTGAAGCCGGCGCGCTCGAAGTTGCCCAGGGGCTTTTGCGAGGTGAACGAGCGGCCCTGGAAGGATTCGTTTTCGTGGAAGGTGATTTCCGCCAGCGCCTGGGCGGCGAAGGCCAGGGCGGAAACAGCAAACAGGGTCTTGGCAATGGTTTTCATGGGAGTCTCTTCTCATTCGGGAACACGGGATCGAGGCAGTTGGGCGCCGGCATTCGTCAGAGCACGCGGCGGCCGCTGATCAGCCGCAGCAGCACGGCTTGAAATCTTTCAGAGGGAAACGCGGGCTCCGGAACCTGGCTTGTCGCCGCCGATGAGCATGATCGAATCACCAACGCGCCACATGGGGGCGCTCGCGTCGTTGCTGACCCGCGTCGATCCATCCCGCAGGCGGATGGTGAATTCATAGACCGCGGGTGTGGAACCCGCCACGGCCACCCTGCGGATGTTTTCGACGACACCGCAGGACTGGCAGCCGGACTTGACGCGCGCAGCGAGCGCTTCCGTCTTGCGTGCACTTTGCAAGTCGCCCGGAGATTGCGGGGACGTCTCCGCAGCGGAAGGGGGCAGTTCGGATGACCATGAGCCAACCGGCACATTTGCCAGGGCCACCATGGCGCCCGCGATGGATGCGATCACCCAGGAGGCTGAACGAAGCCAGAAGGCTCCATGGTCCAGGGGATGGGGAGAGGAGAGACTTGTTGGAGACAGGAGCGGTGAACGCATTCGGGCCTTCGGCATCGTTATCAGGTAGAGAAACCTGGGATGCCTGAACTGGCCGGACCGAGGTGCAATGAAGCCAGATTACATGTTGTTGCCGTAGCTCGTCTGTAGTCCCGCGTCACCGCTGAGTTGTAGTCCAAAGCGCCGAGCTGCGTCTGTACGGTGTCGGGCGGACCGGAAGCGATTGATGAGGCATGGTCGGCGCTTTTGCGCTGAACATGAGATCCACAAAGGCACGGCAATCACGGCTACGCGACATCCTGGCGCGCGGCCTCGGCCTGGCCGCCGTCACTTGCGTCGCGCTTGGCGTCAGTGCCTGCGGCACGCTCCCCGACACGCGTTTCCTGTCCGAGCGCTATGAAAAACAGGCCGCGAACTTCCAGACGGCGTGGGGGCCGCTGTCGCAGAAGAAGAGTGCGGCGCTCGTCGCCCACCTCCAGGGCGCCAGCGGCAACCTGGACATCCTGGATCGGCAAACGATCCTGGAGCAGCAGATCGGCGGCTCGCCGCTGGTGCTGGGCAACAAGGTGACACTGCTGGAGGACGGCCCGGCGACGTTCGCCGCGATGTTCTCGGCGATCCGGTCGGCGACGGACCACATCCATGTCGAGTCCTACATCTTCGAAGACGGAGACATCGGCCAGCAGTTTGCCGACCTTCTCGTGCAGCGTCAGGCCGCCGGCGTGCGAGTTCGCATCATCTACGACAGCGTCGGTGCCTTCAGCACCGGGAAGCCGTTCTTCGACAGGCTGAAGGCAGCGGGTGTGCAGGTCGTCGAATTCAATCCCGTCAACCCGCTGGCCGGAGACAAGGCGTGGGCGCCGAACCACCGCGACCACCGCAAGCTGATGTTGATCGACGGTGACGTCGCCTTCCTCGGCGGGATCAACATCAGCAACGTCTATTCGAGCGGCTCGTCGCTGCACGGGCGATCCGCGGCAGCGTCGCCGGCCATGGGCTGGCGCGACACCGACGTTCGCGTCGAAGGCCCGGTCGTGGCGGATTTCGAGGCTCTCTTCGAAACAACCTGGGCCAAGCAGACTGGCGCGGCGACATCGGGCGTGCGTGCGCCGCAGCGCAGCGCGTCGCGGGGGGCGGACCTCGTGCGTGCCATCGGCAGCACGCCGGACGACGACTACAGCCTGATGTACCTCACCCTGATTTCCGCCATCGCGGACGCCGAGCGGCGCGTGTACATCACCAACGCGTACTTCGTTCCAGACCCGCAGCTCGTGAGTGCGCTGGTCGGTGCGGCCGCGCGTGGCGTGGATGTGAGGCTCATCCTGCCGAGCCAGTCCGACTCGCCGGCGGCGTTCCATGCCGGTCGCTCCCATTACGAGACACTGCTGGAAGCCGGCGTGAAGATCTACGAGCGCCGCGGCCCACCCTTGCACGCGAAAGCGGCGGTCGTGGACAGCGTCTGGTCCTGCATCGGCTCCAGCAACCTGGACTGGCGAAGCGCGCTCGACAACGACGAAGTCAATGCGGTCGTCATCGGTCGCGAGTTCGCGGCGCGCATGGAAGCGGCGTATGCGCGGGACATCGCCGCGTCCGACGAAATCTCCCTCGCAGGCTGGCGGTGGTACCCATCACGTTCACGCATCAAGGAGTGGGGAGCGCGGGTGCTGGGCGCGCTCCTGTGAGCCCAGGAGGCGGTTGAGCCCGTCGGGGTCGAACTCGTGCATGGGCGTGCCGAACACCCAGCGGGACGCGGAAGTGCTAGCCTGCATTCCATCGGCCACCCGCCGCCTGAACTGCAACCTCCATGCCACCCATGCCCAACGTATCCGTCGCGCTCCCGGCCACCCTCCTCGCTCTGCTCGCCGGGTGCGCCGGCGTGCTCGCGCCCGCTCCTGCACCCTCCTCTGCATCTGCATCCGCCAGCTGTGAAGTTGCGACCGTGCCTGCCGGCGCCGTCTTCGGCGTGCGCCAGGGGCTGAACATCGCCACCTTCCCTGCCGGCGCGCCGGCCGGCGGCTCCGGCTGCCAGCGTGTGTGGTACGGCGACACGGCCCGTCCTGCATCGATGCAGGTGCTGGCCACCTACTATTTCGTGGGCGGGCACGTCCAACGTCTCGTCGGCCACGTGCCGGGCGGGACGGATTACGAATGCCACTACCGCGATGGCGACCTCGACACCGCCAGGTCGCGCAATGCGGCGCAGTGCCCCAAAGCCAGCGAGGCGAAACCGGGCCTCTGAGGAAGGCGGCTTAGTCCACCCCTCGGCCGCGAGATGCCGGTTGAGGGTGCGTCGATCCTATTGGCCCAAGGTCCCATTGGCGCGGCTGGGCCATCCTCCTGAGCATCGGGGGTGCATGTTCCCTGGCCCGCAACATGCAGCGGGCCCGCGTGGTTGGATGCGCCGGCCCGGTCGTTTCATCCGCTCTGCCCCGGGCCGAGGAGCGTCCGATGAAGACCAGGATCCAGGCGGAACCTTTCGAGCTGGCGTTCGACACGGCCAGCACGGCCCTCGTGATCATCGACATGCAGCGCGACTTCGTCCTGCCCGGGGGCTTCGGCGAGAAGCTGGGCAACGACACCTCGCTGCTGCTCGCGGCGGTCGAACCCACGCGCCGCGTGCTCGAACAGGCCCGGCGCATGGGCATGTTCGTGGTCCACACGCGCGAGGGCCACCGGCCCGACCTGTCCGACTGTCCCCCCGCCAAGCTGACGCGCGGCGGCAAGACCTTCATCGGCGAGCCGGGGCCGATGGGCCGCATCCTGGTGCGCGGCGAGATCGGGCACGACATCATCCACCAGCTCTACCCGGTGGCCGGCGAGCCGGTGATCGACAAGCCCGGCAAGGGCTCGTTCCACGCGACCGACCTGCACCAGATCCTGATCGCCCGCGGCATCCGGACGCTGATCGTCTGCGGCGTGACCCTGGAGGTCTGCGTGCACACGACGGTGCGCGAGGCCAACGACCGCGGCTACGAGTGCGTCGTGCTGTCGGACTGCGTCGCCTCGTACTTCCCGGAGTTCCAGCGGGTGGGGCTGGACATGATCAAGGCGCAGGGAGCCATCTTCGGCTGGGTCTCGGACGCCGAACGCTTCCTCGCCGCCACCAACCGCTGAGGCCCGGACCGTGCGCCGCGCCTGCTGTCTTGGCTGCAGGATCGATGTCTGGACACCGCGCCGCGGCGTCGTGCAGGGCGTGTTCGCCGGCGCGGTGAACCTGCGCCTCGGCGAGGCTTGGTGGACGCTGCTGGCCGAGGACCGCCCCGACCAGCCATCGGGCATCCGGCTCGCGGCGGACAGCCCGGGGCTGCCGGCCGTGCGCACGGGCGATCCGGTGGAAGTCCGCGCCGGCCACCTGATCGCCGGCGACGCGGTGGTCGACTGCCGTGCCGCGACGCGCTGGGTCCCCGGCGCGTGGCCGGCCCCGGCGCCGGGTCTCCAGGCCCGGGTGCGACAGCTCGAAGCCGCCGCACTGCCGCGGGCCTGGGCCGGATCGGCGGGCATGGCACGGGAGTTGTGCCACGCGCTGGCCGACGACGATGCGCTGGACCAGGCCGCGCGACGGGCCATCGGCCGCGGGCCCGGCCTCACGCCCAGCGGCGACGATGTGCTCGTGGGCTTGCTGACGGCGCTTGGCATCCGCTGCACCGCCTTGCGCGAGCGACTGGCGCGGGCCCTCGCCCCTGCCCTGCCCACGACGACGAGCCTGAGCCGGCACCTGATCGAGGAGGCGGCGCTCGGCCTGCCGGGGCGCGCCCTGCACGAACTCGTCGCGGCCCTGCTGTCGGGAGCGCAGCTCGCCGGCGCGACCCACCGCGTGCTGGCCGCCGGCGCGACGTCCGGAGCGGACGCCGCCCTCGGCCTGGTCGCCGGCTGCCGCCATCTCCTGATCGCGCGTGAAAGGGTCCGCGCATGAGCCTGCAGTCGCGCACCTACCCCAACCTCTACAAGGATTCGGTGTCGCTGATGACGGTCTCGGCCCGCATCCTCGCCGTGGAAGGGGTCGAGGCGGCGTCCGTGGTGATGGCCTCTGCCACCAACGTCGCCAACCTCGCCGAGGCCGGCCTCGGCAGCTTCGCGGTCAGGCCCAACGACCTGCTCGTCGCCGTGCGCGGCAGCGATGCCGCCTGCGCCCAGGCGCTGGCCCAGGCCGACGCGTTGCTGCGGGCCAAGGCCGGCGGCGGCACGGCGCAAGACGGTGCACCGGCGCCGCAGCCCGTCACCAGCCTGCAGATGGCGGTCAGCAAGGACCCGCGCCTCAACTTCGCGCTCGTCTCGGTGCCCGGGGACTATGCGGCGGCCGAAGCCATGAAGGCGCTGCGCCTCGGCATGGACGTGATGGTCTTCAGCGACAACGTGCCGGTGGAGGCCGAGCTGGCGCTCAAGCTTTACGCGCGCGACCACGACCTGATGGTGATGGGCCCGGACTGCGGCACCGCCATCGTCAACGGCGTGCCGCTGGGTTTCGCCAACGTCGTGCGGCGCGGAGCGATCGGCGTCGTCGGCGCGTCGGGCACCGGCACGCAGGAGGTCACGGTGCGCATCCACCGCCTGGGCGGCGGCGTGTCGCAGGCGCTGGGCACCGGCGGCCACGACCTGTCCGCCGCCATCGGCGGGATCTCGATGCTGCACGGGCTGGAGGCGCTGGCCGAGGATCCGGCGACCAAGGTCATCGTGCTGGTTTCCAAGCCGCCGGCGCCCGCGGTGGCCAAGACCGTGCTCGCCGCGGCGCAGGCCAGCGCGAAGCCCGTGGTCGCCATCTTCCTCGGAGCCGATCCGGCGACGATCACCCGCCCGGGCGTGTGGGGCGCCGCAAACCTCGCGCAGGCCGCCGGCTTCGCCGTGGCACTGGCCGAAGGCCGCGCGCCGGCACCCGGGGAACTCGCCGTGCCGGCCGAAACGCGCCACCGCCTGCGCGAGCTGGCGCGGGCGATGGCGTCCGGCCAGCGCTTCGTGCGGGGCGTCTACTCCGGCGGCACGTTCTGCTTCGAGGCCCAGCTGGTCCACGCGGCCGCGGGCCTCACCGGCTGCTCGAACACGCCGACCGCCGGCTACGCCAGGCTCGCGTCCCCGGGTCACAGCGAGGGCCACACCATCATCGACATGGGCGACGACGCGTTCACGCAGGGACGCCCGCACCCGATGATCGACCCGTCGCTGCGCGACGCGCGGGTGCGCCAGGAGGTGGCCGACCCGACGACCGCGGTGGTGCTGTTCGACGTGGTGCTGGGCTACGGCTCGGCCGCCGACCCGGCCGCCGGGCTCCTGGCCGCCATCGGCAACGCCAAGGCCAGGGCCCGCGCCGAAGGACGCAGCGTGGCTTTCATCGCGCACGTCTGCGGCACCGACGACGACCCGCAGGACCGCGCGGGCATCGTCGCCGCCCTCAAGTCCGCCGGCGTGCTCGTCGCCTCGTCCAACGCCGAAGCGGCCACCTGGTCCGCCATCCTGCTGACCGAACGCCGGGAGGCCGCGCGATGAAGAAGCTCTTCGCCGAGGACCTGCGGGTGGCCAACGTCGGCCTGCAGGGCTTTGCCGACAACATCGCCGCCGCGGGTGGCAAGGTCACGCAGCTCGCGTGGGCCCCGCCTGCCGGCGCCGACGCCCAGCGCGGCTGGCAGCTCGCGAACCTGGTCGGCGAGCCCCGCATCGAGGAGGCCAACCGGGTCGCCTACGAGCGCTACCTCGCCGCGCAGCCGCGGCTGGTGGACCTGGCGCTTGCCTGCGACACGCTGCCGGCGCTCGCCAGGGGCGAGCGGCGCATCCTGCACGCCGGCCCGCCGATCGCCTGGGCGGACATGTGCGGCCCCCAGAAGGGCGCGATCGCCGGCGCGATCCTCTACGAGGGCTGGGCCGCATCGCTGGAGGGCGCCGAGCGGCTCGCCGCCAGCGGCGAGGTCGCGCTCGAACCATGCCACGCGCACGGCGCCGTCGGGCCCATGGCCGGGATCATCAGCCCCTCGATGCCGCTGTGGGTCGTGGAGAACACCGATCGCGGCAACCGCAGCTACTCCAACCTGAACGAGGGCCTGGGCAAGGTGCTGCGCTTCGGCGCGAACGGGCCGGACGTGATCGAGCGCCTGCGCTGGCTCGGCGGCGAGTTCTTCCAGACCATGCGGGTCGCGGTGCGCGCCCTCGGCGACGCCGACCTCAAGCCGCTGATCGCGCAGGCCCTGCACATGGGCGACGAGGTCCACAACCGCAACGCCGCGGCGTCGAGCCTGCTGTTCAAGCGGCTGGCGATCGCCCTGCTCGCCTCGGACGTCGCGCGCGGTGCGGTGCAGCGCGCCCTCGCCTTCGTCGCCGGCAACGACCACTTCTTCCTGAACATCTCGATGGCCGCCTGCAAGGCGATGCTCGACGCGGCGCATGGCGTGCCGCACAGCAGCATGGTCACGGTGATGGCGCGCAACGGCGTGAACTTCGGCATCCGCGTCAGCGGCACCTTCGACCGGTGGTTCCAGGCGCCGGCCAACCCGGTCGACGGCCTCTACTTCCCCGGCTACTCGGTGGCCGACGCGGCCGCCGACCTCGGCGATTCGGCGATCACCGAGACCGCGGGGCTCGGCGGCTTCGCGATGGCGGCATCGCCGGCAATCGTGCAGTTCGTCGGCGGCACCCCGGCGGACGCCACGGCGAACAGCCTGCGCATGCTGGCGATCACCCTCGGCAGCAACCCGGCGTTCACGTTGCCGGCGCTGAACTTCGGCGGCACGCCGGCGGGCATCGACGCGCGGCTGGTGGTCGACTCCGGCGTGCTGCCGATCATCAACACCGGCATCGCCCACCGGCAGGCCGGCGTCGGCCAGATCGGCGCGGGCATCACGACCGCCCCGATGGAATGCTTCAACGACGCGATCGCCGCGCTCGCCGGAGGTCTGCAATGAGCCCCATCGCCAACGACGACGGCCCGACGCTGCTCGCGGTCAACGGCACGCTGATGCGCGGGCTGAAGCTGAACCCGAACATGGTGGCTGCAGGTGCGAGCTTCGTGCGGGAGGCGAGCACCGAGCCCACCTACCGTCTGTACACGGTCAAGGACGAGCACCCGGCGATGGTCCGCGTGACCGACGGCTCCGGCGTCGCCGTGGCACTGGAGTTGTGGTCGGTGCCGCGCGCGGGGCTGGCCGGCATCCTGCTCGCCGAGCCCCCGGGCCTGGCCATCGGCAAGGTGAAGCTGGCCGACGGATCGACGGTGCTCGGGGTGCTGGGCGAGAGCGCCCTGGTCGAGGGCTGCCGCGACATCAGCAGCTTCGGCGGCTGGCGTCGCTACATCGAGCAGAAAGCGAGGGCCGCATGAACCGCAAACCCCTGGCAGTGGTCGCGGTGGGCGGCAACGCGCTGGTCCGCGACGGCGACCACACGGCGCTCGCCGACCAGTACGACGCCGTCTGCACCACCGCGGCGCACGTGGGCAGCCTGGTTGCAGCGGGCTGGAACCTCGTGCTGACGCACGGCAACGGGCCGCAGGTCGGCTTCATCCTGCGCCGTTCCGAGATCGCGCAGGGGCAGGTGCCGACCGTCGCCGTGCAGTACGCCGTCGGCGACACGCAGGGCGCGATCGGCTTCATGTTCCAGAACGCGTTCGGCAACGAGCTGCGCCGGCGCGGCATCGACATGCCGGTGGTCACCCTGGTGACGCAGACGCTGGTGGACCGCGCCGACCCGGCCTTCGCCCGGCCCGACAAGCCGATCGGCTCCTTCATGACGGAGGCGGAGGCCCAGCGCCTGGCCGCGACGCTGGGCTGGACCGTGATGCCGGATTCGAACCGCGGCTGGCGGCGCGTGATCGCGTCGCCGCAGCCGGTCCAGGTGGTCGAAGCCGCCATCATCGAACGGCTCGCCCGCGAAGGCGTCCTCGTGATCGCTTGCGGCGGCGGCGGCATCGCGGTGGAGGAACTTGCGAACGGCGAACTGCACGGCGTCGATGCCGTGGTCGACAAGGACCGCGCCTCGGCGCTGCTCGCGGTGCAGATGAAGGCCGAGATGCTGATGATCTCCACGGGCGTCGAGCGCGTGGCCATCCGCTTCGGCCAGCCCGACCAGCAGTGGCTGGACCGGATCACGGTGGCGCAAGCGGAAGCCTTTGCCGCCGAGGGCCACTTCGCGGCGGGCAGCATGGGTCCGAAGATCGAGGCCCTGCTGAAGTTCGTGAAGGCCAGGCCCGGCAGCCGCGGCGTGATCACCAACCCGGAAAGCATCGAGCGCGCCGTGCAAGGGCGGGCCGGCACCTGGATCGAGGATTGACAGGAGAAAAGCCATGGAACTCCAGCACGACGACACACCCATCCTTCCGCCAAGGGCCTCCTCGGGCTCCGCGGCCACCGGAAGCACACCCATCTGGGTAGCCGGCGACTGGAACGGCTTCTTCGGCCTGTTCACCAATGTCCTGCTCAACGTGATCGTGCTCACCGGGCTGTGCCTCGGCGTGGTGCAGCTGCCGGCGGACACCGTGTTCGGACGCATCCTGCCGGCGCTGGGCATCGCGTTGCCGCTGGGCAATCTCTTCTATGCCTACCTGGCCTGGCAGCTCGGGAAGGCCGAGGGACGCAGCGACGTCACGGCGATGCCATACGGCCCCAGCGTTCCGCACATGTTCATCGTGGTCTTCCTGATCATGCTGCCGACCTACCTGGCGACGAAGAATCCCATCGTCGCATGGCAGGCCGGCCTGGCCTGGTGCTTCATCATCGGCGTAATCGTGCTGCTGGGCGCCTTCGTCGGGCCCTTCATCCGCGCGCTGACACCGCGCGCGGCGATGCTCGGCACGCTGGCCGGCATTTCGGTCGCCTTCATCTCGATGCGCCCGGCCTTCCAGATGTGGGAGACGCCCTGGATCGGCCTCGTGTGCTTCGCGATCGTGCTGGTCTCGTGGACCGCCAACATCCGCATGCCTGGCGGCCTGCCGGGCGGACTGATCGCGGTGCTCGTGGGCGCCGCGATCGGCTGGGCCGTCTCCCTGGCCGGCTGGAGCAACTACGTGCAGCCGGCCGCCGTGGGCCAGTCGCTGCAGCAGTTCGGGCTGCGCGTGCCGGTGTTTTCGAACGACGTCTGGCTGGGGCTGGCGCAGGTGGCGCCGCTGCTGGTCACGGCCATCCCGCTGGGCATCTACAACTTCACCGAGGGGATGAACAACGTCGAGAGCGCTTCGGCGGCCGGCGACAACTACAGCCTGCGCAAAATCCTGCTGGCCGACGGCGTCGGGGCCGTGGTGGGCTCCATGCTGGGCAGCCCCTTCCCTCCCGCCGTCTACATCGGCCACCCGGGCTGGAAGGCCGTGGGCGGGCGCATCGGCTATTCGCTGGCCACGGGCATCGCGATGGGGCTGGTCTGCTTCCTCGGACTGACCGCGCTGCTGCTCGCGCTGATCCCGCTGGTGGCGATCCTGCCCATCCTCCTGTACATCGGACTGGTCATCGGCGCGCAGGCCTTCCAGGCCTCGCCCGCCCGCCATGCACCGGCCGTGGTGCTGGCCCTGATCCCCAACATCGCCGAGTGGGCCAAGACGCAGGTCGATGGCGCGCTGGCGGCCGCGGGCACCTCCGTTGCGCAGGTCGGGCTCGACAAGCTGGCCGGCACCGGCGTGCTCTACAAGGGACTCGAGACCGTGGGCGGCGGCTCGGTGCTGGCGGGCATGGTGCTGGGCGCGATGGCGGTGTTCATCATCGACAACAGCCTGAAGACGGCCGCCGCCTGGGCCTTCGCGGGGGCGGTGCTCGCCTTCATCGGCCTGATCCACGGCGCCCAGCTGGGCTGGGCCGTGTCACCCACCGTGTCGCTGGGCTACGTGCTGTTCGGGGTGACATGCCTGGTGCTCGCGAGGAACGCGCCGCCGCCAGCACAGGTCAGCGACGAATGACGGGCCAACCGATGGGAAGGCCGTTCATCCATCGTTCATGAGGGGCTCGCTATCCTGAAGGTGACCTCGGAAAGGAGTCCCTCATGCCACGCATCGTCCGCACCAGCGCCGCCCTTGTTCTCGCGCTGGGATTCCTGCTGCCCTCCGCGTGGGCGGAGATCAGCCGCGACGAAGCAGTGTCCCTGGCTCAGCGGGCGGCTCCGGGTCGCGTGCTGGCGGTGGAGCATGGCGTGCACGTGGACAACAAGCTGGTCTGGCGCATCAGGATGCTCACCGCGGCCGGCGAGCTGCGCCTCGTGGTGCTCGACGCCGAGACCGGCCGGCCCCGCTAGGGCCGGGGCCGCTTACATCGGCGGTGCGAACCCGTTGCGGCCGACGAGCACGCGCAAGGCCGTCGGCCGGGCGTCCTTTTCCTGCGCGGTCACCAGGACGCGCGCGCCGGGCACGAGCAGCGCCTGCTCGTCCTCCTTGCCGGGCTTGAACGTCACCACCGGCACGCCGGCGGGAACGATGACGGTCTTTTCCCCGTCCTTGTAGCGCAGCGTGAGCTTCTGTCCGCCGGGAGCGGTGGCGGGCGCGGCAGCGACGTCGGCCACCGTGGCGTTCGTCATCGTGCTTTGCGGCTGGAGGTCCCACGGGTAGTGCCCCTCGCCGCTGCCGCGCGCCGACTCCGGAAACACCAGCACCTCCAGCGCGAGCTGCGTGCCGTCCGGCTGCGGCATGGCCGCGGCGCCGACATAGCTGCCCGTCTTGATGTCCGCCAGGGTGATCGGCACGACCTCGGTCACGCCCATGTCCGCCGGACGGACCAGGGTGATGACCTCGCCGCCGCGCTCCTTGATCGTCAGTGTCGTGGTGTCGATCTTCTCGATCGTGCCGCGCAGGCGCACGCTGGGCGCGGCGGGCGGCGGGCTCTGCGCCAACGACAGGGTGGTGACCAGGACGCCCAAGGCAACGAGCAGCGGCTTGAACATGGGAGCTTTCCAAGTGGGAGGCCGGGACGTGGCCGGCGAAATTGTGATGCGCCGGCGATGAACATGCGAGAGCGGCGCAAGAGCCCACACCGGCACGCTCGTTATGCGGCGGCCCGGAGCCGTGGAAACCGCTGCGCTGGGGCTAAGCCGGCGGCGCCGCGGCAGCCGCCGGCAGTCGGTGCAGACCATTCATGGTCGACGCCATGATGATGCCCGCCTGCAGCACGAAACCCGCCAGCGCCAGCCACAGGCACGCCGGCTCTCCCCAGAGGCCACCGACGATGGCACCGATGCCCGCGCCCACCGGACGCGCACCGGCGTTGACCGTGAGGAATACGGAGCCCACGCGCCCCAGCATGGCGCCGGGGGTGATCGCCTGGCGCAGCGTGGTCGTGGTGATGGTCCAGATGATGGGGCCGGCGCCGAAGAGGAAGAAGGACAGGCCGGCGAGGAAGGCGCCGGGTACGAACAAGGTGGCCACCATCGCACTGATGGCGAAAACGGACACGGCCGGCCCCAGCTGGATGGCGCGCCCGAACGGCATGGCACCCACCACGCGCGGCGCGAACAGGGCGCCCACCACCATGCCCGCGCCGTAGCACCCCATGGTGGCGCCGACCCCTTGCGGCGACAGTCCGAGCATGCGCACGGCATACGGCACGTAGGCGGCCTGCAGCGCGAACCACGAGATGTTCCAGGCGATCCCGGTAAGCAGGATGGGGCACAGCAGGGCGTGGCGCCATACGAACTGCGCGCCTTCGCGGATCTCGACCAGCGCATCCCGTGCAGGCGCGGGCGCGCGCGGCGGTTCCGACACGCGCCAGAGGAGCGCCACGGCGGCGAGCGACAGCATCGTCGCCAGCACGAAAGCCGATGACGCACCCGTCCAGGCCACCAGGGCACCGGCAAGCGCCGGCCCACCGGCGTAGGCGGCGCTGCGGGCGAGCTCCAGCCGCCCGTTTGCGCGCGCGTGGAGCTCGCGCGGCACCAGCGCCGGAACGAGTGCGGGCGCCGCCACGGTAAAGCCGACCGTTCCCAGCGCACCCAAGAATCCGAGCACGGCCAGGCCGACGAGACTGATGCTGCCCGAGGCCACCATGGCGAGCAGCAGCAGCAGGGACAGGGCGCGCACCGCTTCGGACGCCAGCATCACCCAGCGCCGCGGCAGGCGGTCCGTGAGCAAGCCCATCGGAATGGACAGCAGCAGGAACGGAAGTGTCTGCATGGCGCCCAGCAGCCCGATCTCGCCGGCACCCGCGCCGAGCATGAGGACGGCCACCAGCGGCACGGCGGCCAGGCTCAATTGCTCCGCCGACTGGGCGCCCAGGTTGGCCCCGGCCAGGAGGCGGAAGGCGTGGGGCAGCCTGTTGGTCATGGCTGGATGATGCCGGACTCCGCGGCTGCGACGCACGCCGCTTCCGGACATGTGATGCGCCGGAAGCGCGCTTGACCCGACCCACCGCCGCCCGCATGATGCCTCGCTACCGCATCAGGGAGGCCCCATGTCCCACACCCTCCTCGCCCTGCCAGCTGCCGTTGCGGCGCTGCTGTTGTCCGGCTGCGGCGTGGTGCCGCAAGCGCCGGCGCCGTCGGTACCGCCGGTTCTCGAGCAGCTGACGGCCAGCGAAGCCGCAGGCGCCGTCTGCAGCGGCCGCACCAGCAGCGAGGCGCTGGTACGCGCTTCGCTCGAACGCGCCCGCACCCGCACCAACCTGAACGCGTTCGTGACGCTGGACGAGACCGGTGCCCTGGCGGCGGCCCGGCAAGCCGACGCGAGGCGCGCTTCGGGCGCGCCCTGCCTGCCGCTGCAGGGCGTGCCGATCGTGGTGAAGGACAACATCCAGGCCGCAGGCCTGCCGTCCACCGGCGGCACCCCGGCGCTGCGCGGCTTCATGCCGGGCGAGGACGCGCCGGTGCTGCGGCGCCTGCGCGATGCGGGTGCGGTGGTGCTCGGAAAAACCAACCTCCACGAGCTGGCCTTCGGCATCTCCGGCTACAACCCGGCCTACAACACGGGGCCCGAACCCGGCGTGCGCAATGCCTACGACCCCACGCGCATGGCGGGCGGGTCGTCCTCCGGCACCGCAGCGGCCGTTGGAGCGCGCATCGCCCTGGCCGGACTCGGCACCGACACGGGCGGCTCGGTACGCATTCCCTGCGCCCTCAACGGTTGCGCCTCGCTTCGGCCCACCGTCGGCCGCTATCCCGCCGCGGGCATCCTGCCGATATCGCATACGCGCGATACCGCCGGCCCGATGGCCGTGGCGATGGCGGACGTCGAACTGATGGACCGTGTGATCGCAGGCGGCACAAGCGTGCGCGCAGCGGACTTGCGTTCCGTGCGGCTTGGGGTGGCGCAGCCCTTCCTCGCGAACCTGGATGCGGACACGCGTGCAGCTTTCGACGCCGCGCTGGCGAAGCTGCGCGCCTCAGGCGTCGCCATCGTGGACGTGCAGATGCCGAACCTCGCCGGATTGAACGCGAGCGTCGGCTTTCCGCTGGCGCTCTACGAGGCCTTCGACGACGTCTCCGCCTACCTCGCCGGCTCCCGCACGGGGATCACCATCCAGCAGCTCGCCGGACAGATCGCGAGCCCCGACGTGAAGGCCACCTACGAAGGCCTGGTGATCCCGCGCAAGCTGCCCGGTCCCAACAACACGGTCGTGGATGCGGAACCGGTTTACCGCGCGGCCCTGCAGACGCACCGCCCTGCCCTTGCCAAGCTGTACGCCGACACGTTCGCGGCGAACCGGCTGGATGCGCTGGTCTTTCCGACCGTGCCACACATCGCTCCCGCCGCGAATCCGCAGGCGAGCAGCCTCGAGAACTTCCTGCTGTTCATCCAGAACACGGACCCGGGGAGCAATGCAGGGATCCCCGGCCTGCAGATTCCGATGGGACTCGGCGCGACGAGCCGCTTGCCCGTCGGCCTGGAACTCGATGGCCCTGCCGGCAGCGACCGTCGACTGGTCTCCATCGGCATGGCGATGGAGTCCGTGTTCGGACGGGTGCCGGCCGGACGCTGAGTCGTGAGGTCGCACGGCCTGTCATGACCTCGACCCGAGGCACCGCCGCGGCGGCTCGCTTTCAGTAGTAGGGAACGAAACGGCGCGGGCGCTCCGCACGGCGGCACTGCGCTTGCCAGCAGCGCACCAGCCAGCGGGCCAGGCGCCCTGCAACACGCCCGCGGCTGTCTTGCGGCTGGGACGCCCCGGGGAAGAAGAACGCGGCTGGGATCTTTTGCAACATGGTGGACTGCTCCCGATGCGTGGTGGCGATGCAGTCCATTGAACCGGGCCGGGCGCGCGGCCGCAGGAGGCAGATGTCCCGCCTGGGCTGGAATGCGCCGCTGTTGGCCGGGACCCGTGTCCCGATGCGCGCCGCCTAGCGCGGCAGCGGTGTGCGGCCGAAACCTGCTTCGCGGGCGCGAACGATCGCCTGCGCCCGCGTCGGCGTGTCCAGCTTGTCGAACACCGCGGACACCTTGTTGCGGACGGTCTTCTCGCTCACGCCAAGATGGGCCGCGATCTGCAGGTTGTCGAGCCCGTGCGCAAGCAGTTCCACCACTTCGCGTTCGCGCAAGGTCAGGGTCGGGAAAGCACCCGGGCCGCTGCCTCGTGGCTCTTCTTGCCCCAGGAAGGCCCGGATCGCGTCGAAGCAATGCGCGAAAGCCGGTTCATGCGCCAACAGCACGTGGTTGCGGCTGTCCAGGGGCACGAAGCGGGCGCCGGGGATCAGCCCGGCGATCAAGCGCCCCTCCTCGAAGGGGACGCGGGCGTCGCCCCGGGCATGCAGCACCAGCGTCGGACAGCGCACCTTGCAAGCCAGGTCCGTGGCATCGATCTGCCCAAACGCGGCGAACACCCGGGCGGCGTGCTCCGGACTGGTGGACAGGCGCTCCAGTTCATTGAACCATCGGACCTGTTCCTGCGTGCCCTCGGGAATGAACAGAGAGGTGTAGACCTGCCGGAACGCAGGATTGTCGCGGCCCCAGCCAAGCTCGACGAGCTCGAGCATCATGCGGGCTTCCTTGACCTGCTCCGGGCTGGGATTGCGGCGCATCACGCCGCGCGCATAACCCCCCAGGATCACGAGGCTGGAAACCCGCTCCGGGTGACGAGCCGCATACGCGATCGACACCGCGCAGCCCTGTGAACAACCGAACAGGGCAAAGCGATCGAGACCGGCCGCGTCGGCGACTGCTTCGAGATCGGCCACCCAGGCCTCCAGCGAGAGTTCCGACTCGGTCCGGTCGGAGAGGCCGCAGCCGCGGCCGTCGTAGCGCACCAGCCTGTGCGCGCGGCTGAGTTCGCCCAGCCACGGCGCCCAGACCGGGCTGTCAAGGTCGAACTCCAGGTGCGTGAGGAAGTGCGCCGCGCGAAGCAGCGGAGGCCCTTCCCCCATCGTGGCGTACGCGAGGCGCAGACCCGCCGCAGTCGTGCAAAAGCGGATCGCCTGGGTCAAGCGCGGCATGCCCCATGATGCCAGCATCGCGCGCGCGCGACACATCCCGCGGCATGCGCCATCCCTGTGGCGAGCCGAGGGCCGCGCGCCCATGGCAGTCGTGTATAAAAGCCGGGCACTCGCCGAGGATGTCCATGAAGCAGTCCGCCGCCGAACGCCCGGATCCCACCACCCAACGCAAGGCCGCCATCGCCCGTGGTGCCGCCCTGGAGCACACCGGCAAGGTGCGGGTCGAGCCGATCCCGAACTTCGACCTCGATCGCACCATCTTCAAGACCCTCGAGGGCAAGGCCGCCCGCTTCGTGATGACCACCCGGGTGGGCAAGGAGGCCCGCTGGGACGCCGCCGCCACCCGGGAAGTGCAGGCCGAATACGCGGCGGCGCGGGCCGCGCACCCGCTGCCTGCCGTGAGCCCGGCGCTGATGGAATTTCTGGTGAACGAGTGCGACTTCGACGTGGAGCACGCCGACGGCTCGTTCCTGGACCACCTGTACTTCTGCTTCGAATACAGCGTGCAGCACTACCCCCAGCAGTCCCCCCTGGTGATGCTGCTGCACTCGATCCTCGGAACCGGCACCAACACCTTTGCGATGACAGCCGACAAGATACCGGCACTGCGCGCGTTGATGACGCCGGCGGAATGGACGCAGGCCGAGGCCTTTCCCTCCGTGCTGCGGCTTCTCTACGCAGGCCCGCTGCGCCGGGAGCTCCGGGAAAACGCGCATCGCGCCGATGCCATCGCCTCGATCACCTTTCACCGGGTGATCGACAACGCCCCGATCACGATCAGCGGCGACGATCTCTGGATCGCCCTGAATTACCAGCTCATCCACCTGGTGGACTTCCTGCCGGTCGCGAACTGGTCGGCGCACCGCAACGACACCTCGTACATCCTGTTCCGCGATCTG
This sequence comes from Ramlibacter sp. G4-7, assembly GCF_057784995.1. Lineage (NCBI taxonomy): Bacteria > Pseudomonadati > Pseudomonadota > Betaproteobacteria > Burkholderiales > Comamonadaceae > Ramlibacter > Ramlibacter sp. G4-7. The sequence goes on from NZ_JBYNTT010000015.1 coordinate 111,432, forward strand.
TATGACCTGCTGGAACGGGCCGGCAGGCGGGAAGCGAACGTGAGCTACTCGCCCAGCCCACACCTTCGCAAGCCGGAGGGCGAGCCCCAGGGCCTGGGGGCCTGGCTGATCACGAAGATTCCGGTGAGCGTCAGCGAACGGATGGCGGCCAAATCCGTTGCCCGCTTCTCGCAGCGGATCGGCCACTCCCTCGACTATCGGATTTCCTGGGCCTGATCCTTCGTCCGGCCAGAAACGGTACCCTTGGCGTCGGGCTTTCTCCGGCGACGGGCCTACGGCCATGAAGCGCATCCGCAATCCTGATTCGGTGCCGGGCGACTGGTACATCGACACGGCCTGCATCGACTGCGGTGCGGCATGCCAGGTCGCGCCCGGCCTGATCGTGGAGCGCAACGGCAAGAGCGTCTTCGCACGGCAACCCGGGACGCCGCAGGAGCGGCTTGCGGCCTGGCGCGCCGTGCTGGTTTGCCCGACCGCTTCCGTACGCACGGAAGAGAAACTGCCCCGCCCTGGCGGCGTAATCTTTCCGGAGCCGATCACGGAGCGTGTGTGGCGGTGCGGATTCAACGCCCGGTCCTCCTTCGGCGCGCACTCCTACTTCGTCGCGCATCCGGGCGGCAACCTTCTGGTCGACTCCCCGCGGTTCGCCGGCGAACTGGTCGCGTGGCTCGAGCGGGCCGGCGGCATCGGCCACATCCTCCTGTCCCACCAGGACGACGTTGCCGACGCCGACAAGTTCGCCGCGCATTTCGGCGCACGTGTCTGGATCCACCAGCAGGATCGGCATGCCGCTCCCTATGCCACCGACCTGATCGAAGGCGAATCCGCGCAGACCATCGTGCCGGGCGTGCTCGCGATCCCGCTGCCCGGTCACACGCGTGGCAGCGTGGGCTTCCTGCTGGAGGATGGCGTGCTGCTCACGGGGGACTCGCTCGCCTGGAGCATGCGCACGCAGGATCTCGTCGCGTTCCGCGACGCATGCTGGTATTCCTGGACCGCCCTTGCCGACTCCCTCGCGCGGCTGGCGGCCTATCGGTTCGAGTGGGTGCTGCCCGGCCACGGCTGGCCCGCTCATCGCGAGGCGGCCGACATGCAGTCCCGGCTCGGCGCGCTGGTGGCCAGCATGCGGGCGGGCTGAGCCCGGTGTCCCGGCCGGACGCCTGAGGAAATCGCGGCGAGCGTCCTCCGCATCCGGCTGGGGTGCGGAGAAGGCATGTCTAGGTGCGGGTGCCGCGCGCAATCTGCTCCCGCACGTAGTCGACGTGCTGGCGCAAGGTGTACACGCGGTCCGCCAGCTCCAGCGGGAACCTCGTGTGTGCGATGTCGTGCTCGATGCGATCGAGCTGCTCGCTCGCCGCGCGCCGGTCTGCCTCGTTCAGCGAGCGCGACGTCAGCTGCTGCTCGAGGTACCTGAGCTCGCCGTAGCGGCGGAAAAGCCGCGACTCGCGCCGCCATGCCAGGAGCTGCGGCAGCAGCCGCGCGACCGGAAACAGGATCGCCGCGAGCGGCACCAGGACCAGCAACAGCCGCTGCACGTAGTTGGCCATCCAGAACGGCAGGTAGCTCTGCAGGAACGGCGGCCCGCTCCGGAAGTAGCGCTCCGCCGTGTCGGAGAGCGCGAAGTCGGTGACGCGCGGATTCGGGAAATCGCCCGGCCGCTCGAACAGGCCGGCCGGCTGGTGCACCCGCTGCGCCGCTTCCAGCAGGAGGTACGCCAGTGCCGGATGGAGGTCTTCGCGCACGACGAGGTTGGCATTGGTCGCGAGCAGCGTGATGTCACGCGCCGGCAGGTCGCGCGCCGGGTCCACCGAACCGCGCTTGAGGCTCACCGTTTGCAGGTACCCGAAGCGGCGCGCCAGCCCCTCCACCTGGGCGAGCGACGCCAGCTTGATCGCGGGATCGGCCAGCAGCCGCTGCACGGCCGGGGCCGCGGGCGCGGCAACGATGAAGGCGGCGTCGATCTCGTGGCGCTGCAGCTTCTCGGCGGCCGCCATGCCGCCGTCGGCCGTGAGGACCGTCCCGTCGCGCGCGATCCACGTGCCGTCGCTCGCGCCCAGGCCCACGCCGTAGGCCTGCAACAGGTCCACCGCCAGCTTGAGGTTGCCGCTGCCGGGCGACCCGGCCGCGATGCGCTTGCCGGCGAGTGCCCGCAGGCCCTGCGTCACGTCGATGGTGTGCGTGAAGATCCACACCGGCTCGAACGCCACGTTCGCCAGCGCGCGCAAGGGCACCTCTCCTTGCGCCGTCTCGGCCCCCTGCGTGGCGATGCCGCCCTGCACGAAAGCCACCGACACTGCGTCGTTTCGCAGCCGATCGAAGTTCTCGATGCTTCCGGCGCTGGTTCGCAGTACGAGCTGCACGCCGTTGGCTGCCAGCAGGCGCTGGTAGCGCAGGCCCGCGAGGTGATAGGCGCCATCCAAGGCGCCGGTGCTCATCACCAGCGAGCGCGGCGGCAGCGGGCTCATGCGGCCCACGACCAGGAACAGGACCAGGGCCAGTGCGACGGCGGCACCCAGAATCCAGCGCCAGGCGGGGCGGCTGTGCAATAGCGCGCTCTTCACCGGCGCTGGCAGGTGCGACTTCACGCGCCCGATTTTCAGCGTGACGGGGCTCCCGGGGACATTGGACCTAGGTGTGACGCCGCGGAGTTCTAGGGGCGGCCACCCGCAGCCGCCTCCGGCATCGGTCCTATGTAGCGGCCGCGCGGCCGGATCACTTGCGCGACGCCCAGCTGCTCGAGGCTGTGCGCCAGCAGGCCGACGCTGCGCGCGGTCGCGAACAAGCCGAAGGCCGCATCGGCACGCAGACGCAGGTGCGCCACCAGCGCGGCCAGGGCGACGTCGACGTTGGGTTGGAGGCCGGTGAGGTCCGTCACCTTGCCGATGAAGCGCGTGATCGCCTCCGGCGGCTCGAACAAGGCCAGCAGGGCTGCGGCGCGCGGGTCCCCATCAGGATAGAGATGGTGGCCGAAGCCCGGCAGCGGCACGCCGGTGGAGAGGTAGTGCGCCACCACCTGGTCCTCGCCCAGCCGCTCCACCTCGTTGAACAGCGCCTGCACGCGGCGGGACGCATCGCCGTGCAAGGGCCCGGACAAGGTCGTCAACCCCGCGACCAGGCAGGCCGGCAACGAGGCGCCGGTCGACGCGGCGATGCGCGCGGCGAAGGCGGAACTCGTCAACTCATGGTCCACCAGCAAAACCATGGCCGTTCGCAGCAGCTCGGCCACGGCCGCAGGCTGTCTCCAGCCCTTGGCGAAGCGCAGGTGCAGCGGCTGGCGCCCGGGCTGCGCACCGAAGGCGTTGGCCAGTTGCCCCACGAGGGCCTGTCCTTCGCCATGCAGCACGCGGGTCAGGCGGCCCACCGTCGAATGCCCGGAGGCCGCGAGGCCCGCCAGGGTGGTGAAGGCCGCCAGCCGCCCGGGCGCGGCCGGGCGGGCGGATGCAGGCGTCGAAAAGTCTACGGCCTGCGCGGCGTCCCACATCAGCCGGGCCACCTCTTCCACCGTGGCGGTCCGCGCGAGATTCACGGCATCGTGCCCGCGGTAGTACGGACGGCCGCGAAAGAACGCGCACAGCGCCGTGGGGATGGTCGGTTCCGAGCCGAACAGCGCATTGGCGGCCAGGGTCTCGTGCTTGCGGCCGGCCTGCTTGCGCCGGGCCAGCCCGGCGACGTCTTCGGCGCGGTAGAGGCTGCGGCGCGTGTCGGCCGGGTCGGTGCTGACTTCCAGCTTGCCGCGGCTCGCGTAGGCGTACACGGTCTGCGGCCGCACGCCCAGGCGCCGGCACGCTTCGTCCATCGGGATCCAGGAGGCCATGGTGGGAAGCTGATTTTTATGTTGACACTGTAGATCAAGATTGACCATGCGATCAATCAAATTCAGGACACGTCCCATGAAACCCCAGGTCCTGCAGCTCAATCCGATCCTCGTGCCCGAGATCAACGAGACGCTCGCGTCGCTCTACACCGTGCACAAGTACTTCGAGGCCAGCGACCCCGAGGCCTTGCTGCGCGAGCACGCCGCCTCGATCGTGGGTGTGATCACCGGCGGGCATACCGGCATCTCGCTCGCCATGCTCGAGCGCTTGCCCGCGCTGCGGGTGGTGGCCGTCAACGGCGTGGGCACCGACGCGGTGGACCTCGCCTACTGCCGCAGCCGCGGCCTGCCGGTGACCGCCACCCTGGGGGCGCTGACCGAGGACGTGGCCGACCTGGCCATCGGCCTGCTGATCGCGGCCTGCCGCAACCTGTGCGCCGGCGACCGCTTCGTGCGCGAGGGGCAATGGGAGCTGCGCCCCCAGCCCAGCGCCATCCCGCTGGCACGCCGGTTCAGCGGCATGCGCGTGGGCATCGTCGGCATGGGCCGCGTGGGCCGGGCCGTGGCAACGCGCGCCGCCGCGTTCGGCTGCACGATCAGCTACACCGACCTGCGGGCCATGGACGATGTCGCGCACCGGTTCGTGCCCGAGCTGCTGGAACTCGCACGCGGCGCCGACGCGCTGGTGCTGTGCGCGGCGGCCGACCAGGCCGAAGGCATCATCGATGCCGCCGTGCTCGACGCCTTGGGCCCGCGCGGCTTCCTGGTCAACGTGGCCCGCGGCCGCCTGGTCAACGAAGCCGACCTGGCGCAGGCCGTGGCCGCCGGTCACATCGCCGGCGCCGGCCTCGACGTGTTCGTCGACGAGCCGCGTGTGCCACCGGCACTGCGCCGCTCCGAGCGCGTGACGCTGCAGGCGCATCGCGCCAGCGCCACCTGGGAGACCCGCGCCGCCATGGGCCGGATGGTGCTGGACAGCCTGGCCCAGGCCCTGGCCGGCGCGCGTCCGGCCATGAGCCTGACCACCTGAGAAGGGTTTGGCCGTGAACACCGGCAAGCCGTCCCGCATCGCATTGGTCACCGGCAGGACGGTCATGGCCAGCCGCATGCCTTTCGCCGGGCGCGGCTGAGCCCGCCCCGCATCCCCATCCCCCAGCAGGAGACAAGCGTGCAACTCACTTCCGTTTTCCAGGCCGTGGCCCTCTCGGCCACGCTCGCCGTGGTGCCTTCCCTCGCGAATGCACAGGCTTACCCGACGCGTCCGATCAAGGTCATCGTGCCGGCGCCGCCCGGTGGTGCCATCGACCTCATTGCCCGCGTGGTCGGCGACAAGCTCGCCACCTCGATGGGGCAGCCGGTCGTCATCGACAACCGGCCCGGCGCCTCCAACAACCTGGGCACCGACGTGCTCGCCAAGTCGGCGCCCGACGGCTACACCATCGGCATCGTGGGCGGCAGCCACAACACCAACAAGTTCCTGTTCAAGAACCTGGGCTGGGACCCGGAGAAAAGCTTCGAGCCCATCGTCTACACCCACGTGGTGCCGCTGGTGTTCGCCATCTACCCGCAGATCCCGGCCAGGACGCTGCCCGAGTTCGTGGCATGGCTGAAAGCACATCCCGACAAGGCGCAGGTCGCGACCTCGGGCCGTGGCAGCGCGCAGGAGATGGCCGCGGAAATGTTTCGACTGGCCAGCGGCGCGCAGATGCAGCTGATTCCGTACAAGGGTTCTTCCGCCGCGCATCCCGACCTGCTCGCGGGCCGCACCGCCCTGTACATCGACACCATCAGCGCCATCCAGTCGCAGGTGAAGGGCGGCAACGCCCGCGCCATCGCGGTCTCGACCCTGAAGCGCACCTCCGCCTTGCCCGACGTGCCCACGGCCGATGAACAGGGCCTCAAGGGCTACGACGCCAACACCAACGGCGGCTTCCTGGCCCCCGCGGGGACGCCGAAGGCGATCGTCGCCAGGCTCAACGCCGAGATCAATGCTGCCCTGAAGCTGCCGGACGTGCGCGCCAAGCTGGAGGCCGCCGGCATCGAGATCCAGGGTGGCTCGCCGCAGGACTACGCCGCGGTGATCAAGTCCGACCTCGCCAAGTGGGGCAAGGTCATCAAGGAGGCGGGCATCCCCATGGAGTGAGGCGCACTGCCGGCGCGCCCATGTTCAAACCCAGATCTGCAGGACGTAGTCGAAGGGGGCCTGGCCGTTGAACAGGTCCACCCGCTGCAGGCGGATGCGCAATGCGCCGCCGCCGTCGCGCACCAGGGTGTGCCGGTAGCTGCCGCCGAAATGGCGGATCTCGTCGCGGCGCAACTCCATCATGTGGAAGCGGGAGCGCACCACGATCGCGTTCGCGTCGGACGACTCCAGCGCGACGTGGCTCACGAGGTGGTTGGTCGCCCACTGCGGCGCCTGCGACCAGGCGTTCGGATGCGTGACGCGGCCCTTGCGGATCTCCATCATCAGCTTGTCCTCGGCGAAGATCGAGGGCGAGCCTTCCCAGTCCTGCTGCTCCGGCGCGACCGGCATCCAGTACACGCCGGCATCGTCGAAGCAGTCGATCCACGCCTGCCAGTGCTTGCCATCGAGCAGTTCGGCCTGGCGGTAGAGGAACTGCTCCACCTCGCGCTGCAGGTCCGCGGCGGCGGACAACCCGGGCCGCGGCAGCGTTTCGATGGCACGCGGCGCACCGGCGCGCGGTGCGATCGGGGAGTCGTCGGGCGCGATCGCCTGCGCGCCGCTGGCCGGCGCGTCGCCGCCTGCGATGACCACCTCCTGCGCCAGCAGGTGCTCGAAGTCGGGTCCGGCGTTGGGAATCAAGCGGCGTTCGTTCATCGCATCCCCCTCATTGCGCCATGTACTGCGTCCAGGCACGGAACTGGTTGCGCATGACCGCCTCGGACGTGCCGTGGTTCGAGTAGACGACGCCGTTCTCCTCCCGGTCGTCGCCGAACCAGCGGTGGAAGCTCACCCAGTCCAGGCCCTTGGCCTGCAGGCCCCACTGCGCCTTGGTCCAGTTCTCCAGGTCGTCCGCGTTGATCATGGTGGCGGGCGAGTTGACCAGGTTGAAGTACCAGAGGCTGCGGCGGTAGATCGCTTCCGGCGCGCCCTTCAGGCGGAAGTGCCAGATCTCCGACAGCGTCCGGTCGGCCGAGATCGGCCGCATGCAGCGCAACTGCTGCAGCGGGCTCTGCACGGACAGGTAGGGATACACCAGCACGTGGTGGATGCTGCGCGAGAGGTACTCCTCCATCTTCTCCCTGCCGTAGGCCTGCTCCAGCAGCGCCTCGTGGGCCTCGGTGTCGGGGTCCTGCGGGCGCAGCCCCATGTAGGCCTTCAGGATGCCGTGGCCACGCGGGAAGTTGATGGTCTGCACGTTGTCCCACTGCTCGAAGTTCGACGCGAACGCCGACAGGTAGTGGTAGTACAGGGGTGCGGCGCCGCGCTCTTCCTTCAGGCGCCTTTCCACGCGCCGGGCCGCGATGCCGGTGGACTGGTGCGTGACGGAGGGGTGCAGCGCATCGAGCTGGTTCTCCATGAAGAACTTCCAGTTCGACTGCTGGATCACGCGGTGGCAATAGGGCACGACCTCCACCTCGCCCTCGGGGGAGCGGTCGCACATGTCGTCGAAGGCGATCCTCGCCTCGCCCAGGAACTCCAGCAACGACGGACCTTCCGGCGCGAGGCTCGCGAACACGAAGCCGCGGTAGCTGTCGACGCGCGCCGCGCGCTTCATCGAGCAGTCCGGGTTGTCGCGCGTCATGCGCGTGTTCTCGTAGCCCTGCGCCAGCGGGATGGCGCGCACCGAACCGTCGAGGTGGAAGCTCCAGGCGTGGTAGGAGCAGACGAAGGCGCTGCCGGTGTTGCCGCACCGGTTGCCGATCACCTGCACGCCGCGATGGGGGCAGCGGTTGTAGACCACCTGGATGCTGCCGTCCTGCTGGCGCACCATCAGCATCGGTTGCCGGCCGATGGTCACGGCCCAATAGTCGCCCGGCGCCTTCACCTGCGACTCGTGCCCGCAGTAGACCCAGATCCGCTCGAAGATCTTCTCCATCTCCGCATCGAAGATCGCGCCGTCGGTGTACACCGTGCGGTGCACGCGATCCGGCTCGACGAGGTGGTCGACTTTCATCGCGGAAACCTCCACAGGGGCGAATGCGCAGGCTGCGCTCGCGGATGTCGCGCCAACAACCGGACAAACCCTGAACGGGCGTCCGCGGCGCGGCGCGCGCCCTTGCAGGTCAGGTTTGCTGGAACTGCCGCAGGTCCAGCGGCCAGTCGTTGCCGAGCCAGTAGGCGTAGTCGGTGTGGTCCTTGAGCGCGTCTCCGCTCAGGCCGTGCACGAAGACGTCGAGGCTGCCGCGATGCGCGTCCAGCCAGGGCACGATGCGCTCGAACTCCGACGCCGAAAAGGCGAGCTGGCAACTCCAGCGCGGATGCGGCCCCACCAGCTTCTCGTGCACGCGTCCCACCGCCACCTTGAACAGACGGCCTGCCTCTTCGCACAAACTCCGCGCCTGCTCGACGGTGCCCGCGTCGAAGTAGACGTGGGCGTGGTACGCGGGATGGATGTTGACGGGGCGGCGCGGCATCGCGGCAGGCGTCAGCCGCGCACCGCCAGCAGCCGGACCATGGCGGCCACGTGCTCGTCGCCCAGGGTCTGCGGCTTCACCTCGTCCTCGGCGGCTGTCTCGTTCTCGTGGTTCTGGACCGCGGCGCGCATTTCTTCCTCGCTGCGCCAGACCATGATGGCCTGCTTGGGGCACATGTGACGCAGCGTGTGGTACCAGTAGTAGCCATCGGCGCCGCCGAACAGCTTGTCGATGCCGGTGAGGTCGTTGGACTTGATCCGGTGGTTCTGCAGAATCTCGTCCAGCAGTTGGTGGGAGAGGATGATTTGGATGGGAATGTCTCCGCGCGGCTGCTCTCGGGCAGGAATTGTACGAGCATGCGCACCGCCGGCGCGGGGACGGTCCGGACGGTGCCATCGCTTGCAGGTTGCCGGCACGACGCGTCGCGGTCGAGCTCGCGCAGCGCCGGACCTGGTGGCCCTCAGTCCTCCACCCGGCCGCGCCCCGCCTTGATCTCGGAGCGGATCGCCTTGCCCTTGAGCCGCCGCTGCCTGGAACCATAGGTCGGCTTCGTGGCCTTGCGCGGCACCTGCACCTGGGACGCCTCGTCCACCAGGGCCTCCAGCCGCTCCATGGCCAGTGCCTTGTTCTGTTCCTGGCTGCGCGCGGATTGCGCCTTCAGCACGAGGATGCCTTCCTTGCTCACGCGCCGCCCGGGCAGGGCCAGCAGCTTTTCCTTGACCGCCGGCGGCAGCGAGGAAGCGGCGATGTCGAAGCGCAGGTGCACCGCGCTTGAAACCTTGTTGACGTTCTGCCCGCCGGGGCCTTGCGCGCGCATGGCGGTGAATTCGACTTCCTCTTCGCGCACGCGGCTCACTGGACTACCCTCCTGACATTCGTCTGCGTAGGCGTGCCGCTGCGCAGGGTTGTCCACGGCGACGGGCGTCGCTGGCGACGAACGCTCGCCGCGGGGGGCAACCCGTGTTCAGCGC
>NZ_JBYNTT010000016.1:0-116936 GCF_057784995.1 Ramlibacter sp. G4-7
CGCGGCGGCGCCGACGGCGCCGCCGGAGCCGACACCCGCGGAGCGCGCGCTGCGTGCCGGCGAAGCGGCCGAGCGCGGCGGCAACCTCGAAGTCGCGATGGTGGAATACCGCAAGGCCGCCAGCCTGAACGAGGCCGGTGCCGATGCCAGGGTCGAACGCGTGCGCAAGCAGCTGGTGCAGCGCTATTCGCTCAACGCGCGCACCGCCTTCGCCAAGCAGGACCTGGACGGTGCGATCCGCGCCTGGGACCAGGTGCTTGGCGTGGACCCGGCCAACGAGACGGCCAGGCTCGAGCGCCAGCGCACGCTCTCGCTCAAGGACAAGGCGAAGAAGCTTTAGGCGCCGTCCCAGCGCTGCCGGTCTGCTTCACCCGGCCGCCGGAGCCCGCCTTCTGCAGCGTCATCTCGCCCAGCATGCGGCAGGCCGTGGGATCGGGGCCGCGCGCGGCCACATAGCGCTCGAGCAAGGCGATCGCCGCGTCGGTCTCGCCCTGCGTGCGCAGCAGCGCCGCATGTTCCACGTCGTTGCTGTCCGCCGGGCCTGCCGGCTTGGCCGCACGCAGTGCGCCATTGCTGCTGGAACGCGCCAGCGTGATGCGCGACAGCTTGCCCAGGTACAAGGCCTTGTTGCGCTCGCGCTCGATCGCGCGCAGTGCGTCGGCCGCCTGGGTGGAGTCCGGCTGCAGCGCCAGGGCGGCGAGGAACTGGGTGGATGCCGCGTCGAGCTCGCCGCGCTTCCAGGCCTGCTGGCCGCGCTGCATGCGCTCGGGCACGGCAGCGTCGATCTGCCGGCGCGTGGCTGCCAGCCGTTCGCGGTAGTCGCTGCTGTCGGGCCGCAGGGCGACCAGGATCTCCCACGAGACCGCGGCCTCGCCCAGGCGGCCCTCGCGTTGCTGCGCGAGCGCGCGCTCGCGGGTGCGCCGCTCGAAGGCGGCGGCGCCGCCGGACAGCGACGGCGCGGCCGCGTCGGTGGGAGCGGGCGCCGGCGCCGTCGCCGAAGGCGCGACCGCGACGCTGCTGCAACCGGCGAGCAGGACCGCGGCACACACCGCAGCGAGGGGAACAAGCCGCCGCGCGTTCACCACGGCCTCCCGAGCGGACGGCTGGTCTGCAGCTTGGACTTGAAGCCTTCCAGGCTGAGGTCTCCGAAGATCATGGTCCGATGCAGCATGAGCGGTTGCGAGAAGAAGGGATTGCCACCGGGATTGACGGTCACGGCGAGCTGGTACTGCTGCCGCGACAAGGCGTCCAGCACGGTGTCGTTGGCGTCGCCATAGGGATAGGCGTAGTGCCGCACCTGCACGGGCAGGCGGCGCTCCAGCATTTCGCGCGGCGCGCGCACTTCCGCTTCCACGCTCTGGCGGTACTGCTGGTCGCCTTCGCCGGCGCCGCGCTCGATCAGGTTGCGGTGGGACTTGGAGTGCGCCTGCACGTCCACCAGCCCGGAGGCCGCGAGCTCCTGCAGCTGCTGCCAGCTGAGCGCGTCGCCGGCGCCGACGAAGTCCGTGTACACGAACAGCGTGGCCGGGAAGCCGTACTTGCGCAACAGCGGCAGCGCATGCCTGTGCGTGGACTCGTAGCCGTCGTCGATGGTGATGACCACGGCGCGGCGCGGCAAGGCGTCCTTGCCGGAGAGGTAGCCCACGAGTTGTGCGAGCGGGATGACCCGGTAGTCGTTGCGGGCGAGCCAGTCGAGCTGGGCCGCGAAGTTGGCCGTGGACATCACCATCTTGCCGCCGCCCGTGCCGAAGCGGTGGTACGAGAGGATGGGCACGGTCTGATACTCGTCGCCGCTGACGCCGCCGGGGTTCACGGGCTTCAGGGGCACCACCAACGGCTGGCCGGCCTCGGCGCGGTTCACGTTGTTAAAGTCGGCGATGGCCCAGTAGCGGTCCTCGGTGCCGAGAAAGTGCGCGGCGATGGACCGCAGCGTCTCCCCCGCCACCGGCTGGTAGACCACGAACCAGTCGCCGCGCCCGAGCACCTCGCCACGGCCGGGCGTGGCTTCCACGGCGGGCGCGGGCGCCCGGCCGGCGGGCACTTGCGGTGGCGTGGTGCAGGCGGCGAGCAGGACGGCCGCCAGCAGCGCGGCAAGGCTCGCGCCGCGGCGGAAGCGGGTGACTGCCGTGCTCATGGCGCTGGCGAGGGAAGGACGGTCTCCGCGTCGGGCGTCGTGCTGTTGGCGGTGCTGACGTGGATGCGCGGGGCGGTCGCGGGGCCGTGCGGCGCGCCGCGCGCGTCCTGCAAGGCCTGCGCCATGCGGTCGAAGGCGGCGAACAGCAGGCCGAACTCGTCCTTGCGCGGCTCGGCGATGCGGTGCTCGAAGTGGCCGCGGCCGATCTCGTCCATCGCCTCGATCACCAGCTTGACCGGGCGCGCGAACCAGTTCGCCACGAAGTACATCGCCACGGCGACGGCAAGCACCGTGACCAGCACCAGCACCGCCATCATCCCCTGCGACAGCCGCGCGACGCGCACCAGCGGGCCTTCGGCGAGGCCCAGCGCGACGCGCCCGACGGACTTGCCCTGGAAGGTGATCGGTGTCTCGAAACCGAGGATGGGCTGGCCCTGCACGTCGTAGCGGGTGAGGTCCACGCGCTTGTCGGAGGTGCCGAGCGGCGTCCCGCTCGGCCTGGCGTAAGGCTGGCCGACGCGGGCCGGATCGCCGGCGGCGCGCACGATGTTGTCGCGGTCGACGACCGTGATGCTGTGGAAGTCGCCAGTCTTCATCATCTCCTGCACCGCGACATCCACCACCGGCCAGTCCTCGCCAAGTGCGGCCACCGCGTTCTGCGCGGCGATGAAACGTGCCAGCGAGGCGCCGTAACCCGTGACCTGGTCCAGCATGGCCTGGGACTGGCGCTGGGTGATGACGAAGGCCGTCACCGCCATCACGGCCATGACCACCAGGGCCATGGTGGCGGCCCACTTGACGCGCAGCGGGATGATGCGCGGCTTGGCCTGCTCGCGGGCCACCTCGTCGATGTCGGCGAGCACGCGTTCCAGCGCTTCGGCCAGCTCACGGCCGCTCTGGAAGCGCCGGTCGGGCTGCTTGGCCAGGCAGCGTTCCACGATGCGGCGCAGGCCGGCAGGCAGGCCCGGGCGCAGCTTCTCCAGCGGCGGTGCCTCCTCGTTGACGATCTTCATCGCCACCGACACCAGGCTCTCGCCCTGGAAGGGGCGCTGCCCCGTGAGCATCTGGTAGAGCACGATGCCCACCGAGAACAGGTCCGAGCGGCCATCGAGCTTGTCGCCCCGCGTCTGCTCGGGCGACATGTACTGCGGCGTGCCGAGCACGTCGCCCACGCGGGTGCGCTGCTCGCCCGCCTCGGTGGCGTCCATGTGGGCGATGCCGAAGTCGGTGACCTTCAGCGTGTTGCCGCCCGCCAGCCGCACGATGTTGCCGGGCTTGATGTCGCGGTGCACGATGCCGTGGGCGTGTGCGTAGTCCAGGGCCCGCGCCAGTTGGATGCCCATGACGAGCACGTCGCGCACCGGCAGCGGCTGGCCCGGCTTCATCACGTCGCTGAGCACGTCGCCCTGGAGGAACTCCATCGCCATGTAAGGCCGGCCTTCGATCTCGCCGACGTCGTGCACGATGACGATGTTGGGATGCGCCAGCCCGCCGGCGGCGCGCGCCTCGCGCAGGAAGCGGGAGCGGCAGTCGGCGTCCTCGCACAGGGTGGTGTGCAGGAACTTGATCGCCACGTCGCGGCCCAGGCTGGGATCGCGCGCCTGGAAGACGCTGGCCATGCCGCCGCGGCCGAGCCGGCCCAGAATCTGGTAGCGGCCCACCTGCCGCATGGGCATGTCGCCGGTGCCGGCGCCCCCCGGAAGGGTGTCGTTGGGCAGGCGCGGGCCGACGGTCGCCGGATGCGTGGGCGTCGGTGCCAGGCGGCTGTTGGCCGCGGTGATCGACGGCATCTCGGCCAGCGGCGCGGCGACCGGGCTAACGGGACCGACGCGGGTGGCGTCGGGATCCGCTTCGGGAGCGGCTGGGTCGGTGTTCAGCCCGCCATCCGGCTGGGGGATTCCTTGGGAAAGTGACATCGGCATGCCCTGCGGCGGCAACCCCGCCACCGTGCTGCATGGTCCCCGTCAGCCCCCGGCCCGGCAATGAACGAAAGTCACCTCAGCATGTTGGCGTAGATGCCCGGCGTGGAGTCCGGGATCTCGATGGCGCCCGCGACCTTGCGGAAGAACTCGGGCGCGCCGACGTAGCCGGCAATGGCGTAGCCGTAGCCCATGGTGCGCATGTCGTGCAGGCAGGCGAGGAGAAGGGCTGCGCCTATGCCTTTTCCTCTTGCCGAATCCAGGACACCAATTGGGCCGACGAAGCCGCGGGCGGTAGCGTCGTAGCAGCAGAAGCCTAGGAGGTCGTTGCCCTGCTGGGCGATGAAGAGGGTGGCGGGGCGGTTGGCGAGGGCGGCGGAGGCTTCGGAGGACCAAGGGGCGCCGAAGTGCGAAAACACCCAGTCAATGACGTGGCGGCATTCCGGTCCTAGCGGCTTACGCACTGCTGGGTCAGCAAACTCAGGGAGTGTGCTCGGCAAGCCCCATAGTTTGATGAGCAAGTCCATGCCGGCAGCCGTGTCACGGCCGTCCAGGCACGGCAATTGGCCTCACGACGCGGCCCTCAATCAAGAACAGGTCATCAGGCCCGGTCGATAGGAGCGAATCGCCAAGAGAGTGCAAGCGATAGAACGTGTTTTCGGAGTCGGGTGACGGGTCGAGCGCCTGGAAGGATTGATCTTGGAACCGATCCAACCCGCTGCTGTGCGCCAAAACAGGCGAGCCGCGGTAAAGGCATATGTCCCAATAGTTGCGTTCAGGGTCGCCCTCGTGGACAACCCACTTGTCGTCTACCAGGTGGATCAGCGTTCCGGCGTCGCCGCAAAAGTAGATCGACCGCTCGTTTTCGACGAGCACTCCGGAAAGGTTCAGGTTCGTCGGTGCATCCATGGGGAGCCAGCGATGCCCATCGAACTTGAAGATGGCGCCCCCGATTCCGCATGCGTACAGCAGCGAATCGGACACACCGCCGACATCCTCGAAGTCCGGTCCCTCGTCGCTTCGCAAGCCGAAGGAGTACTCGTCGAATCTGCTTCCGGACAGCCGATAGACCTGGCCGCACTGCCCTACGACAAACGCTGCTTCGCCGACCGACCTGCAGCGGGTGAGTTCGCCGTAATTGTGAGCGTCGCGAATGACCGACATGGTCGTGCGATCCACCACGGCTTGCCAATCAGGCGGCAGCGGCAGATCGATCCGCAGGAACAAGCCATTGCGGCCCACCGCGTACAGCGCATGCGCTGTCACAGTGAGCGTGACGATGTTGTCCGTTTCGATGTCCAAGGAGAGCCACGTACCGTCGACCAAGAGAGCCAGCGTTGAAGCGTCTGCGTCCGGGTCGTCGTTGAAGCCATTGGCCAGCGCCAAGCTCCCTGGGGCCAGCAACACACCGTCCTGGTGGAACAAGGTGCGATCAGGAGGATTCGCTGTTGTCACGGATTCACCTTCACTTCTTCTTCAGCTTGAAAAGCTCCGGCTCCGCCGGTCTGCGTCTGTTTTGCCTCGGCACGGGTTTGCCGGACGTCTGACCCATCCCAGCATGGCCGCTTTCAAGTTGGGCCGCGAGGCACTCCTTGGAGCATTCCGGGTTGATGACATTCCCTGATGTGGCTCCGAGCTTGCAGGCATCGCCGACGGTCAGCTTCTTGTTGTTGGCAAGAAACGTGCGTCTCAACCGCGCGTAGGCCCGTCCGATGCGGCCATGCTGCATCAGGCGGCGGGGCTTGCGTGGCGGCGCGGGCTCCCGGCGATTGTGGTCGGTGCCTTCAACGCACAAGCAGGGCGCCTTGCTCGAGTTGTACGTTCCGCCGGGGGCGCCGGCACTGCGATTTTCATGCTCGACGAATTCAGCGGAGTCGACGAGATGATGACCGGTCATTTGCTTTCCGTTCTTGGAGCAGCACTTATTGGGCGACTTCGGCAGCAGCATGCACTTTCGCCCCGGCGTGTCGCAGCATTTTTCCGAGTACATGTCGGAGCAATTTGCCTTGACTTGCGCAACATAGTCTTGCGGTGGTGCCTTGTTGCACGCGCCTCCCGGCGCTTTCGCCATCGCATCCGCATAGGGCCACGGCGCCGGCTGGTTGGCATTCGATCCATGGTTGTGCGTGGTGACGTCGAGATGCCGGACAACGTTTTCACCCTCGATCTTTACGTCCATGGACCAGGCTGCGAAATACACCTTGCCTCGGTTCGTGCTCGTGAGGACGCCCTTCTTCGGCGCCGCCCCGGCTTCATCGCCCGTGCTCTTCTTGAAATAGGACTTGCTCTTGAGCATCGCTTCTTGGCCAGACACCTTGACCGAAGTGGAGCCATCCGTGCAGTCGGATGCCAGACCCGTATTCGGATACGGTATGGGAACGCCGGGCGGCGTGGCGGGTGTCTGCGGGGGAGTCATGCACACATCGGGAAAGGAGCAGATGGACTTTCCGCTCGCCGCCTTGCACGAGATCTCCATGCCGTTCGCGTAAACCTGGTTGCTCATGAGTGCATCCGGCGCCGTGACTCCGTTCCCAGGAGGCATGCCACTCGCCGTCCTGAATCGGCACCCGCGTGCAACAGCACCGCAGGGCCTGGGGCATTCCCCTTCCTCAAACCAGAGTGGGCAACGGCGATCATGACGGGGCCAATTGCGCTGCCAATCTCGCCCACCGCCTCAGCGGGATGCCAGAGATCCTGATTCTCCCTGCGCACACGCAACAGACGCCCCGCCGCCAGCGCGGCCTCTTTGAAGCCATACTGCTCGCCGGAAATGTCGCTGATGCGCACATCGATCGCCTCAAACGGGAAGTTCCCTGCCTCGCGTAGCGCCGCCGCGATTGCGCAGGTCAGGCCCGCTGCCCGAAGCGGCTCATCGTTGAGCACGGTAGCGGTCTCCATGGCGTCTCCCATACCCAAGCACAAGGCAGCTTGCGGGTCCGATCCTTCCCTGCTGACGAGAATCGCGCCTGCACCTTCTCCTGGCACGAAGCCGTTGGCGTTCTGTTCGTTCAGGATGCGATCCTGGTGGCAGAGAGCCTGGAGAGTGTGGGTCACGAGAAGACTGTCGGCCGCCGCGATCAGGACGTGGTCTACATCGCCACTTGCCAAGAGTAGCCGGGCCTCGGCGAGTGCGAGGAACGCGCCGACCCGTCCGTGCGGTAGCACCCGAGACCAACGGCGATCGAAGCGCATGCCGAGTTCTGCCTCGATCGCGGGGATGAGACACTCGTCGATATCTTGCAATCGGCCCGGTCGGTCTTCTTCGGACAGGCAAAGAAGAAGCGTCGTGGGCGCGACTGGCGTACCGGCCAAGCACTCTTGGATCGCCATTGCCGCCATGACTGCAAGCCTTCGAATGCCACGCCACGGCAGGTCGACTTGATGAGCCATCACCCAAGCGCCGTGGTCGTCGTAAAAGCGAGTGAGCGAGGGATTCGCTACATGGGCGCGAATCGCTGCACAGGTGGACGGCGCGGTGGACCCCACGCTGGTGACCAGCCCTGAGCTCACGAGGGAAATGGACGCTGTCATGACGCTGTCTGTCCGCTTTGGCGCGAATCCGCAGGCACCATGACCACCGGAATCGGGAAGTGCGGCTGGACCCGTTGCTGCCACCATTCACTGCCCTTCTTCCCCACCAAAACCTGTGCGATCTCATGCATGGTCCTGCGCAAGGGTCGCGCCACGCGCCAGCTCATCGTGAAGCGCTCCAGGTCGGGCTCTATCACGATCGTGTCCAGGGCCGCATTCAAGTCCTCGCGCTCTCCGCGCTTCGGGAATACATGCACCGGCGCTTCGAAGTGCGGCATCACGAACTGCCGCGGACCATCGGCTGTGAAGCCGCTTAGCACGACCTCTGTCGGCGCCTTCTGCACTGCCGTCTGCTGGTCCGGTGGAGCGGCCTGGTAGTAGCGCTCGTCGAAGTCCTTTGGCAGAAAAGGGAAGACAGCATCCAGCCATTGCTGGTCGTACGTGCCAGCATAGCGCGCCCGTTGGGGCCAGCCACGACCGATAGGCCCCAATGCCATGGACTTGTACTTTTCATTCGGAAATTTCACCGGCGTTCCGATCTCCTCAGTGTTCGGTAAAGGAGTCCCGTCCACCCAGGCAGTGTTCAGGTGCTTGTGCCAGCCGCGGCCCACCGGGTTGGTCTGGTACGCGTCGTGTTCGTTTTCGTTGCTGCTGTGGCGATCGACGCCGCCGAAGGCGGTGTCGTAGGAGACGAGCTTTTCCGTGAAGGGTTGTGGTGGCGAAGGGCTGATGCCAGTGAGCCCCGCTTGCCACACACGGTCACCGACCACGTCGAAGGCTTTTTCCATCGGCCCAACGCGAATGCCCGCACGCAGCCGCGTCACCTCGCGACCTTCCGGCGCGCGCGCATGGCCGACCAACAGTACGTCGCACGCGTGCTTACGTGGCGCAAAGTCCAACTCCTGCACAGGCGCGCTGAAGCCTGGCTCTCCGGAGAAGGTGTCGGCCATGATGAGCGGCAGTTGTTCGTCGTGCAGCCGCACCTGTTCGCCCGGCTTTGGCAACACGAAGGTGCCCTTGATCACGATTACGAGCAGTTCGCGCCCACTCGGCTCAAGGCCCATTGTGTAGCCGGCGACCATGCGGGTGGCGTTGATGAGTTCCACGTCCTGCGTAACCCGGTTCAATTGAGTTGCACGGAACCACCCTTGACACGGTTCACGCCGGTCGACCGACTGAGCACGTAGGAGCCTTCAAGCAACAGCTTTCCGGAACGCGTGAGCGTGATGCTGGCCTTGCCACAGCGCAACACGAGCTGCTCCTTGGCGCTGACAACCATACGCTGGCCGTCGCTTTCCACCGCCAGCAGGCGCGTCGCCTCTTGCTGTTCGACCGAGAGCCCACCCTCGGACAGCACGCCCATGACGATCGGACGCTCGGGATCACCCTGCTCGAATGCGAGCACCAATTGGCGGCCGATGTGCGCGCTGTGCAGATCCACCACCGTGCGTGCACGCAGGGCACGCACTTCCTGCTGCGCGCTCACCACCAGCACGAGCGGCGTGGCGCCATCGTCGGTCATTGCAACAAGCTCACCAAGAACCACCGATGGCAACGACGGGATTGAGGGAGCAGCAGCCGGGGACGGAGGCGTTACCAACATCCGGAGCAGTTCGGAGCTTCCAGTCGTTGTCGCATCGTCGCAGCCGACAGGAAGCAGTTCGTGGCGTCCACCCATGGTCTTCCTCAGTTCTGCAGAATCTTCGATCCCTTCATCACGATGTCCCCGCTCGCCTTCACATTGATCTTCCCCGAGCCGTCGATCGTGATGTCCTTGCCCTTGATCTGGATGGTTCCATCCTTCTTCATGGTGATGCTCGCGCTGCCCGTCTTGATAGAAATGGAGTCGCCGGCATCGATGACCAGATTCTTTCCAACCTTCAGCGCATCGTCCTCGCCAACGGAAGTACTCCGCCCCTTCGCCACACTGGTCGACTGCGCCCCACCAACACTCACACTCCGGTCCGCCCCGATGCTGTTCGTCTGCCCTGCCCCGACATTCGTGCTCTGACTCGCCCCCACATCGATCGACTGGCTCGCGCCCACGGTAACGTTCTGCATCGCCCCGATCGCAACGATCTGCGCGGCGCCGATCGTGATCTCCTGGGCCGCACCCACGGCAATCGTCTCGTTGACGCCCACCGCGTGCGTGCGCTGCAGCGCCACCGTCTTGGTCTCGCTGCCGCCGACCGTCACGCTGCGGTCGGCCCCGATCGAGATCGTCTCGTTCACCCCCACCGTCTCCGACCGGTTCGCGCCAATCGCAATCGTCTCGTTCGACCCGACGTTCTCCGTGCGGTTCACGCCAATGCCTATCGTCTCGTTGTTGCCCACCGACTCGGTGCGGTCGACGCCGATCGTGATCGTCTCGTTGTTGTCGACTGTCTCCGTGCGGTCATGCTTGACGTGGGTCGTCTCGTCGTGGTCGATGTTCTTCTTGCGGTCGTGGCCCACCCAGTGCGTCTCGTCGTTCTCGACCTCGATGTCCTGGTTCTTCTCGGCATGGATCCACACCTGCTCCGACCCCGCCTTGTCCTCGAAGCGGATTGCGTTGGCGTTGCCGTAGCCGCCGCCCTTGCTCGATCGGGACAGCAGGCCCGACTGCGTCGCATTGGCCGGCAGGTCCCAGGGTGGCATCTGCTCCGCGTTGTAGACACGGCCGGTGATGAGGGGCTGGTCCGGGTCGCCCTCCAGGAAGTCGACCACCACCTCCTGGCCGATGCGGGGGATGTCGACGATGCCGAAGTTCTTGCCGGCCCAGGGATGAGAGACGCGCACCCAGCACGAACTCTTCTGGTCCTTCTTGCCGTAGCGGTCCCAGTGGAACTGCACCTTCACGCGCCCGTACTTGTCGGTGAAGAGTTCCTCGCCGCCCGGCCCCACCACCGTGGCCGTCTGCGGCCCCTGCATGGAGGGCTTGCGCGTCACCCGGCGCGGACGGAACTGCTGCGCCGACGGGATCGCGCTGAAGTCGCACCGGTAGTCGCCGGACGGGTTGCCCGATTCGTAGCCGTTCACCTGGGCGTGCACTGAGAGTGACGTGACCAGGTACTCCTCGTTCTGGTCCTTGCGCGGGTGGCGCGTGAGCTTGAGCAGCCGCCCCACCTCGATGCCCTGGGCGTTCGACTTGCCGGCCAGGCGCTGGAACCCGGTCTGGAACTCCTCGATGCGGTCCTCCACCCACTGGCTGCCGTCGGCGGACTTGACGTAGTCGCCCTGGAAGTCGAACACCTCGTAATCCGACAAGGAATAGCTGCGTGCCTTGTCCGCCTTCACCTTCAGGTCGGTGGAGGGCCGCTCGAAGTCATAGCTGGTGAGCACCACCTTGCCGGTGCGCACGCCGCGCGAGAAGGTCCAGTCCGAGACGCATTCGGTGTCGGGCGCCAGCCCACTGCCCTCCTCCACGTACGGCAGCGACGGGCACTGCGGTGCGGCGTCGTGCGCGCTCTGCGAGTCGACCAGCACCAGCTTGTGCTGCCCATCGGAGTGCTCGAAGTACCAGTAGATGCCCTCGTGCTCCAGCAGGCGCGCCACGAAGCTGTAGTCGCTCTCGCGGTACTGCACGCAGTAGACCCATTTGGGGTAGCTGCGGAATAACTTGAACTCGAAGCTGGAGACCGAGTGATCCTCGAACACCTTCTTCACGATGTCCGGCACGCTCAGGTCCTGGAAGATGCGGCAGTCGGCCGTGCGCGTGAGGAACCACAGCCAGGGATGGACCGTGGCCTGGTAGGTGAAGTACTGGCCGCGGTGGGCGCCGATGCCGAAGCGGGTGACGTAGCCGTGGAAGAAGCGCTTGGCGTCCTCGCGCAACTGGACTTTCACCGTCACGGGCTTGCCCAACAGGTCCTCCGGCTTCAGGTCCGCCTTGGTGCTCAGGAGGGTGAGCTCCATTCCCCCCAGCTGGCTCAGGCCCGCCGACGCCGACATCGCCTCGAACAGGAGCTGGTCGGCAGGCAGCGGTGAGCTCAGGGTGACGGGCGGCGGCATGCGGGCATTGGGGGCTGCGCGCGTGCGTTCACGCGACTCGCCGGAACTTACGGGCTGCGCGGGCTCCGCGACAGGGACGAAAGTCATGCATGCCCCGCGGCCGGCTCAATCGAAACCGTAGGTGAACTCGCCATCTGCCACGCCCAGCCGCACGACCTTCAGCGCCTGCCCCGCCGTCATCCGCTGCAGGTACTCGCGGGAAATCCGCGGCAGCACCGTGTTGGTGAGGATCGCGTCCACCACCCGCCCACCCGACTCGGCCTCGGTGCAGCGCGACACCACCAGCCGCACCACGTCGTCGCCGTACTCGAAGGGCACGCCGTGGTTCTGCGTCACGCGCCGGGCGATGCGATCGAGCTGCAGCCGCACGATGCTGCGCATCATCTCGTCGGACAGCGGGTAGTAGGGAACGACCACCAGCCGTCCCAGCAAGGCGGCGGGGAAGACCGACAGCAGCGGCTCGCGCAAGGCGGTGGCGATGCGCTCGGGCTCGGGCACGCGGGCCGGGTCGCGGCACATCTGCATGATCAGCTCGCTGCCCACGTTGCTGGTCAGCAGGATGACGGTGTTGCGAAAGTCGATGCCGCGCCCCTCGCCGTCTTCCATCCAGCCCTTGTCGAAGACCTGGAAGAACAGCTCGTGGACGTCGGGATGGGCCTTCTCCACCTCGTCCAGCAGCACCACGCTGTAGGGCCGGCGCCGCACCGCTTCGGTCAGCACCCCGCCCTCCCCGTAGCCGACGTAGCCGGGTGGCGCGCCCTTGAGCGTGGAGACGGTGTGCGCCTCCTGGAACTCGCTCATGTTGATCGTGATCAGGTTCTGCTCGCCGCCATACAGCGATTCCGCGAGTGCCAGCGCCGTCTCGGTCTTGCCGACCCCCGAGGTGCCGCACAGCAGGAACACGCCGATCGGCTTGTTCGGGTTGTCCAGGCGGGCGCGGGACGTCTGGATGCGGCGGGCGATGATCTCCAGCGCATGCTTCTGGCCGATCACCCGCTCGTTGAGCGTGTCGGCCAGCTTCAGCACCGCCTCCACCTCGTTCTTCACCATGCGCCCGACGGGCACGCCGGTCCAGTCCTGCACGACGCTGGCGACCGCCGCCTCGTTCACTTCCGGCAGGATCAGGGGCGCGTCGCCCTGCAGCACGGCCAGCTTGTCCTGCAGGCCGCCGAGTTCGGCCAGGAGGGTTTCCCGTTCGCCAGCGCTCAACGGAGGTTGCACTTCCACGCCCTTGGAGTCGGTCGGCGATTCCTTCTGCGTTTCCGCCGGCTGTGCGTCCGGTGCGCGCAGTTTCGCGCGCAGTTCCAGGATGCGGTCCACCAGCGCCTTTTCCTCCCCGTGCTGCTGCTGCAGCAACGCCAGCCGCGTCTGCTCCTCGTCCATCGCGCGCGCCACCCGCTTGCGCCGGTCGGCCACGTCGATGCCGATGCGCTCCTCGCGCAGCATGATCTCGCGCTCGACCTGCAGTGCCTCCAGCCGGTGCTGGCAGTCCTCCAGCTCGGGCGGCGTCGCATGCTGGCTGACGGCCACCCGCGCGCACGCCGTGTCCAGCAGGCTCACGGCCTTGTCGGGCAACTGGCGCGCCGGGATGTAGCGGTGCGACAGCCGCACGGCCGCGCCGATCGCCTCGTCGAGCAGGGCAACGCGGTGGTGCTGCTCCAGCACCGAAGCCACGCCGCGCAGCATGCGCTGGGCCTTGTCCTCGTCCGGCTCGCCGACCTGCACCACCTGGAAGCGGCGGGTGAGCGCCGGGTCCTTCTCGATGTGCTTCTTGTATTCGGCCCAGGTGGTGGCCGCGATGGTGCGCAGCTTGCCGCGCGCGAGCGCCGGCTTCAGCAGGTTCGCCGCGTCGCCGGTGCCGGCGGCGCCGCCGGCGCCGATCAGCGTGTGGGCCTCGTCGATGAACAGGATGATGGGCTTGGGCGAGGCCTGCACCTCGTCGATCACCGAGCGCAGCCGGTTCTCGAACTCGCCCTTCATGCTGGCGCCGGCCTGCAGCAGCCCGATGTCCAGCACGTGCAGGGCGACGTCCTTCAGTTGCGGTGGCACGTCGCCGCCGGCCAGCCGCAGGGCGAAGCCCTCCACCACCGCCGTCTTGCCGACGCCCGCCTCGCCCGTGAGGATCGGGTTGTTCTGCCGGCGCCGCATCAGGATGTCGACGATCTGCCGGATCTCCTCGTCGCGGCCGGCCACCGGGTCCAGCTCGCCCCGGCGCGCGCGTTCGGTCAGGTCCACGGCGTAGCGCTTGAGCGCCTCCTGCTTGCCCATGGCCGCCGGCGGGATCGCCCCGCTCGCTTCGCCCGGTTCTGCAGCGGCGCCGCTGCCGTCGCTGGCGAGCAGGCCGTCTTCGGGCGAGCCGGCCACCACCCTGGCGAAGTTGTCGGTCAGGTCCTCCAGCTTGATGCGATCGAACTGCCGCGAGATCGTCATCAGCGCATTGCGCAGCGACGAGGTCTTGAGCATGCCGACCACCAGGTGGCCCGTGCGCACCTGCGTGTCGCCGAACATCAGCGAGGCATAGACCCAGGCGCGCTCCACCGCCTGCTCGATCCAGCTGGAGAGGTCCGTCACGGAGCTGGCGCCGCGCGGCAGGCGGTCCAGTGCCGCGGTCAGGTCGGCGGCCAGCAGCGAGCTGTCCAGGCCATAGTGCCGGGCGATGCGGTGCAGGTCCGAGTCCTGCGCGCTCAGGATCTGCTGCAGCCAGTGCTGCAGCTCCACGTAGGGATTGCCCCGCAGCTTGCAGAACACGGTGGCGCCCTCGATGGCGCGGTAGGCGACGGGGTTGAGCTTGCCGAACAGGGCGGTGCGCGGGATTTCAAGCATGGTGGCCTCCTTGGCGCAGCAGGAACGAGGTGTGGGGTCGCAGGCGCAGGTCGTGCCGGTCGCGCGTGCGGTCGCAGCGGCCTATCCAGGTGCACACGCCCAAGCGCAGCTGCGCACCCAGGCGTGGCTCGGGAATCTGCAGTCCCGCCAGCTCCAGCTGCACGTCCCAGCGCAGGTCCAGGCCGGTGTAGTGCTGCACCCATTCGCCCAGCGCGCGCCAGGCCCCGCCACCCGGAAGGAAAGCGAGGTACTGCGCCAGCGGCAGCGGGCCAAGGGCGATGCGGAACTTGTACTGGCGGTCGCGCAGCTTGCTGCCGCTGGTGGCCGCCACGCCGAGCTGGCCGGACGCGAGGCCGCGCCTTTCCGGCCGGTTGCGGGCGAAGCCGAGCCGCGTGCGGTCCTCCTGCTCCAGCGCGAGCCACTGCGCGATGTGCGGCTCGATCGCCACGGGCACGCCGAAGTGGTGGGCCAGCAGCTTGGCGAGCCCCTCCCCGTGCCGGCTGCGCGCGCCCAGAAGGCCCGCCTGGAACAGGCGCGCGTTGGCCGGCAGCGCCCGGCCCTCCTGCGCTTCCGGGCCCTGGCCGAAGCTCGCTCCCAGCCAGGCGGCGAAGCGGTCGTCCGCGGGCCGGTCCTGGTGCACCACGGGCTGCGCCTGCGCCCACGCGCGGTAGAACAGCGCCAGCAGCCGGTGGTGGAACACGTCCAGGAAGCGTGCCGCCGTCGCGTCGCCCCGGTAGCGCAGGCGTTCGCGCACGTACTCGGTCAGGTGCAAGGGCATGGGCCCTTGCGGCCCCAGCAGGCCGAAGAAGCGCACGCCCAGGCGCGGCGCGGCGCCCGCGCCCGGCTCGAAGCTGGCGAGCGCGGCCGGCGCGAAATCGAGTTCGGGCTCCTGCCCCAGGCGCAGCGCCTCCTGCGAAGGGCGCAGGGCACGTCCGATGCGCGGCAACTCGGGGTGCAGCGCTTCCACGCGCCGCAGCACCGCGAAGAAGTCGTGCGCCGTGGGCGCCGCGTGCAAGGCTTCGTAGAACGCGGCGACCTGGCGCGCGCGTTCCTGGCCGCCTGCGGCGCGGCTCACGCGGCCTCCCGCAGGCCCACGCGGGGTGGCCAGCGCATCACCTCGCCACGCTGCGGCGTGCGCAAGGTGAGCTGGGTGAAGCTGTTGATCGCGGCATGGCGCGCCAGGAAGCGCTCCAGCACGCTGGCGAACAGGAACGCGCTGCCGCCCTGGAACGCGAGGTCGTCCAGCTCCAGCGCGATCTCCACGCCGCTGCCGAAACTCAGCGGCCCCGGAAACGGCAGCCGGCGCACCACCGGCCTGGCGTGCACCGCCTGCACGCCTTGCACCTGCCGCGCCCACGCCGTGTCTTCCGGCGGCGCGTAAAGACCCAGGGTCGTGCGCAATGCGGCCGCGGCCTGCTGCGGCGTGTCGCCCACCAGCGAGAGATGGTTCAGCGTCAGGTGGCTCACCAGGCTCCAGCCCAGTTCGCCGACAGGGCGGCGCGTCACCGGCCGCGTGGGACCGCGCAGCACGGTCACGCGCGCCACCGGCCCCGGCGATTCGGGCCGCCATAGCGCCTGGTCGCCGGCCTGCGCGCCGGCGCGCGGCAGCAGCGTGGGCAGGTCGCGGTTGCTCACCCAGGCGGCCACCGACAGCTGGCGCACGTCCTCGCAGTAAGGCCCGTGCTGCGGGTCGACCAGGGCGAGGTAGACCTCCTCGCCCACGTAGGCGGAGCGCGAGCCCTGCTGCTTCTGGCGCGGCGACAGCAGGCGCGGTTCGCGCCGCACCGTGTAGTAGCCGCGCGGCGCGGACCCGGACGCCGGCGCAGCCGCGAACTCGTGACCGCCTGCGTACAGGGGCAGGAATTCCTGCTGCGCGACGCGGCCCGTGCCGAAGCCGGTCACCGAGGCGATGCTGTGCACCTCGTAGTCCATGGGCCGCGTGCGGTCCGGCACCACGTGGTAATCCCAGGAACCGGCGCCCAGCTGGATGCGGTCCAGCCGCTTGTGGAACAGGTTGATGGCCGGCGTGCAGAACAGTGCAAGGCTGCCGGAGTCCACCAGCGCCTCCAGCGCGGCGTCGCCGCGGCCAAGGAAGACGAGCAGCTCCAGCTCGCTGCCTTCGACGCGCGCCAGCCGCTCGGCCAGGCCCGTGAGCTCGAAGAACAGCAGGCACTGCGGCATGGCCGCGGTTTCCTGCAGCAGCCGGTAGCCCGAGAAGGCGCGCAGCGATTCCGGCAGCAAGGCCTCGTCGGCGCCGAAGCCCAGGGCGCGCACGCTGTCGGGGCCTTGCCATTGCTGCGCGGGCGAGGCTCCATCCGCCAGCACCACGGTGCCCGCGGCTGCCCCCAGCACCAGCTCGTGCAACCGGAACGCCACGTCGTCCGGCGCGCTGATGTAGAAGGCCAGCCGGTCCATCCCCAGCTGGCGGAAGTTCACGCCACCGCCGCACCGCAGCCGGATGCGCAGGCCGCCGCGCGTGCCCTGCGCCTGCGGCAGCTGCGTGGCCGGCAGGTCCGCGGCATGGCTGAAGTACTGCACACCGCCCAGCTCGATCGGCCACAGCGTGACCGCATGGGCGGTGCGGAACTCGCAATGCGTGTCCTGCCCGCGGGCCAGCTCCGACAGCAGCGCACTGCCGCGCGGAACCGTGTAGCCCTTGACCAGGTTGGGATCGGCCGGGTTCACGTCCAGCCGGGCCACCATCATCGAAGGCACCGGCGCCAGGAAGTTCGGGTAGATCGCTTCCAGCAGGTGGCCGATCAGCCGCGGCTGCTCCGCATCGATCTTCAATTGCACCCGCGCCGCCAGGAAGGCGAAGCCTTCCAGCAGCCGCTCCACGTAGGGGTCGGCGACCTCCATGCCTTCCATGCCCAGGCGCGCGGCGATCTTGGGGAATTCCGCGGCGAACTCCGCGCCCACTTCCCGCAGGTGCGTCAGCTCGTCGCTGTAGAGACGCAGCAGGCGGGGATCCATGGCCGCGCCTTACCGGACTTTCGAGGGCGCGACGCCGCCCGCGTCGCGCACCTGGACCTGCCCGGCCTCCAGGTCGAGCTGCGTGCGCAGCAGCACCTCCAGCGGCACCGGATGGTTCCACAGGTGCCCGCTGATCTCGAACTCGATGACGTTGTGGGTGTCCAGGACGCTGGTGGCCTCCAGCGCCCGCACCTGCAGCGTGTCCGGCAGGATGCGCGGCTCGAAGCGCACGACGGCCTGGCGGATGTAGCCTTCCAGCACGCTGACGTCCAGGGTGGAGGCGAGCTGGCCGGACAGCGGCGGCAGCCCGAAGTTCAGCACGCTGTCGGCCACGCCCGGATACGCGTCCGCTTCCGCACCCAGGGGCTGCGCCGCATTGAACAGCGCCGTGAGGTCGCGCAGCACCGCCTCGCGCAGCTGCGAACGCGACATCACGCGGCGCTCGTCCGCCTCCAGGCGTTCGCCCGGGTGGTCATCGACCAGCCGGTCCAGGAGGGCGGGCTGCAATCGGTTGCGGGGGTCGACGGCAGCCATGGCGGCTCAGGCGGGAAGGTACTCGTCCTGGAACGAGCTGCTGGCGCCGGCTTGCCCGCTGCCCTCCTGGCGCCGGTACTCGACCTCCACCTTGGTGAACGCGAACTCCACGCGCTCCACCGGCGTGCCGTTGTCGTCCACGCTCAGGTCCACCGCCGTCACGCGCGCGCCACCCAGCACGATGGAGAAGTAGTCCACCTGCTCGTCGCCCGCCTTGCGCATGGCAAGGCGCGCCTCCTTGACCTCGTCGTTGGTGGCCAGCGCGCTCATGAGCGCCGTGCTGGCGCTGTCGATCGCCTTGAGGACCGTGAGGTGCTTGTAGCTGCGCCGCGCAGTGGCCTTGCCCGAGCCCAGCGCCGAACCGGCGCTCACCCCCCAGCTCCAGCCCGCGATCACGATGTCGCCCTCGTGGTCGGGCGCGGTCGCCTCGCCCTTCATCTTGCCCGCGCGCTTGGTCTGCACGCGCAGGAAGATGTCGCTGGCGCCGGCGTTCTGGATGGCGAGCAGGTCGGGCACGGTCGGTCCGGTGGGGTTCAACGGCCCGCGGGGCCCTGGTATTTCCGGGCCACTTCGCGGCGATCGAGCAGCGCGGTGGCCAGGAAGGGCGGAATGTCCGGGTCGTCCGGAAGCTTCGCGAAGTTGTCGATGCCCTCCATGCGGCAACGGTTGTTGCACTCGCGGTTGAGGATCTCCGTCGTGTAGCGCGTCTTCGAGATCGTCGACAGCTCCCCCTGCCCGCGGAACGGGTCGAACAGGCCGTCCAGCCGCACCGGCACGTTCAGCCCCCGGGCCTCCCGCTGGAAGTTCACCAGGAAGCGCACCGTCTGCGGCCCCAGCTTGCCGTCGACATCGATGGAGATGTCGCCGGGCGGCGCCGGCAGGCGCGTGCCGGGCCCCAGCTGGAAATGCACCAGCCGCAGCAGCGCCTGCAGCAAGGCGATGTCGTCCGGCTGGTTGCCGTTCGCGCCCGGGCCCACCGTGAAGTCGATGTTGTACATGTCCCGCGCCTCGCCGTCGGCGGAGACGAAGTTGGTGGCGACGAAGGCCATGGGCTTACCGCGTTTCGGTCGTCGCGACGTTCCAGCCGAACTTGACCTCGCCGCCCAGCCCGCCCTTGTCGTCCTGCGGCTTGTACGCGAACTCCACGTCCTTGTAGCTGCAGGCCACCTGCTCCATGACGTCGCCGCCGCTGCTGCCGCCGGGCGCCACGGCGGTGATGAAGACCTCCTTCATCGTCACCGTCAGGAAGTCCTGCTGCCCTTCGCCGGCCTTGCGTGCCGTGAGCTTGACGGTGGGGAAGTGCTTGCCCGCCACGCAGTGCTTGGCCAGCACCGGGGAAGCCTTGTCGTACAGGTGCGTGAAGTGGAAGTCGCCCGGCTGGGCCTTGCCCTTGCCGGAACCGCCGCCGGAGCCCGAGCCGGAGGCCTGGCTGACGCCCCAGTTCCAGGCGATCACCGCGATCTCGCCTTTGGGCTTCTCGGTCTCGCCGTCGATACCGTCGAACTTGATGGTTGCATCGCTGCTCATGGAACGCTCCTCGATGAAATGGGGGGAATCAGGCTGCCTTGGCCGACGGCAGCTTGGACACCAGGCGCAGCGACACCGTCAGCCCTTCGAGCTGGTAGTGCGGCCGCAGGAAGAACTTGGACGTGTAGTAGCCGGGATTGCCCGGGACCTCCTCCACCACCACCTCCGCGGCCGCCAGCGGCTTCTGCGCCTTGGTGGTCTGCGAGGAGTTGGCCGGGTCGCCGTCCACGTAGTTCATGATCCACTTGTTCAGGAACTTGGACATGTCCTCCCGTTCGCGGAAGGAACCGACCTTGTCGCGCACCATGCACTTGAGGTAGTGCGCGAAGCGGCAGCAGGCGAACAGATAGGGCAGGCGCGCCGACAGGTTGGCATTGGCCGTGGCATCGGGGTCGTCGTACTCGAAGGGCTTCTGCAGCGACTGGGCGCCGATGAAGGCCGCGAAGTCCGAGTTCTTGCGGTGCAACAGGGGCATGAACCCGTTCTTGGCCAGTTCCGCCTCGCGCCGGTCGCTGATGGCGATCTCGGTGGGGCATTTCATGGCGACACCGCCTTCGTCGGTGGGGAAGGTGTGGGTGGGCAGGCCTTCCACCGCGCCGCCCGACTCCACGCCGCGGATGCAGGAG
Organism: Ramlibacter sp. G4-7; assembly: GCF_057784995.1. NCBI lineage: Bacteria > Pseudomonadati > Pseudomonadota > Betaproteobacteria > Burkholderiales > Comamonadaceae > Ramlibacter > Ramlibacter sp. G4-7. The sequence continues at coordinate 20,058 of NZ_JBYNTT010000016.1, forward strand.
CACCAGCCATAGAGCTTGAACGAGCGGTTGATGTTGACCGCCATCGCATAGGCGGAGTTGGCCCAGGAGTAGGCGCCGTGCTCGCCGCCGGCGGTCTCTTCCTCGAAGTTGAATTCCTCCACCGGGTTGGTCTTGGCGCCATAGGGCAGGCGCGCCAGGAAGCGCGGCATCGCCAGGCCGACGTAACGCGCGTCGTCGGAGGTGCGCAGCGAGCGCCACGCCGCGTACTCGGGCGTCGTGAAGATCTTGGTCAGGTCGCGCGGGTTGGCGAGTTCCTGCCAGGAGGTCATCTGCATCAGCGCGGGGCTGGCCGCGGCGATGAAGGGCGAGTGGGCGGCCGCCGCCACCTTGCTCATCTCGCCCAGCAGCTCGACGTCCATCGGGCTGTGGTCGAAATAGTAGTCGCCCACCATGCAGCCGAGGGGCTCGCCCCCGAACTGGCCGTACTCCTCCTCGTAGACCTTCTTGAACAGCGGGCTCTGGTCCCAGGCCGTTCCCTTGTAGCGCTTGAGCGTCTTGCCCAGCTCCTGCTTGCTGATGTTCATGACGCGGATCTTCAGCATCTCGTCGGTCTCGGTGTTGTTGACGAGATAGTGGAGCCCGCGCCAGGCGCTCTCGACCTGCTGGAAGTCGGGGTGGTGCAGGATGGCGTTGACCTGCTGCGACAGGCGCTTGTCGATCTCGGCGATCATCGACTCGATCGAATTCATCACGTCGCTGCTGATCAGCGCCGTGTTCACGAGTGCCTGCTGGGCGAGCGTGAGCACCGCCTGTTCGACGGCGGTCTTGGCGTCGTCCGACCTGGGCTTGAACTCCTTGTTCAGGAGCGCGGCGAATTCGCCGCCCTGGAACTCGATGCCTTGCAGCGCGGAAGACGGGCTGGTGGCGGTGGTGGTCTCGGCCATGGGTGCCTCCGTGTCAGGCGTTGGGGTTCGATGCTTCGGCGTCGGGCTTGCGCGCGTCGGCCAGTGACTTCAGCAGCGCCGGGTCGGCGATCACCTTGGACATCAGCTGCTCGGCGCCGGTCTTGCCGTCCATGTAGGTGAGCAGGTTGGCGAGCTGTTCGCGCGCCTCCAGCAGTTGCCGCAGGCCGTCCACCTTGCGCGCCACGGCGGCGGGCGAGAAGTCGTCCATGCTGGTGAACGTGATGTCCACCGCCAGGTTGCCTTCGCCGGTGAGGGTGTTGGTGACCGGGAAGGCCACGCGCGGCTTCATGGACTTCATGCGGGCGTCGAAATTGTCGACGTCGATCTCCAGGAACTGGCGGTCCGCCACCGGTGGCAGCGGCTCGCTCGGCTTGCCCGACAGGTCGGACATCACGCCCATCACGAAGGGCAGCTGCACCTTCTTCTCGGCGCCGTACAGCTCCACGTCGTACTCGATCTGGACGCGCGGGGCCCGGTTGCGGGCGATGAACTTCTGACTGCTGGTTGCCATGGCGGGCTCCTTACGTAGGCGGTTCGCGTGATCAGGGCTGGTGGGTGGTGCCGGCCAGCTTCTCGATCTGGTCCAGGCCGTCGGGGACCAGGTCCCGGACGATGTCGATGAAGTTCTTCCCCATGAGCCGCTGCGAGCGCCGGATGAACAGGGGCGCGGGATTGCTCGGCTCGTTGCGCTCTATCCATTCGCAGGCGCGTTCCAGCGCGCGGATGGCATCCTCGCGGGTCATGATCGGACCGATGCCCCCGACCTGCGCGGCGGCGGCTGCGGCCGGCACGTTCGCGGCAACGGCGCCGTCGGCGGCGCCACCTTGGGGGCCGGCGACGCGCTGGCCGGCTTCCGCCAGGCCTCCGAGCAGCCGCTTCAGCGGCAGCAGGTCGAGCGACTGGCCGGAGGCAAGGTGTGCATCGAGGCAGGCGGCCAGGCCGTCCACCGCGGCGTGCCCTTCCTGCAGCAGATCGCGCAGACCCGGCGACGCGTCGATGGCGCTGGCCAGGGCCTCGAGCACCGCTTCCTCCGCCGGCACGGACTCGCCGGGGTCGGGATCGGCCCGGCGCAAGGCCAGCTCGATGTCGCGCACGGTGAGCGAGCCCCGCTGGCCCGTGAGGCTGGCCGCGCGCAGGTCGGCCAGGCCGGCGCCCGGGTGCAGCAGCGGCATCAAGGCGTTCACCCTGGCCGTGGGATCGTCGTGGTCGCTCGCATCGAGCTGTGGATGCAGGTGCGGCCAGTGGCGCTGCACGAGCGAGTGCACCAGCTGCAGCCCGCGCACCGCCCCGGACAGGCCCGTCAGCCGCGCGCCACTGCGCACCAGCCACACGGCCACGCGCAGGTCACGCGTGCGCGCGGCGAGCTGCCGCGCCTGCTCGTCGACCCGCGCCCAGTCCGGGTCCTGCGGCGGGATCACGGTCTCCCCATACTGCTGCCCCGGCTTGCCCGCGCCCGCCTCCTGCAGCGCGAGGAAGGCCGGGTCGTACTCGAGGTCGGCGCCGCAAGGCGCGTCGTCGGCCAGCGGCGCCAGCAGGGGTTCCATTGCGAGCTCGGGCATTGCGGCAAAAACGGAGGGTGTTCTGAAAACCTGCGACTACTCTACGGACGCGGGCTTGGGCGCACACGGGACGAAAGTCACTTCGTGCTCACTCCGCGTTCGCGTCTTCAGGTGATGTAGCCGCGCAGCGCGTTCAGCAGCTTGCGCGCCTGCACCGGCTTGAACAGGACGGGGTGTTCGCTCTCGGTGGCACGGCGCAGCTCCTCGTGCGAGGTATCGCCGGTGATCAGGATGGCTTTCACGTCGAAGCCGCATTCGCGCCGCACCGCGGCGATCGCCTCGAGTCCGTCGGGCCCGTCGCCCAGATGCAGGTCCGACAGGATCAGGTCGGGCGGCGCGTCGCGGCGGCGCATCAGGAGCGTGGCCTGCTCGACCGTCCCCGCGGCCAGCGCTTCGTAGCCCCACTCCTGCAGCAGCAGCGAGAGGCCCTGCCGGATCGGCTCCTCGTCGTCGATGATCAGGACCGTGCGGGGCTGGCCCACCGGCTGCGGCATCGGCAAGGTGTCGGCCGCAGCGGTCACGTCCTGGATCTCGGCGAGGCCGCCGATGGGGATGCCGATGCGGAACATGGTTCCGCGTCCGGGAACCGAGGTCACCACCAGGCGATGTCCCAGCAAGGAGGCCAGGCGCTTGACGATGGCCAGGCCCATGCCGAAGCCGCGGTCGCGCGCGCGCCCGCCGTGGCCCACTTGGTAGAACTCATGGAAGATGCGCGGGAGCTCGGACGCCTCGATCCCCGCGCCGGTGTCCCAGACCTCCACGTTCAGGAACTCCTTCGTCGTGCGCGCGACCACGACCACGCCGCCTTGCTGCGTGTACTTGATGGCGTTCTGGATCAGGTTGCCGAGCAGCCGCTCCAGCAGTTGCGGATCGCTCGTGACCGACTTGCCTCCGGGGAAAAACCGCAGGCCCAGCCCGGCCTGTTCGGCCTGCCCCGCGAAATGCATGTGCAGGCGCCGGAACAGGTCGCGCAAGGGAAAGCGCTGGAAGTTCGGCTCGATGGTGCCTGCGTCGAGCCGCGAGATGTCCAGCATGAGGTTGAAGGAATGGTCCAGGCCATCGATCGATCGCACCAGGTTGTGCACCAGGAGTTCCTCGCCGCTGCCCTGCAGCCGTTTCTCCAGCGTGGCGGCGAACAGGCCGAGTGCGTGCATCGGCTGGCGCAGGTCGTGGCTGGCGATGGCGAGGAAGCGGCTCTTTTCGTGATCCGACCGGATCGCCGCATCGCGCTCGGCCTCCGCGGCCCGGATGCGGTCTTCGCGGGCGATGGCCATGCGCACGTTGCGCAGCCACCTGCGTCGGGCGGCCCAGGCGACGACGCTGCAAGCCAACGCCAGGAGCACGCCCAGGCCTGCGTTCAGCTGCCAGTCTGCGTGCTGCAGCCACTCTCCGGCAGCAGCGGACAGGGGGAGCACGGCCGCGGCGACCAGGGGCAGCGGCAAGGGAGCCCACGCAATGGCACCGGCCAGGCCCGCTGCGCCCAGCGCCACGGCAAGGATCATGCGGTCCGTCTGGGTCGCGGGCCCGATGATCCATGGCACCAGCGCCAGCATGAACAGGCAGGCAAGCGCGAGCGCGGGAGTGGTCCACGGCCGCAATGCCGCCATCCGGAACCGGCGCCGCCGCTGGTGCACGGCTGCCCAGGGCAGCGCGCCAGCGGCGATCAGCGAGAGCGCGATCCAGGGCCAGCGCCAGGGCGCGGACAGGAGCAGCAGGCCGACGGCGAGGGCCGGCACGAAGGCGGCGAGCACGAGGGGCGTATCCGCGATGACCGCGCGCAAGGCTTCCTCGCGCATGCGTCGCGCGCGGTCATCCGCCTCCGCGCGGGGCAGCGCGTCGTGCGAGACATCGGGCCCTTCCACCGCCACGAAGGTCGTGCGCGGCGCCGCGGGCACGCGTGCCGCGTACGCAACCGCCGGGTCTGCGCTGAGAAGCGCCGACACGGTCCCTCGCTCACCGGAAGAGACTGACCAGGTGCGAACGAGACTTCACGTCCAGCGCGAGCAGCAGCGAGGACACGTAGTTCTTGACGGTTCCCAGCGCCAGCGCCATGGAGTCGCTGATCTCCTGGTTGGTGCAACCCGACAGCACCATCTCGAGGATCTCGAGATGACGGGGGCCGAGCTCGGCGACACGGTCGTACATCGAGGAAGAAGGAAAGCGCGGGAACAAGGCGTGGCACGCGCCGGCGCTGCGCACCAGCGCTCCGCCCTGCGGCCACAGCAGGGCCGACAGCACCTCGCGTATTTCGGACGTCACCGCACCTTTCGGCACGTAACCAACCGCTCCAAGCGCTCGCGCCTGGCGGACCACGAATTCGTCCTGGGTGGCACTGAACACCGCGATGCGCGCGCACGGATGCTCGCGCACGAAATGGCGCAGCCCCTGCAAGCCCTTGCAGTCGGCCAGGTTCAGGTCGAGCAGCACGGCATCGATGTCCGGAACACGCGCGTAGAGATCGAGCGCGTCCTGCAGCGAGGTGGCCTCCAGCCATTCGAGGGGCACGCCGTGCAGTTCGGTATAACAGGCCTTCACGCCATAGCGCACCAGCTCGTGGTCGTCCACGAGCAGCAGCCGGCGCGGCCGCGGCGCGGAAGGGGGAAACGGGAAAGACTCGGACGCCGAGGCCGTCATCGCGTGCATGTCACTCCTCCTGGGCTCCCACCGCGTCCACGCTCGCGCACTTCTTGTGTCCGGTGCCCTGCCAGCGCACTGGAACGATTACGAAGGGTGCAAAGCTTAGGCATGAACGCGTTGAAACGCAAATCAAAGTTATGAAACCCACTCGATGCATGAGCTACCTCAGCGGTGCCGCTCGGACCAGGAACAAGGAAGCTGATCCGCAGCGAACGCGACCGAGGAAACAAGCCACTGCAAAGAGTCAGCGAAAGATAGGCGCTGCGCGGCGCGGGCGCGTGTGCCAAACGGAATAGCGTGCGGCAACGCAGTTGCCACCGCAGAGCTTGCAGATCGACGACAACACGGCCGCGCGTGCTACGACGCCCCGCCGCTCAAGGAGCGGAGCGCTCCCCCACCGGCACGAACCCTTCGGACGCCGGGTCTAAGCGCACCATGTAGCCCGTCTTCGAAGCGAAGCGCTGCCCCTGGCCGAGCGCGAGGCGCGGGTACAGGCCGAGCACGTGCCAGCGCTCGACGTTGGTTTCGATCTTCTCCACGAGGTACTCGCGTCCGAGGTGCTCGTCGGCGTCCTGCATGGCGCTGCGCAGCGACATGCACGCCAGGTAGGCGTCGGCCTGGACGCGTTCCCCGGTCGGCGTGAGACCCTGGCTGCGAAGCCACTCCTGCATGCGCTGCGTGCGCGCGTAGCGTACCTCCGGCAGCTCGAAGGGATAGGCCATCAGCGCGTGCTCCTTCCAGGCGCGCGGCAGCGGCACCGCGTCCCGGCCGGCCAAGGTTGCGGACACGAGCACGGCTGGCGCAGGGGCGCGACGGCCGGCGAGCCGATGCAGGTCGGACGGACGCAACCACAACACGAGGACATCCCGCGCACTCACTTCTTCCATCAGCGCAGGGGAACCCGTGAGTGCATCGACCTGCACCGTCTGCTCGCCGATGCCCTGGCGAACCAGCAGGTAGCGCAAGGCGTCCGCGGCGCCTTTTGCCGTGTCGTCCGAGTCGCGCAGGACCTGCACCACCTTGCCACGCGTGGGGAGCGCCGCGATGTGCTGGGCCATCAGCGATGCTTCGAGCAGCACGCCCCGGCTGAGGTACAGCGGATAGAAGCCCGCGGCACCGTCCACCGGCAGCTCCACGTGCGGGAACACGCAAGGCAGGCCGCTTTTCTCGCAGAAGCGATGCACCGGGGCCCAGCTGGCGGCTCCCACGCCACCGACCATGCCGAACACGGTCTGCTCCTGGGCGCGACGGGCCAGCTGCGCATCCCAGCTTGCCTCCTCGCCCTGCAGGTCCCAGACGTGCAGCATCCACGTCGGCGGCTGCCGCAGGCTCATCTCGGTGGCCAGCTTGCGCCGGCCGCGCTCCGCCTTGCGACCCGCGTTGTGCTCGGCGAAGCAGGCCTGCAGCACGTCCACCATGGCCTGGCGGCTTTGCGGCGGAACGCCGGGCGCGATCACCGTGGCGAAATGCAGCGGGCCCGATGCCGTCGCCAGGCCGGGCGCTTCCGAGAGCGACCCCAGGTACGCCATGAGCGCGCGGACTTCCTGCTCCTGCAACTCGTAGCGCGGCATGAGGAAGTCCAGCGGCCGGCCGCCGGGATCCACGCCCGTTGCCAGCGCGCGCCGCAGCGACGCCTCCGCATAAGCCGGGCGGCCCACGCCGATCGCCGACGGCCCCGAGCCCGCGGGTTGCGCCCGCAGCAGCGTCTCGGTGCGGATCGGCGGGATGTAGCTGCGGCCTTCGGACCCGCCCAGCGCGCTGCGCCGGTGGCAGTTGACGCAGGCCGCGTGGGCGCCGGTGATCTCCTGGCCGCCCGGCCGGCGGGCACGCAAAGGCGTGCCGTCCATGCGCCGGCCTTCGAGGTAGAGCGCGCGGCCGGCGTTCAGGTCGGCCTCGGCGCGAACGCGGGCGGCTTCATCGCCCGAAGCTGGCGGCACGCCGGCGACGACGGGCCCGCAGAGCAACATCAGCGATGCGAGGCGCAGCAAGCGCAGCATGTCCGCTCGCAGGCTCAGTGCGGCGCCGTGATGCGGCGGTATTCGGCCATCAGGTCATTGGACGAGACGAACCCGTCCAGCCGCACCCAGGGCTGGCCGGGCGCCGCCCGCAGGAAGGTGACCGGCCGGTGGTGCATCTTGTCGCCGAACCACGCCTGGAAGGCCTTCTGCACGGACGCGCTCGCCGCGATGGTGCCGGTATAGAACTCCCACTGCGGGCCGGCGTCGAAGCGCGCCGCGTACTCGCTCAGGCGCTTGGGCGTGTCCTCCTCGGGATCGATGGAGATCGACACCATGTGCACGCGATCGCGCTGCGGCCCCAGCCGCCGCTGGAACTCCGAGAAGTTCTGGCTCAGGATGGGGCAGATCGCCGTGCAACTGGTGTAGATGAAGTTCAGCGCCACCGGCCGGCCGTCGTCGAGCGACTGCGCGATGTCGATCTTCGTGCCGTCCGAGCGCACGAGCTGCACGGAGGGCAGCCGGTATTGCGCCAGTTGCCGCCCGTGCTCGGGCGCGGCATCGGCGTGGTGGTGGTGCTGGTCGTGCGCCAGGACCGGTTGCGCGCCAGCGGCCAACGCAAGCAAGGCAGACAGTGCTGCGGTCCGGATCACGCGTTGAAGGTACGGCATGGTGTCTCCAGGAAAAGGGACGGAGGGCACGCGCGGCCCTCCGGGTTCGTCACGGACGGGGCAGCGGCTCAGCGCCCCGGCGGGATGGCGCCCACGTAATACGGCCGCATCATCTCGTGGTCCTCGTGCGAGAGGATGTGGCAGTGGAACAGGTACTCGCCGGGCCGCGTGAACTTCGCGATCACGCGCGTGACTTCGCCGGGGAACATCTTGGCGGTGTCCTTCTTGCCGGCCTCGTTGGCCTCCGGCGGCTTCGCCCTGCCCACCAGCTTGATGCTCGCCGCATCCAGCACGCCGCCCTCCGAACCATCGCTGTTGGTCTTGGGCGTGATCGTGCCCGTGAAGGTCTGGCGGTTGAGGACGCGGAAGTCGACCAGGTGCATGTGGATGGGATGCGCATCGGCCGTGGTGTTGTAGAACTCCCAGATCTCCGTATCGCCCAGGCGCGGGTTCTCGGAGATCGGGTCGGTGAACACCAGCGTGCCGTTCAGCGCCGGACGGCTCGGGTCGACGATCCCGCCCATGGTCTGCAGCCGGCCGCGCGAGTCCGTGCCCTCGAACAGCAGGATCTTGCGCGTGCGAGCCGGCTGCGCAATCACCGGGACCGGGCCGGACACGGGCCGCAGGTTGGCCGGCAACGGCCGGTCGGGCACGCGCGACAGCGGCAGGTTCACGCGGAAGGCCATCACCTGGCCCGCCGTGGCGGGATCGACCGGATCGCCATCGGGGTAAGGAGCGTTCGCGCTGTTGTTGATGACGATGGTCTGGCCCTGCCGGCGTGCGAAGTCCAGGATGATGTCCGCGCGTTCGCCCGGCGCGACGCTCAGTACCGACAGCGACACGGGCGCATTCAACAGTCCTAGATCGGAGCCGATCTGGACGAAGGGCATGCCGTTGGACAGGCTCATGTCGTACACGCGCGAGTCCGACGCGTTCAGCACGCGGAAGCGGTACTTGCGCGGCTCCACTTCCAGCACCGGCCAGGCGACGCCGTTGACCAGCACCACGTCGCCGAAGTTCTCCGGCAGGTGGCTCGGGTTCGGCAGGTCGGGCGCCTCCGGATCCTGGGAAGCGTAGAACAGCTCTCCATTGGCAAGGAAGGTGCGGTCCTGGATCATCAGCGGCACCTCGTACGGCGCCTTGGGCAGGTCGAGGGAGCGCTCGTTGGCGTCGCGGATGAAGTAGTTGCCGGCCAGGCCCATGTAGACGTTCAGGCGCGTGAGGCCCACGGAGTGATCGTGGTACCAGAGCTGCGTCGCCTCCTGGCGGTTGTCGTAGGTGTAGAGGGGGTTGAACAGCCGGCCCCGGATGTCGTTGCCGGGCGTGGCCCACGCATCGGGCAGGCCGTCGCTCAGGTATTGCGTGTCGCCGCCGTGCTGGTGCGCCACCAGCGGCACGGGACCGGTATAGCGCCGGTTCGCCGGGTTGCCGCCGTTCAGGGGATCGGCCCAGTGGATGGTCTGGTCGACCGGCACGCCCTGCGGGTACGAGATCCCGAACAGGTCGTTGGTGTAGCGGACCTTCACCGCCTGGCCTTGCTGCAGCTCGAAGGAGTAGCCGGGGGACACCGCCGGCTGGAGCGCGGTGCCGTAGGCCCACGCCTTGTGCCGCAGGCGCCGGCCGGTCGTGGGATCGACCAGGCCGGCATCGTGCTGGACCTGCGTCACGTGGATGTCGAACAAGGGCAGCCGCGTCGCCGGGTCGACCCCGGTCGGCCGGTACACGTAGTCCGGCGCGAGCAGGTTGGGCAGCGGGTTGACGAAACGGGGCTGCCGCAGCGGGTCCAGCAAAGGCGTGGCGGTGGCCAGCGCCTGCAGGGTCGGATTCCGCAGGCGCGCGGCGGCGGGCAGCATGATGCCGGCCGCGGCGCCGCCGGCGAGCCCGAGAAAGTTTCTTCTTGGAATCATGGAAATCTCCTCGCGTGTGGGGAATAAAGACGGTCGGTGGAGCGTTGCTTCAGGACCAGAGCAGGATGCGTACCCGGATCACGCCATCGAGCGCACGGCGCGCCGACGCTGGGGCAAGCTCAAAAAAATCGCCTCACGCTCGGTGCAAGCGGCGTCCCCAGGGTTGGGGGTTGCTTCCCCGTTCGTGGGTCCGCGCGGGTCGGATGCGAAGAGTTGCGGCCGCTTCCTGTCTGCGCGAGAATCGCGTCAAGCCGCCCGCGTTCATGCAGCCGCGAAGGCGCGGGTCGATCGTGCGGTGTCCTCCTGCGGACGCGCGCGGGACAGCGTCAGCGCAGGGGCCGTTCGTGGCGGCTGGCCAGCAGCGCCGCCTCCACCCTGCTGCGCACCTGCAGCTTCTGCAGGATGTTGGTGACGTAGTGCTTGATGGTCTGCTCGGAGAGGAAGATCTTCTCGCCGATCGCGCGGTTGGTGTAGCCGTTGCCGATCAGCGCCAGGATCTCGCGTTCGCGAGCGGTCAGCTCCTGCAGGGGATCCGGAGCCTTGCCCTGGGTGAGCGACACCAGCATCTCGCCTGCCAGCGACTGGGAGACATAGACCTCCCCGGCGGCCGCGGCGCGCACCACGCGGGCCAGTTCCTGCGCCGACACGCCCTTGAGCACGTAGCCGCGCGCGCCGGCCTTGAAGGCCGCCAGCAGGCGGTCCTTGTCGTCCGAGACGGTGAGCATGACGATGGTCGTGGCCGGGCATGCCATGCTGACCTTTTCCGCGGTGACGATGCCGCTCCAGCCGGCCATGCTGATGTCCAGCAGCATCACGCGCGGCATCAGCGTGCGGGCCATCTGCAGCGCCTGCTCGCCGCTGTCGGTTTCGCCGATCACCTCGAAGTCGGGCTCGGCCTGGAGAGCGGCCACGACGCCATGGCGGAACAGCGGATGGTCGTCGACGACCAGGATGGTGAGCGGCTCAGACAAGGTTCTCCCCCCTCGATCGCAGCGGCAGCAGCGCGCGGACCGTCGTGCCTTTCCCGGGCGCCGACTCGATGGTGAAGGTCCCGCCGGCCACCTCCACCCGCTCACGCATGCCGGCCAGCCCCAGCCGGCCCTTGCCGGGCTGCGTGGGCTTGAATCCCGGCCCGCCGTCCTTCACCTCCATGACGACCCGGTCGCCGTCCCCGTGCACGTTCACCCTGCAATCCGTGCCCCGGGCATGGCGGTACACGTTCGCCAGCGACTCCTGCAGCACGCGGCACAACGTGATCTTGGTCCGCGTGGACGCATCGACGCCGGCCTGCAGCGCGCACTGCAGTTGAACCTTGGCGCTGGTCTTCAATTCGTAGTCGCGCACGACGCGGGCCACCAGTTCCGGCACGGTGAGGTGCTCGATGTCGGGCAATTGCAGGTCGGCGGAGATCGCGCGCAGGTCGGTCAGCGCGGCCTGCACCGCGACCCGCACGGGCTCGAGGTTCGTCCCCAGGCATTGGCCGTCGCGCGCCTTGCTGCACCCGGACGACACCGTCTCCAGGCGCATCAGGGCGTATCCGAGGTCCTGACCCGGGCCATCGTGCAGGTCGGCGGACAGGCGCTGCAGGAAATTCTCGTTGAGCGCCGTCGCGCGTCGCGCGGCGCGGCGCACCCGCCGGTGCAGCACCGTGTTCTGGGCGTTGACCGCCGTCAGTTCCGCGACCTTGGCGCTCAGGTCGCGCTGTTGCCGCGTGATCGTCTCGCTGCCGCGCCGCACGACGACGAACAGCAGCACGTACATCAGCAGCATGGTGCCGGCGAAGATGATCCAGCTGCGCCGCTGTCCCGCGGCCACTTCACGATCGACCTCTTCCGCGCTCTGGTAGAACTCGGCCACGGCAATGATCACGCCCAGGTTGTCCGCGTGCACGGGAGTGTAGGTCTCGATCGCACGCGGCAGCGGCTGGCCGTGCGTGTGGCGGTCGGGGCGCTCGGTGACTTCCGAATAGATCGTCCCCTTCAGTGCGGCCGCCAGTCCCTCCTCGATCGGAAAGGTCTGGCCGATCTGCGGCGGGTCGTTGCTGTACAGGATGCGCCCGTCGCGCCGCCACACCCTCAACCCGACGATCTTCTGCCCCAGGGCGGTGTGCGTCAGCAAGTCGTCCAGCGTGGCCCGATTCGCCGCCGTCAGGTCGTCCGCCTGCGCCAGCCCCTGCAGGTGCTGGGACACGAAGCTGTCCACGTACAAGGCCGTGACGGCCCCCATGCGGTGCACGACGCTTTCCTCCACCTGTTCGCCGAACCAATGGCCCATGAACAAGGTGCCGGCCAGCAGGATCGGAAATCCGAGCAGCAGGAACTGCTGCGACAGGGACCGGCCGAAAAAGAGCCGGTTCATCTGCGCCACCCCACGCGGCAGCGCGCCCAGGGCTCCACCGGGCACCAGGGCCCCCGGGTCTATCGCGTCTGCAGCCATGAATCGCCCCCCTTCCTGGCCATTGGCCCGGCTCGGCTTTCCCGGGGACGAAGCGATGGCGCGAACAGCATCGCCGGATGGTCCTCGTCCATCGTCCCCTTCGAAGCAAGCCGCAGGCCTGTCGTCCGGCATGCGGTCTGCCATCCCCGGCTCCATTCTCGGAACATTTGGCTGAATGTCGAGACTGGTCTTCGCGCAGGGGCAGAAAGTCACCATGCGTGCCTCATGCGCCGCAGCAACGGGAGCGCGTCGGCTCGCGGATGGCGCGTTCCCGAACTGCCGGGCGGAAGCGCGGGGCTTTTGCCCCGGTTTCCGGGGAATTCCCACCCACGACGGGGTGGTTTTCCCGCCGAGCGCCGGGGACACCACGCGCGTGGCCACCGTGGGTACAGGACTTGCTCGCCGCTCCCATGCGCAGGGATACGAATCCCACGATCGCCATGCCATCCCGAGCGCGAACGAGGAGACGGCCATAGGAAGTTCACTGATGCACGCGATGCCGGAGGCCGGCGGCATCGCACCAGGCCTGTTGAAGGCGGCGCGCGAGCGCGCCGCCGTCTCCGGCCGGGGGGTGATCGCGGAACTGGAAGAACTCGCCGGCGTCGACCCGGCCGGCTTCGTCCAGGCGGTGGCCACCACGCTGCACTACCCCTTCCTGTCCAGCGCGGCGCTGTTCGCCAGCACCCCGGCGTTCGGGCGTGTCCCCCTGGCCAAGGCGCTCCAGCGCGGATGCGCCGTGGTGCGGCTCGCGAGCGGCGAGATCGTGGGCGTGCTGGCCGACCCGTTCGACGCGGCACTGCTGGCCTGGCTGGATACGCGTCTCGCCGGGGCCCCCATCCACCTTGCCCACTCCGACGACATTGCCGCGCTGCTGGCCCGGCACGAAGAGGAGTTCCGCGCCGTCGACAGCGTCGCCACCGGCCCGGAGGAAACCGTCGCCGACCTCGACGGTGTCGAGAACCTGTCGCTCGCCCGCATCGACGAGGACTCCAGCGTCGTCATCAAGCTGGTGAACTCCACGCTGTACGACGCCCTGAAGGCGCACGCCAGCGACATCCACCTGGAAACCAACGACGCCGGCCTGACGATCAAGTACCGCGTGGACGGCGTCTTGACCACGGTCGGCCGCGTCCCGGGCAGCGACATGGCCGAGCAGGTCATCTCGCGCATCAAGGTGATGGCGGAGCTGGACATCGCCGAGCGCCGCGTGCCGCAGGACGGGCGCTTCAAGGTCGCCATCAAGGGCCGGCAGATCGACTTCCGCGTGTCCATCATGCCCAGCATCTACGGCGAGGACGCCGTGCTGCGCATCCTGGACAAGCAGGACCTGGCGGACAGCCTGCAGGGCGTGCGGCTCGGGTCGCTCGGCTTCGAGCCGGACGCCATCGGCACGCTGCGGCGGCTGGCGCGAGAGCCCTACGGCATGGTGCTGGTCACGGGCCCCACCGGCAGCGGCAAGACGACGACCCTCTACGCGATGATCTCGGAGATCCACAACGGGCAGGACAAGATCGTCACGATCGAAGACCCGGTGGAATACCAGCTGCCCGGCGTGCTGCAGATCCCGGTGAACGAGAAGAAGGGCCTGACCTTCGCACGCGGGCTGCGGTCCATCCTGCGCCACGATCCCGACAAGATCATGGTCGGCGAGATCCGCGACCCCGAGACCGCGCAGATCGCCGTGCAGTCGGCGCTCACCGGCCACCTGGTGTTCACCACCATCCACGCCAACAACGTGTTCGACGTGATCGGCCGTTTCACGCAGATGGAAGTGGACCCCTACAGCTTCGTGTCTGCCCTCAATGGCATTCTGGCCCAGCGGCTGCTGCGCCAGGTCTGCCCCGCCTGCGCCGTGCCCACCAAGCCGACGCCGGCGGAACTGGCCGAGTCGGGCCTGCAGCCGGAGGCCGTGGGCGAATACCGCTTCGTCGCGGCCCAGGGCTGCGGGCGCTGCCGGGGCACGGGCTACCGGGGACGCACCGCGATCGCGGAGATCCTGCTGGTCGACGACGAACTGCGCCAGCTGATCATCGATCGCCAGCCCATCGCCAGTGTGAAGGAGGCCGCGCGCCGCCGCGGCCTGCGCTTCCTGCGCGACACCGCGCTGGCGCAAGTCGCCGCCGGCCGCACCACGCTCCAGGAGATCAACCGTGTCACCCTGGTCCGGTGAGCGCTGGGTGGCGGTCCTGTCCCCGGAACGGGTGGCGCTGGTGCGCCGCCGGCGCGGCCGGAACGCAGCCTGCGCGTTGCACGCGCAGCGCGCCTGCGCCGATCGCAGCGCGGAAGCGGCGGTGGACGCCTTGCGCTTCGTGCTCGCCGAGGAGGACGTGAAGCGCGGCGAACTCACCCTGCTGGTGTCCAGCCATTTCGTGCAATACCTGATGATTCCCTGGCGCGCAGGGCTCGCCAGCCCGAAAGAGCTGGCTACCTTTGCCGAACTCTGCTTCGAGGAGACCTTCGGTGCCGAGGCGGGTGCCCGCAGCGTGGTGGTCGCGCGCGAACGCGCCGGCAGCCCCCGCATGGCGGCGGCACTGGGGCGCAGCTGGCTGGCCACGCTGGAATCGGCCGTGGCCGGCTCGCCGCTGCGGCTCGTCTCCGTGCAGCCTTACCTCTGCGCACTGTTCGATCGCGTGCAACCCGGGCTGCGGGGAGACGACTTCATGCTGCTGGTCGCCGAGCCGGCGCGCAGCTGCGTGCTGGTCGCGAGCGACGGCCGGTGGCGCAGCGTGCGCAGCATGGGCGCGCCCGTGCGTGCCGGCGACCTGGCCCACCTGATCGAGCGGGAAGTGCAGCTCTGCGGACTCGCCGACGGTGTCGTGCCACCCGTGTTCGTGCACGCGCCGGGACATGCCGGGCTGAAGCTGCCCCGCTGCAACGGCGTGGTGCCGCAGCACCTGGACCTGGGCGATGCAGACGAGGCGACGGACGATCCCTTGCTGGCCATGGCGGAAACGGCGGCCTGACATGCACAAGTTCCGCATCGACTTCCATCGTGCACCGCCTCCCAGCGCCGCGGGCTGGCTGCTCGCCGCCGCGGGACTGGCTTGCGTGGCGGCCGGCGGGTGGGAGCAGTACGACCAGCACCTGCGCCAGCAGGCCCAGGCGTCGCGGCTCGCCCGCCTGCAGGCCTCGGACAGCGCAGCGCTGGCGGCCGACAAGCCCGACGACCCGGCGCTCGCGGCGGCGAAGCAAGCCGTGCAGCGCGCACAACTGCCCTGGCGCAACCTGTTCGCCGCGCTGGAGCGGGCGAGCAGCGACGACGTCGCCCTGCTGGCCGTCGCGCCCGACGTCGCGCGGCGCCAGGTGAAGATCGAGGCCGAAGCGCGCAACTTCGCCGCCATGCTGGCCTTCCAGCGGCAGCTCCAGGCGCAGCCGGCACTCGCGAACGTCGTGCTGATGGACCACAGCATCGTCAAGGACGTGCCGGAGATGCCGGTGCGCTTCCACATGCAGGCCGGCTGGGGAGGCGAACGTGTCCTTCCCTAGGCTGCTGCTCATCGAGGCGCTGGTAGCGCTGCGCTGGCCGGGCGCACTGGGTGCGGCGCTGCTCGTGGCGGCGGGCGCCTGGGGCTTCGTGCTGCAGCAAGGCCACGACGAGCTCCATGCGGCCGGCGTCCGCCTGAACCGCCTGGAGCGGCGGGCGGCAGACGTGCGCAATGGCATTGCGAGCGCCCCGCTGAGCGTCGCGGACCGGCGCGCGCAGTTCTACGGCAAGTTGCCGGGCGAAGCGGACCTGTCGCAGCAGATCGAACGCATCTACACGGCGGCCACGGCGGAACAGCTGTCGCTGGAGCACGGCGAATACACCGGCGCCCAGCTGGTGGGCACGCGGCTGGTCCGCCATCGCATCGCGCTGCCGGTCAAGGGCAGCTACGCGCAGGTGCAGCGCTTCGTCAACGCGTCGCTGGGCAGCGTGCCCGGACTGGTGCTCGACGATCTCGGCCTGCAGCGCCAGCAGGTATCGGAGCCGCAGGTCGACGCCCGGCTGCAGTTTTCCCTGTTCGTGGTGAAGCAGTGAGCAAGCGCGGACGCACCCTGTTCTGGACGACGTTCCTCGGCGGTGCGGGCGTGCTCGCGGTCCTGCCCGAGTTCATGCCTTCCGCTGCCCGCGAGAGTGCGCCGGTCCGGCCGGTTTCCGCGTCCGCACGCGCCTCCGCGTCTGCGCCCGCACCCACGCTCCTGCCGGCGCCCGCGCCCCGGCCGCTGGCGAGGCTGCGCCCTGCCCCCGAGCTCGAACCGGCAGCCGCAACGAACGTGTCCGCCGAAGTGGCTGATGCCGCACCGCAGATCGTCCAGGCGCCCTTGTTCGGCCCGAAAAGCTGGAAGCCGCCGCCTCCTCCCCCGCCACCGCCGCCGCCGCCTCCACCCCCGCCGCCGCCGCCACCGCCACCGTTGCCACCGGCACCGCCGCCGCTGCCTTACCGCTTCATGGGACGGATGGACGACAGCGTTCGCCCGCGCGTGTTCCTGCAACGCGGCGAACGCGTGTACGCGGTGTCGGCGGGCGACGTGATCGACGGGCAGTACCGGGTCGACCGCATCGACGCCGGCCAGCTCACCTTCCGCTACCTGCCGCTGGACATGCCGCAGGCCCTGATTTTCGGAAAGTCCTGATGTATCGCCCCAACCGTTTCCCACGCCGCCCACTCGCCGCCCTGACGCTGGCCATCCTGCTGGCGGGCTGCGCCACGGACCAGGCCTTGCGCGAAGGGGAAGCCCTGATCGACCAGGGACGGTACGAGGAAGGCCTCGCTCGGCTCAACGAGGCCGTGACGCAGGCGCCGAACGAACCGCGCTACCGGAGCAGTCTCGCCCTGCAGCACGACCGCGTCGTCGTGACGCTGCTCGCGCGGGCTGAACGGCTTCGACAGACCGGCGACTATGCCGGCGCCACGGCAACGTACCAGCGCGTGCTGGCCCTGGACGAGCGCAACAGCCGCGCCATCGACGCGCTGCGCGTCCTGGAGCAGCGGCGCCATCTCGAGGACATGCTGAAGCAGGCACGCAACGCCTTCCGCCGCGGCGACGTGGAGCTGGCCGAAAAGCAGCTGGCCTCCGTGCTGGCGCTCGACCCCACTTCCGGCGACGCGCTGTCGCTGCGGCGCGAGATCGACCAGCAGCACGCGCGCACGGACAGCACCTACCCGCGCCTGCGCTCCCGCTACACCAAGCCCGTCACGCTCGAATTCCGCGATGCCCCGCTGCGCATGGTCCTGGACGCGCTCGCGCGCAGCACCGGGCTGAATTTCATCGTCGACCGTGAAGTCAAGCCGGACATCAAGGTGACCATCTTCGTGCGGCAGGTGGCGCTGGACGACGCGCTGGACCTGCTGCTGTCCCAGAGCCAGCTGGAGAAAAAGCTCGTCAACGACAACACCGTCCTGGTCTATCCGAGCACGCCCGCCAAGGTCCGCGAATACCAGGACTGGGTGATCCGCACCTTCTTCGTGACCAACATGGACGTGAAGCAGGCGCAGACGCTGATCAAGACGATGCTCAAGACCAAGGACCTGTTCATCGACGAAAAGCTCAACGCGCTGACCATGCGCGACACGCCGGATGCCGTGCGGCTGGCCGAAAAGCTGCTGCAGGCGCAGGACCAGGCGGACGCCGAAGTGGTGCTGGAAGTGGAGCTGCTGGACGTCTCGCGCGACCGCTTCCTGGACCTGGGCATCACCTGGCCTTCGACCTTCACCGTCCTGGCGCCGGGCGGCGCCGCCGCCACCCTCCTGAGCCAGCTGCGCGGCGGCCTGGAGGCCGAGCGCCTGGGCATCGACCGCTCGGTGCAGCTGCGCGCCAAGTCCCTCAACAACGACGTGAACACGCTGGCGAGCCCGCGCATCCGGGTGCGCAACCGCGACAAGGCCAGGATCCACATCGGCGACCGCATCCCCGTGGTGAACGCGACCTCGACCCCGTCCACGCAGGGACCGGTGATCACCGAGACCGTGCAGTACCTGGACACGGGTATCAAGCTGGAGGTGGAGCCCACCATCTACCAGAGCGACGAGGTCGGCATCAAGCTGACGCTGGAGGTGAGCGACTCGCAGGACGCGGGCCGCACCAATTCCGGCACGACGCTGGTGCGGGTGAAGACTACCAATGCGCAGACCTCGCTGCGCCTGAAGAACGGCGAGACCCAGATCCTCGCCGGGCTCCTGCGCAGCGACCACACCGCCAACGCCGACCAGATCCCGGGCCTGGGTGAAATTCCCGCCGCCGGACGCCTGTTCGGCCAGCACGACGACGACTACAAGAAGCGCGAGCTGGTGCTGTCGATCACCCCGCGCATTGTGCGCAACACGCCCTACCTGCCGCCGTTCCAGCTGGAATACGGCTCCGGCACGGAAGGCAGCCTGCGTTCGCGGCCGCTGATGCTGCAAGGGTCCGAACCTGCCGGCGAGGCCCTGACCTTGACGGCGCCCCCGGGCAGCCCGGGTCCTGGGGTCGGGCCGTCGGGGGGGCGGCCGACGTCGCCGCAGACCTCGCCGCAGACGACGACGGCACCGAGCTTCGGTCGCGGCCGGCCGCCGACGGTGCAGCCCATCACCCCCGTCCCGGAGCCTGTACCCCCGGCCGGACCCGCCGTCGGTTCGCCTGCGTCACCGACAGTGGGCGTGCCTTCCGTTCCCGCGCCCGTGGCAGGCGTTCCCGTGACGGTCGCCTTCGATGGCGTCACCCACCTGAAGGTGGGCGAGGAAGGTGCGGTGACCCTGCTCGTCAAGGCGGACCAGCCGCTGGTGAGCACGGCCTTGCAGATCGCCTTCGATCCAAAGGTCTTGAAGGTGCTCGAGGTGACCGAAGGCCCGATGCTGCGCGGGGACGGCACCAACACCAACTTCAGCGCCCGGAACGACGAGAGCGCCGGCCGCCTGTTCATCGGCATTTCCCGCGAGGGCGACAACGGCGCCACAGGCGAAGCAGCGCTGGTGCAGTTGCGCGTCGCCGGCGTCGCCCCCGGACCGGCGGCGCTCAAGCTGATCGTGTTCTCCGGCATGGGTCCCGGCAACACGGTGGAGTCCGCGACCTTGCCGCCGGGCCTGGACCTGGTGGTGGAGCCCTGACATGCGCTCCGGCTACACGCTCGTCGAGCTGGTGATCACGGTGGCGATCATCGGCATCCTGGTCGCGATCGCCGCGCCGCTGGCCGAGACGGTCGTGCGCCGCGGCAAGGAGCAGGAGCTCAAGGCGGCGTTGATGGACATCCGCAGCGGCATCGATGCGTACAAGGACGCGGCGGACAGCGGCAAGGTCGCCAAGGCCGCCAACGAATCCGGCTACCCGCCGTCCCTGGGCACCTTGGTCGAAGGCGTCACCGACCGCACCAATGCGAGCGGCGCCAAGCTGTACTTCCTGCGGCGCGTGCCGCGGGACCCCTTTGCCGACCGCACGCTGCCGCCCGCGCAGACCTGGGGCCTGCGCAGCTCCGACACCCCGCCGGACGCGCCGCACGAGGGCAAGGACGTGTTCGACGTCCGCTCGCTGTCCTCGGAGAAGGCGCTGGACGGCACGCTCTACCAGGACTGGTGATGGCGACACCGCGGCCGCGAGGCTTCACCCTCATCGAACTGCTGGTCGTGCTGGCCATCATCGCGACGCTGCTGGCCATCGCCGTCCCGAGCTATTTCGCCAGCCTCGACGTGGCACGCGAGACGGCCCTGAAGAAGGACCTGTCGGTGATGCGCGCGGCGATCGACCAGTACCACGGCGATCGCGGCCGGTACCCGGAGACCCTGCAGGAGCTGGTCGAGGCGCGCTACCTGCGCAAGATCCCCGTCGACCCCATCAGCGGCCTGGCCGACCGCTGGATCCCCGAGGCCGCCGGCGAAACCGGGCCGGCCGGCCTGCGCGACGTGCACAGCGGCACGGCGGGCAACGGCCAGGACGGGTCGGCGTATGCGAGCTGGTAAGGCCAGGCGCAGCTCCGCCGGCTTCACCTACCTGGGCGTCCTGTTCCTCGTCATGCTGCTCGGGCTGGGGCTGGCGGGCACGGCCGAAACCTGGAGCATGGCCAGCCAGCGCGCGCACGAACGTGAGCTGCTCTGGGTCGGCAACCAGTATGCGCGGGCCTTGCAGTCCTACTACCAGCAGACACCGGGACAGCGCCAATACCCGGTGCAGCTGCAGGACCTGGTGGAGGACCGCCGCTTTCCGGACACCTTGCACCACCTGCGCAAGCTTTACCCCGACCCCGTGAGCGGCCAGCCCTTCAAGGTGGTGCTCGCGCCCGACGGCCGCACCATCGCCGGCGTGCGCAGCCCGTCCGATGCGGCGCCCATCAAGCGCGACAACTTTCCCGCGCGCTGGCGCCAGTTCAAGGGCAGCAAGCGCTATTCGGACTGGCTGTTCACGGCCGACGGTGCGGGCACCGGCGCGGCGGCCGCCTCCACCAACATGGCCCCCGCCGTACCTGCCGCGCGGCACTGAGCTGCCGGGCGTCCCGCCGGGAGCACCATGCCGGTACTGCCGGCATGCAGGATTGGCACTCCCGACGGGACAACTGTTTCCGGCGTCGCACGCGCAGCCTCGCTGCATCGCGTGCGCAAGCCGGCGGAGCATGGGCGTGCAGCCAGGCGCCGGGGCAATTCACCAGCATTTGGGGGGTGAAGTGCCCCGCTCAGGGCCCACTGCTTTGCAGCTGGTGGTAGCGCGCGAGCACGCGCGGGACATAGGCGCGGGTCTCCGGATACGGCGGAATCCCCCCCGCGCGCCGGACCGCGGCGTCGCCCGCGTTGTATGCCGCGAGCGCGAGCGCCACGTTGTTGTCGTGGCGCAGCAGCAGCTCCTTCAGGTAGCGCGCGCCGCCATCGATGTTCGCGCCCGGATCGCGCGGGTCCGCCACCTGCAGCGCCCTGGCCGTTTGCGGCATGAGCTGCGTCAGGCCCAGCGCGCCCTTGGGCGACACCGCAAGAGGGTCGAAACCCGACTCCACCTCGATCAGTGCACGCAGCAAGGCGGCCGGCAGGCCATGCGCCTCGGCCGCCGCGCGCACGAGCGGAATGAAGGCGTCGGCGCGCGGCGGCGCGGGGCTATCCCGCCGCCCCAGCGCGGACGCTTTCAGGCGCAAGGGCAGCACGGGCGGGGCCGGATCGTCCAGGTTCGACAGGACGATGCCGCCTTCGGCGGTCTCGCGCACGGAGATGTCGGCGTACGCGACGAGGCAGGCGCCCGACAGGGCGGCGAACAGCAGCGGAGATGTGTGACGCACGCAGGTCCTGTTGCAAGACGCAGGCCACTCCGCGGGCACCGAACTTGCCTGCGTTTTCACCATGTCGCGCCCTGCTCCACTCCTCCCTGCCACCGCCCTGTCGCGGCCGGCCCGTGGTTTCACCCTGCTCGAACTGCTCGTGGTGCTGGTCGTGCTCGGCCTGCTCGTGAGCATCGTGGGACCGCGCTACTTCGCGCAACTCGGCAAGTCCGAAGTCAAGGCGGCGCAGGCGCAGATCGCCAGCGTCGCCAAGGCACTGGACCTGTACCGCATCGACGTGGGCCGCTACCCCACGACGGAACAAGGGCTTGCTGCGCTCAATACCGCGCCTGCCAACGAGGCGCGCTGGCACGGCCCTTACCTCCAGAAGGTCATGCCCCCCGACCCCTGGGGCCATCCGTACGTTTACCGCTCGCCCGGCGAACAGGGGGCGGAGTTCGACCTGCTTTCCTTCGGCAAGGACGGCGCACCGGGCGGAACGGAAGAAAACGCCGACATCGGCAACTGAGCGCGCACGGCCATGCAGTTCCGGATCAAGGCTGTCGACCGGGCGAGCGCAATCCTGCTGGTCACGGTGGAAGCCGGCAGCGCGGAAGGCGCGCGCCAGGTCGCCGAGCACCAGGGCCTGCGCGTGCTCGGTGTCGCCCCCCTGCGCCGCCTGGCCGGCATTGGCGCGGCGCTCGCACCCCGGCGCGACTTCCCGCTCCTGCTGTTCAGCCAGGAGCTGGCGACGCTCGTGAACGCGGGGCTCTCGCTGATCACGGCGCTGGAAAGCCTGGGCGAGAAAGAGCAGGACCCGGCGACGCGCAAGCTGCTCGATGGCCTCGTGCGGCTGTTGTACGAGGGCAAGTCGTTCTCGGCGGCGCTGGCACAGTACCCGGACGTGTTCCCGTCGCTGTACATCGCCCTGATCCAGTCCAGCGAGAAGACCGGTGCGATCAGCAGCGGCCTGGGGCGCTACGTCGCCTACCGCACGCGCGTGGACCTGCTGACGCAGAAGATGGTGGGCGCTTCCGTCTATCCGGTCCTGCTGCTCGTGGTCGGCTTCGGCGTGCTGCTGTTCCTGATCGGCTACGTGGTGCCGCGCTTCAGCGCGGTCTTCGGCGAACTCGGCACACGCCTGCCCTGGATGTCGCGGGCTCTGCTCCAGATGGGCCAGCAGCTGCGCGATCACGCGACCACGATCGCGGCCTCCGCGCTGCTGCTGCTCGCGGGCGCCGCGGCGCTGTGGCAACTGCCCGCAGTGCGGCAGGCCGCCGGCCGTGCGGTCCTCGCCTTGCCCGGCGTGCGCCAGCGCGTCTTCCTCTACCAGGTGACCCGCCTGTACCGTTCCCTGGGGATCCTGCTGCAAAGCGGGATCCCGATCGTCAGTGCGATGGGCATGGCTCGGCCGCTGCTGGGCGCCCGCATGGCCGCACTGCTCGACGCCGCGGCGCAGCGCGTGCGCGAAGGCCTGCCGCTGTCCCAGGCGCTGGAGGCGCACCAGCTCTCCACGCCCGTGGCCCTGCGCATGCTGCACGCCGGTGAGCAGGCGGGCAACCTGGGCGCCATGATGGAGAAGACCGCCGACTTCTACGACGAGGAGATGGGGCGCTGGATCGAGTGGTTCGTGCGCCTGTTCGAGCCGCTGCTGATGGTCTTCGTCGGCGCGGTGATCGGGGTCGTGGTGATCCTCATGTACATCCCGATCTTCGAACTCGCCGGTGGCATCCGCTAGGCGTGCCAGCGAAACGCCGGCGCACTTCCCGGCGTCGCGTCAGAGATCGCCGAACCCGGAGCCGGGCAGGTGCGCCGGGCGCTCGAGTCCCATCTTCTGGATGCGATAGCGCATGGTGTCGCGCGACAGCCCGAGCATCTTCGCCGAGCGTGTGACGTTCCAGCCCGTGCGCTCCAGCGAGGTGATCACCAGCGAACGCTCGAATTCGGCGAGCTCCGGCCCGTTCGTGGGCAGGCCCAGGCAACCTTTTCCGCAGCTCGGGCACGACCTGGCGCCCTCGGCTGCCGGGGCGAGCCCGGGACAGAGTGCCATCTGTGCCGGCGTGATCACGTCACCGGCGGCGAGCAGCACGGTCTGCTCCAGCATGTTGCGCAGCTCCCGCACGTTGCCGGGCCAGGCGTAGTCCTGCAAGGCCTGCTCGGCCTCCGCGCTGAAGCGCAGCCGCGGCTTGCCATAGTGCCGCCCGTGCAGCTGCAGGAAATGGCGGGCCAGCAGCAGGATGTCCCCGCCGCGCGTGCGCAGGGAAGGCACCTGCACGCCGATGATGCGCAAACGGAAGTACAGGTCGCTGCGGAAGGTGCCCTGCTTCACCATGGACTCCAGGTCCCGGTTGGTAGCGCTGATGATGCGCAGGTTCACCCTGCGTTCCTTGACCGCGCCGACACGACGGACCACCTTCTCTTCCAGCAGCTTCAGCAGCTTGGCCTGCACCGGCGGCTCGATCTCGCCGATCTCGTCGAGGAAGAGCGTGCCGCCGTCTGCCGCTTCCACGAGCCCGTTGCGCTGCTCCTTGGCATCGGTGAAGGCGCCCTTCTCGTGCCCGAACAGCTCCGACTCGAGCAGGTGCGAAGGAATCGAGGCACAGTTGATCTCCACGAACGGACCGGCCGCCCGCGCGCCGTCGAAATGCAGCGAGCGGGCGACCAGCTCCTTGCCGGTTCCCGTCTCGCCCATGATCAGCACCGCCGGCAGGTTCGCCCCGGCGATGCGCCGCTCCGCCTCGATGACACGCCGCACCGTGGCCTTCAGGTTCTGCATCGCCGGCGACTCGCCGATCAGCGAACGCAGACCTGCGTCGGAAGCTTGCGGCTGCGGGTGAACCTGCGGCGCCTGCTCCTTCACCGGCGTACCGATGGCGCGTTCGAGCAGCGTGTTGAGTTCGGCCAGGGCCAGCGGCTTGAGCAGGTAGTCATAGGCGCCGGCCTTCATGGCCTGCACCGCGGTGTGGGCGCTGTCGTCGCCCGTCATCAGGATGCATTTGACGTCCGAGTCGCTCTTGCGCATCTTGTGCAGCATCTCGATGCCGCTGAGGCGCGGCAGGCGATGGTCCGTCACGACGGCATCGGGATGCTGCATCTCCCAGACGCCCAGCGCGTCTTCGGCGCTTGCGCAGGTCTGCACCTCCCAGCCGTTGCGTGCCAGGTAGGCACTGATGTTGGCGGACTGCACGACGTCGTCTTCGACGACCAGAACGGATCTCGGCATCTTTTTTCCCTCAGGTCCTGAAGTGCAAGCGGACTTGCGTTCCCGCGTTCCCGGCGCTCGCCACGGTCACGAACCCACCGAACCGCTCCATCGCCCGCTTGAGCATGGGCAAGCCCACGCCCAAACCCTGCGGCTTGCTGGTCTGGAACGGCCGGAAGGCCGTGGCGAGTTGCTGGTTGGACATGCCGACGCCGGTGTCGCTGATCACCACGTCGACGCCTGGCGACTCGTTGTCTTCCCCGAGCTCTATCCTCATCTCGCCGCCGCGCGGCATGGCTTCGACGGCGTTGGACACGACGCTGTGCAGTGCCTGCGTCACGAGCGTCGCATTCCCTTTCACCTTGGGCGGCGTTGCCGCGGCCGGATCCCAGAGGACGCGGACTTGCGCGCGGTCCAGGGCGGGACGGAAGGAATCGAGCACGCTGTGCAGCACGGCGCAGAGGTCCACCGGTTGCGAATCGCCGGCGGCAGGACGCGAATAGAGCAGCAGCTCGCGTAACCATTGCGAGAGGAAATCCACCTGCGTGATGATGTCCCTGGCGTTCTTGCGCACCGGTTCCTCGCCGCAGCACAAGGCCAGCTCCGCGCTCGAACGCACGCCGGCCAGCGGGTTGCGCAGGCTGTGCGCCAGCGCGGTGGCCATCTCGCCCGCGAACGCCTGCGACTCGGCTTCCACGAGGCGCAGATGCTGCTCGCTGAGCAGGCGGGCGCCACGGCGGACGATGCTGGAGAGAGCGACGTAGACCAGCACGCTGCCGCCCAGGGTGGTCGCCCATACGAGAAGCTGCGCGCGATGGATGCTGGCGACGAGGGAGGCGGGCTGCTTGTCCACCTCCACCACCGAAACGACATCGCTGCCCGCGTCGGTCAGCGGCACGTATTCCTCGATCAGCACGTTACGGTGCGTCGACGGACGAAAGTCCGCGTACGTCGGCAGGTCGAGTCCGCGTTGGCGCACCACGTCCGCGCGGGTGGCGATCGCTTCGGCGAGGCTGGCATTTGCGCTGGTGCGCTGGCCGACGCGGCTCTTGTCGGTGGACCAGAGGATCGTGCCGTCCGGTGCATACACGGTGGTGAGGCGCGCATCGGGAAGGCCCTCGAGACGTTCGAAGACTTCCTGGCGGGCGTGCGCGACGATCCCGGGATCGAGGCCCGCGGCCGCGGCGTCCACGCGCTGGTCCAGGAAGCGTCCGAGGCCACTGACACCGTTTTGCGCGGCCTCGACACTCACCGAGTTGCGGACGAGCTGTGCGGTGTCGCCAGCGTCACGGTCCAGCGCCTGTAACGTCACGAAATGCGACAGGATGATGGCCGCTCCTGCGGCTACCGGCACCAGCGCCAGCAGGCTGGCGATGGAGAACCACCGCAACAGGTCGAACGGCCGGGCGCTGGCGGCCTTGACGCGGCCAGCCTGCGACGGAGTACGTTCGCGCTGGAACGACCCTTGCATGGCCTGCGCACGGCTGCGCACATGACCGAAGCTCACCATTGCGGTTTCCCTCCTGTGGTCCCAGCGGCGCCTCGTTCTTATTCCAGGCCCTACAAACAATTTCATTAAAGCAAGTCGTGCCTCGACTTGCAATTGGTCACACCGCGTTTCGGCACCAAGGTGCCATGCAATCGCGCCACGAGTGCCGAAACCGCAGACCTGAACGCCTGCATTCGCACAAACCTTGCGCTGTCGCAAAGACGTAAGGCGAATGCGCGTTTCATCGCACCGCGCACCGGCGGGATCTTGCCTGCGTAAGCGGGCGCACGCGCTCCGCTGTTCATCACTCGCGCGCGTTCGCGCACGCGAACGAACGCGCATGCGTCGCGGCGGACAAGGCCGTGGGTGAGCAATTCCCGCATGCCCCCAATAACCGGGTGAATTGCCCCAGCCTTGCCTTCCGTCTCGGGGCTTGCGCACGATCCGCGCGACGCGCAATGCGTGCGGCGCGAATGCGTTCTTCCTTCGTATGCGACGAACCCGACGCGCTGCAGCCGCTCACGCGACGTGCCTGGGCACGCGATATGCGAATCGGGTCCTGCTTCGTCCTTTTCATGGAGACCCGTATGGAAGACCGACAAGTTCCGTCCACGTTGTGGCCACTGGGAAGATGGGTCGCGGCGGCGTCGCTGGGGGCGACGCTTGCCACGTTCGCAGGCCAGGCATCGGCGCAGGACGCGCTGCCCGGCGATGCCTTCCTCGCGCCCGCGATTGCCGCCGTGCCGAGCGTGCCTGCGGGGTTCGACATCACGGGCTTCATCCAGGAAGCCACGCTGGACACCACGGGCGCCATCTGCCGACCGGCATCACCGCGCCTGGCCGGCGGCACGGTCACGGTGAACGGTCACAAGATCGTCGTGCCGTGCAACACGATCCTGCAGATGCCGGCCTTCACGCTGACGTGGGCCGACCTGTTCCAGAACAACAACCCGCTGGTTCCCACCGACATCGTTCCCGCCAAGCAGACTGGCTTGGCGCTGAACGACAAGATCGGCGCCGTCCCGGGCGCCACGGTTCCCAATACGCAGCCCGGCCTGCTGACGGCACCCTCGCCCGGGACACCGTACAACGGGTCGCTGCCCTCTTACGAGATCCACGTGGTCGGCAACGTGGTCAACCAGCAATACATCGCCGGCCTGGTGTTCATCTCCCAGCAATCCCTGAATGCCGGTCAGGGGATGATCAGCTGCATCGACTACGCCACGGGCGAGATCCAGGTCGGTGGCAACCCCACCGATCCGACGGTCACGCCTTACGGCTGCGCGCTGCCTGCGCCGCCTGGCGTGACGCGCGTGCGCATCAACGACGCCATCGGCCGCTACGGCAAGGCGCACGCGGGCCCCGGCGGATGTGCCGGCCGCACCGACTGCATCGAGGAGGTCGGCTTCGATCCGCGCTTCACGCCGGACACGGACAACCCCACGGTGCACGCTTCGACCGGCTTCCCCATGTGCATTCCCCGGGTGAACCCCTTCGACGGCGGCAAGGTGGATCCCGAGTGCCCGCAATCGAACCGTCCCGTCGCTCCAAACTGCAAGAGCTTCCCCGCTGATCTCGGTCTCGTGCCTTTCCGGGTGCCGACGACGGGCTATTGCATGACCTATGTGATGGACCCACCGAACACGGCGTCGCCAGCGGGAGTGGCATGCCCGGGCCCCGATACGCGCTGCCCCACGAACCCGACCAAGCAGGCCCCCTTCGAGATCGGCGACAACATCGTCTTCAACGGCACGCTGAAAACGGACACGAATGGCGTGTACGTCTCGGCGCACACGATCTCCGCGAACCTGGGTGTGTTCACCACCCCGGCAACCGCGCCCGCGTACACCTTCGTCGAAGCGCTCATCGCCGGAACCGATGGTCGTCCGGTGACGGGCATCGCTCAGGAAGCCACCGGCCGCGTGCTGTTCGTGGGCTTCACCACGGACATCTTCAACCTGGTTGACCTCTTCGCGCTGGACGTGGACCCAGTCACCGGCAACGTGACCGACCGCCTGCTCGGGACGCAGAGCCCCGTGACGAGCCCCTTGCTCGGGCGCTTCCGTACACCGGTGAACAACAACGGCGCCTTCCTGCCGCCGACGCGCAACTACCGCGCCGTGAGCCGCACGATGTGCGCCTCGACGACGGGTGGGTTCTCTCCCTGCATGCCGGAAAACCGGGACAGCACGCCGACGGCCAACGGCTTGCAGGCGGGCCAGTACCTGCTGCCCAACTTCGAATTCATCTTCGCGGAAAACCTGACGTTCGGCGACGCCCTCGTGCCGAACAATTTCCAGGACCTGGCTTTCCTGTTCTGCGGGTCCGGACCGATCGACGGACCGGGTTCGAACTCGCCTGTCGTGGGGCAGCTCGATCCGCCGCCCTGGGCCCCGCCGATGGATGACCCCATCTTCCACGCGTCCCTGTGTCCCGGCGCGAAGGCCGTCAGTGCGGCGCGGGTGTTCCCGCCCGTGGTGGGTGCCCCTGACGTGATCACGATCACCGCAACGGGTTGGGACAACCGTGCCAACAAGGGCAAGATCAACATCGTCGCAACCTCCTCGGCGAACCCGGCACCGCGCGGCATGTTCGTGCAGGCAAGCCTGGCCAACGACACGCTGGCCCCCGGCATCCCCGGCAGCCTCCAGAACCCCATCCTGTCGGACATGGTCTTGACGGGGAATTCGCCCGCGGCCCCGGCGGTTTGCCCCACGACCGACCCCTGCTGGCAGTTGCTCGCTCCGGGCTTCATCATGAATCCGGATGGGAACGGCACAGGCATCGCGAGCTTCGTACCGCCCACGACGGTCACTGTGCGGTCCAGCCTCGGAGGCACCGCGACCTCGACCGCCATCACCCTGCGGTCCTGCGTCTCGACGCGCCGGCTCACCTGCCCCTGAACAGGAGACACGGCCATGACAAACTTCCTGCGCGCCGGCCGCGGGGCCGACAACCACGACCCGGTTCGCCCGGAATACCGGGTGCGGCCGTGGCAACGGCGGCTCGCCCTGCTGCTCGCAGCGGTCATCGCCTCCAGCCCGGTGGCCGCGCGTGGACCGGGACGCCCGGGGATCGCCGCCCTCGTCGATCCGCCGGACGTGATGACACCGTCCACCAACGCCACCAACGCGAACCTGGCGACCTCGCTCGATCCGACGCAGGCGATCCCCGGGAATCCGACGGTCCCTGGACTGACCGTGGACAGCGTGGGTGACCAGCCGCTCACCGTCTCGGTCGACTCCATCCGTGGCGCTCCCACGGGAATGGTCCTCGGCAAGCCGGTGGTATCCGGTTCTGGCGAGTGGATGGTGCCGCTTGCAGGCGTCGCCTCCAACGCGACCGTCAACGGCCAGCCGGCCACCCCCGGCGTGGACGCCCACGTCGGCACGATCGATCTCGTCCCGCCGCTGATCTCGCTGAAGGCGGTGCCCGTGCCGCCCACGGAAGGACTCGAATACTTCGTGAAGGACAAGGGCGCGGCCGTGGCCCTGGGCAAGGCATTGTTCTGGGACCAGAAGGTCGGCAGCGACGGCCAGGCCTGTGCGAGCTGTCACTACGCCGCGGGCGCGGACAGCCGGCTGCGCAACGCAATCAACCCGGGCCAGCGCGGCGGCGACAACGTCTTCGCCAAGACCTTTGCGGGCCCGGTGGGACCGAACACCTGGGTGACGCCCAACGACTTCCCGACGCACCGGCTGCAGAACGCGCTGGACCGCAACTCGGTCATCACCTACGACAGCAACGACGTGATCGGATCCGCGGGTACGTTCTCCGGGCCCTTCCAGTCGCTCGCGGTCGGCGGCGTCGAGAACTGCGCGAACCGGCCGATCGACGAGTTCAGCGTGCACGGTGCGCTGACGCGGCGCGTGGAGCCGCGCAACACGCCGACGGTCATCAACGCGGCGTACAACTATCGCAACTTCTGGGACGGGCGGGCCAACAACGTCTTCAACGGCGTGAACCCGTTCGGCGACCGCGACCGCACGGCCAAGGTGCTGCAGGGGCAGTCCAACGGATCGGCGACGTGGGTGTCCATCCACCTGGAAAACGCGAGCCTCGCTTCGCAGGCGGTCGGGCCCGCCCTGAGCGACTTCGAGATGTCGTGCGCCAACAAGGTGTTCCAGCAGCTGGGCCGCAAGATGTTGCCGCTGCAGGCGCTCGCCACCCAGAAGGTGCACGCGCAGGACTCCGTCCTCGGTCCTCTGCGCAACGCCTCCGGTGTCGGCCTGGGCAAGAAGTACTCGGACATGATCAAGGCGGCGTTCGTGCCTGCATGGTGGAACGCGACGGGCACGTACAACGGCTACACCCAGATGGAAACGAACTTCTCGCTGTACTGGGGCCTGGCGATCATGTTGTACGAGTCCACGCTCATTTCCGACGAGGCGCCCATCGACCGGTTCACCGGGTGGGCCGGCAGCCCGCCCGACCCGAAGGCGCTGACGGCACAGGAGCAGCGTGGCCTGGCGATCTTCCGCGGGGCCAAGGCCGACTGCGCATCGTGCCACCGCGGCGCGGAGTTCACTTCCGCGGCCTCGCGGCTGCAGCGCACCGCCGGCGAGACCAACCTGCTGGAACAGATGTTCGTCAGCGGCGGCAAGCTGGCCCTCTACGACACCGGCTTCTACAACATCGGCGTGCGGCCGGCCGCGGAGGACGTGGGGGTGGGTGGTTCGGATCCGTTCGGCAACCCGCTGTCCTACTCGCGCCAGTGGCTGGGGAGGCTGAGCGGGAAGCCGACACCGGACGATTTCATGGTCGATGCCTGCCTGTTCTCGATCAAGAGCGACGTGCGCAACTGCTGGACGACACCGGATCCGGCCAGGAGCCGTGTCGGCGTGGACGGCGCCTTCAAGGTGCCCAGCCTGCGCAACATCGCGCTGACGCAACCCTACTTCCACAACGGCAGTCGCTATACGCTGGAACAGGTCGTGGAGTTCTACAACCGCGGCGGCGACCGGCGGGGCCCGGATGGCAACGACACGTCGGGGCTGGCGGCAAGCGTGGCGCCGGACGGCGGCACGTCCAACGCGCACCCGGCGATCCGGCCGCTCGGCCTCACGGATGCGGAGAAGACGGACCTGGTGGCCTTCCTGCGCAATGCGCTGACCGACCGACGCGTCGCCTGCCAGAAGGCGCCCTTCGACCATCCGGGACTGCGCCTGACCAATGGCCATCTCGGGGACGCGAAGGTGGTGCTGACCCACAAGGGCGACCCGAAGGGTGTCGACGTCTACGTGGACCTGCCGGAAGTGGGAGCGAACGGTGCCATTGCCGGCGCCTGCATGGTGAGCGACGCAGGCACCTCGTTCGAGCCTCATCCGGCGACGCGCTTGGTGCAGATCCCGCAGGGCCTGGTGCAGCTGCCGCCGGGAGAGGTCTCCCTTCCGGCCGGGTCGGTGACACTGGCGCCCGGATTCACGCTCCCGGGAATCCAGTTTCCGCCTGGGCCGAACCTGCCAGGGATCCCGATTCCGACGAGCCTGATCAAGCTGCTGCCGACGCCGTAGGCTGACTGCGAAGAGATGAAGGAATCCGTGAACGGTCCTTCCCCGGAGCCTGGCGCACGCGCCGGGCTCCGGCCATGGGATCCGGCGGAAGTGCAAACACTGTCTGAGGAGTGCATCGTATGAAGAAGCTCGCAATTGCGCTGTTGCTCGGTGGAATGAGCTGCGCGGCGATGGCGTCCTGGGTCCAGGCATCGCAGGACTCCGACGTGGTCCGCTACTACGATGCCGCCACCCTCGCGCGCAGCGGAGCGCTCGCCACGGTCGCCGAGATGAGCGACTTCCGGCGCGGGGCGACGGCAGGCAACGACCGCATCTTCCGGTCCGCCGTCGGCCAGAGCCAGTACGACTGCGCCGCGTCGCGCGTGCGCACCATCACCCTGAGCCGGTTCGAAGGGCCGATGGGCACCGGGCGCACCGTCGAGGCCCCGGACGTCAGCGGCGACTGGGAAGCGATCGTTCCCGGCACCGGGCGCGCCGACTTGCTCAAGGCCGTGTGCGGCCACTAGCAGCGACGCGAGTGTCCCGGCCCCGCGCCCCGGCAGGGGCCGGGGCGCCCGGATTGCCTGCACCAACGGCACCCGATCCCCAGACCGTCCAACCTGCACGGACCTGCCAATCGATGGCGTCGGTGGGGTTCGCTGGATGGTCGTCAACGCCAGCGAACCCCCGCACGCAAACAGCAGCGCCAAGCAGCGCACAACAAGAAGGGCGCCTGCGGCGCCCTTGCTGCGGTGACGGGGCTCACTTCCTGGCGACGCCCGCGTCCGCCTGTTCCAGGAAAGCCAGCAGCTGATCGACGTCCGCCGCGTTGAGCTTCAGGTTCGGCATGGCCACCCGGTTGTACTTCTCGTACTGGGAGACCGCGAGCGGGTCCTTTTCCGCCAGCATGGCATCGGGCTCCTTCAGCCAGCGCGCCAGCCAGGCGCGTTCGCGCTTGAGGGTGACGCCGGCGAGATCGGGGCCGATGAAGCGCATCGCACCGGCAGCGCCCGCTGCCACGCCGATCGTGTGGCACGAGGCGCAGCGCGTGCGGAACAGCTCCTCGCCGCGTGAATACTGCGGCAGCCGGACGGGCGCCTCCGCGTACGAGGGATCGGGGTTCTTCACAGCCACTTTCCAGTTGTGCAGCCAGCTGCCAAGCTGGGTCGCGAGCACCTCGGGGTTCTCCATCGGCGACGCCTTCATCCAGCGGCCCGTGGCCTGGTTGCCGATCACGAGGGCCAGGTCGTGGTCGTTGCTCGGTTGCCCCGACTGCAGGGGCGGCATGTACAGGCCGAGCTTGCGGCGCAGCAGGTCGATGTCCTTGCTGCGCCCGGTGAGGAAAGTCCATCCCGGACCGACGTCGAACTTGGCCGCATAGGCCTTCATGACCTCGGGCGTGTCGTTGTCCGGGTCGATCGAGATGGAATAGAAGAAGACGTCCTTGCCCATGCGGTCCGACAGGAGCTCCTGCACCTGCCGCAGTCTGGCGGTCTCCATCGAACAGGACGCCGAACACTGGGTGAAGATGAAATTGATGGCGACGACCTTGCCGCGCACGAGGTCGTCGAAGAAAAGGACCTTCTTCCCATCCTGCGTCACGAGGGGCACGTTGGGAAAATAGCTCGCGCCCCAGGGGGATTGCGCCGCGGTCGCGTCGTTCGCGGCCCGACCGGAGTCGGCGGCCACGAACGCAGCGGTCAGCCCCGCGCAGGCGACGATGGACAGACCTGCCAACTGTGCGCGGCGCATCATGCCCTCCTCAAGGCGTGGCGGGAACGAGCGCACTGAGGCCCGTGCCGGTGCCGGCGCGGAAGGTCGGCATGCCCACAGAGCGCGCGTACTGCACGCCTTCCCAGGTCGGCATCGGCGTCGGCATCACCATGAACTGCCCGGGATGCTCGATGTCCCAGCGCAGCAGCATCGAATTGTCCTCGTGCTGCGTGTTGTGGCAGTGTTCCATGTAGGTGCCGGCGAACTCGCGGAAGTGGATGGCGAATTCGACGGTCGACGTGCTGTCGGCCTCGGTGCCCACGCGGTACACGTCCTTGCGCGCCCACTTTTCCCATTCCGGAGGCGGCAATCCGCCGCGGCGCAGGATCACGCCTTCCTCGAAGTGCACGTGGATCGGGTGGCTCCAGCTACCGGCGCCGGTGAGCTTCCA
The DNA here is from genome assembly GCF_057784995.1 of Ramlibacter sp. G4-7. NCBI lineage: Bacteria > Pseudomonadati > Pseudomonadota > Betaproteobacteria > Burkholderiales > Comamonadaceae > Ramlibacter > Ramlibacter sp. G4-7. Next base: position 53,683 of record NZ_JBYNTT010000016.1, read on the forward strand.
GATTTCGGTGGTGCCCATCCCCTCGTACCCGGCATCGGTGGGCCCGTTCGCCAGCTGCGGTGCTCCGCTGATGCGCCGCGGATCCATGTTGTAGGCGATGCCGTTGTCGGCGCGGATGGTCCAGGGGTTCTGGTCGGTGCCGGCAAAACGGCCGAACTCGAACTCACGCCGGCGCGCGGTCTTGAGCTTGTCCATGTCGGCCGGGTTGTTGCGGTCCAGCCAGAGCGGGATCATCTTCTTGCCTTCGGCCTTGCCGGGCCGCGCCGGCTCGTAGTCGGCCGGGTTCATGCTCTGGTCGGTGCCGGCATAGGACTTCACGCGCAGCTCCAAGATCTTGCCAACGGCCGGATCTCCACCGGACCACGCGCCCGAAACGATCTGCGGGTTGTACTTTCCGGAGATGATGTCGGTCAGGGGCACGTTGCGCTTGGTCCCGAGGCCGGTGTCCTGCTCCTTCACGTTGATCAGCCACAGCCGGTCGCCCGGCAGGATGCCGTTGGCCGCGAAGTCCACCACGATGTCGTAGCGCTCGGCGATCCCCTGGGTGGGCAGGGTGCCCTTGTGATTGGCCGGGAGCCCGTCGCCCAGGTCCATCACGCCATCGAACGGCACCGCGTGCTCCATGATGTTGCCGTCGTTGGCCACCATGTGGAAGGGCACCCGGTCGTACGAGTAGATCGAACCCGGGGGACCCTTGAACTCACCGAGGATGCCCCTGCGCTCGCGCACGAGCGCCAGGGAGAGGAAGCGCGACACGGAGCCGTTCAGGATCCGGAAGCGGTAGCGGCGCGCACGCACTTCCAGGTAAGGGGCGTACTGCCAGTTCACCAGCACGCGGTCGCCGATGAAGCCGTCGGTGTTGAACGGGTTGAACCAGAGCTGCCCGTCCTTGTCCCAGGCCTTGTCCGCCACCACCAGGTTCACGTCGTAGTCGCGATTGCCCCAGGGCAGCGCCGAGCCGCTGGGCAGGCGCAGGTTGACGCCGTCGTCGACCGCCTCGTTGCCGCGGTCGATGGCGCTGTAGTAGTTCATCATCACCGCGTTGCCCTTGTAGACGTTCTGCGCGGTGAAATCGAGCATGTGGTCGTGGAACCAGTGGGTGCTCATGGTCTCGTGCCAGTCGCCGCGGATGCGGATCGTGCCGTTGTCGCACGTCTTCCAGCCGGGCGCGGCATCGTTGACCCAGAGCTTCTCGCCGGGCGCGCACGGGAACGCCGCGTGCGGGTCGCTCGCGGTGGTGTTGATCGTGTCGTAGCCGGCCAGCTGGATCGGCCAGCGATAGTCGTAGAACTGCCCGGGGAAGAAGAAGGCGTTGGCGAAGCCATCGCTCTCGGCGGGGTTGTGGCCGTTGTGCTCGTGCGTCGTGATGGTGTGCAGCCCGAAGCCGTGGTTCGCCGCGGGGTCGATCGGCAAGGCGTTGTAGTGCCGCATGAGCATCGGCTGGCCGTAGCGGGCCATCAGCAGCTTGGGCGGCAACGTGCCGTCGAAGGTCCACACGGACTTGTGGTTCTGTATGGGCATCTTCGGGTGGAAGCGGATGTCGATGCCCTTCGTGGTCCCCTCGTTTGCCGCCAGGCCCGTGGTGTTGTGGTAGAGCCCGCCCGGTCCGAACTCGCCCACGGCGTAGCCGTGGCTCTGCCTGGAGTCACGCATGCCGCCGTTGGTGCGCGCGCCCGCCTGCGCGGTCTTGAAGAAGGCCTGCGGGTAGAACTCGTTCCAGCGCTGGTGCGCCCAGCCCTCGCCGGGCGGCCGCCCCTCGGCGGGCGTTCCCGAGAGGAAGCGGTTCAGGAACTGCTCGATCTTCGCCTTCCAGGGATTCGCTTCCGAGGTGTTGGCGTATTCCGTCGGATAAGGGGCGATGCTCGGTTGCTTGAGGAAGGCCTCCAGCGCCACCGGATCCGGGCCGCTGCGGGTGACCACTTGGGGATCCTGGGAAGGCGCCGGCCCCACGGACGGTTGCGGGAACGGCAGCGTGGGAGGCGGCTGCGTGGGATCGAGCTTCTCCAGCCCGAACTCCTCGAACAGCATGAGCTTCTGGGTGAAGGGCTGGGCCCCGAACATCGGGCTGGGGTATCCATTCGTTGGGTAGTTGAAGGAGCTCTGGGCGGACTTGGGCAAGGCGTTCTCCGTCGCCGGCTGTCGCTTGTCGCCGAAGACGCCGTTGGGCAACACCAGCGCGCCCTGGTTCGCCGGCGCACTGGTCAGCAGTTGCTGCAAGGCCTGCAGCGGATTGGCAGGCTGCGCCGAGTAGGCGGAAGGATCGGTCATGGATGGCTCCCCGAAGTAGTCGAGCGCGGTCGCCTGGCTCGCGACAACGCCCAACGCTCCGAGTCCCGCCGTGCAGGACGCGGCGAGGACGAAGCCCCGCCTCACCGCGGGCTGGCGCGGCTTGCCGGAAGTGGTGCTGGTTTTCACATGTGCTCCTTGAAGAGGGCGCACGGCATCGGGCCATGCAACCGTTCTGCCTCATCCTGCAAGGGCGCACGTCGCATCAAGCGTGCCACCGCGCGCAGCGGCATGCCTGCGCGAAGCGGCGCGCGGCGCACACGAAAAGCTGTGAACTGGGTGGGCGGGGTACCCCGCCGCTGGGTGAAATGACCCGTGGTCCGCGCGCGGCCGGTGCGCGGTGGCGAGATGCCTGCGGCGGACGAAGTGTCGGCGGGCCTGGATGCCGCCAGCGTGTGCTACGACGTCGTGAAGACGGAGCCCGCGTCGTCCTGCGGGCGCGAGAGGCCCATCTTCTCGATGCGGTAGCGCATCATGTCGCGCGTGAGGCCCAGCAGCCGCGCCGAGCGCGTGACGTTCCAGCCCGTGCGCTCGAGTGCCTTCACGACGACCGTGCGCTCCGTGTCCTCGAGCGCCGCTTCGTGGCGCGGCGAGAAGGTGAACGCGATCGGGCCGGGGCCTGGCTGCACCGGCGCCATCCTCGGCGGCTCGGGGCCCAGGCCCGTGCACAGCGCAAGCTGGCCCGGGTCGATGTCGGGCCCATGCGCCAGCAGCACGGTCTGCTCCAGCGCGTTGCGCAGCTCGCGCACGTTGCCCGGCCAGGAATGGCGCAGCAGCGCCTGCCCGGCGTCCCGCGTGAAGCGCAAGCCCGGTTTGCCGTAGCGCCGCCCCTGGATGGCGAGGAAATGCCGCGCCAGCTGCAGGATGTCCTGGCCCCGTTCGCGCAGGGCCGGCACGTGGATCGAGACGATGCGCAGGCGGAAGTACAGGTCGCTGCGGAAGCGGCCTTCGCGCACCATGGCCTCGAGGTCGCGGTTGGTGGCGCTGATGATGCGCAGGTCGACCTTGCGCTCCTTCATCGCCCCGATGCGGCGCACGGACTTCTCCTCCAGCAGCTTCAGCAGCTTGGCCTGCAGGGCCGGCTCCAGCTCGCCGATCTCGTCGAGGAACAAGGTGCCGCCGTCGGCCGCCTCGACCAGGCCGGTGCGGCGCTCCTTGGCATCGGTGAAGGCGCCCTTCTCGTGCCCGAACAGCTCGGACTCCAGCAGGTGCGAAGGAATCGAGGCGCAGTTGATCTCGACGAAGGGCGCCTGGCTGCGGCGCCCGTCGAAATGCAGGGAACGCGCGACCAGCTCCTTGCCCGCGCCGGTCTCGCCCGTGATCAGCACCGTCGGCAAGTCGCCGTCGGCCACGCGCCGCTCGGCTTCCAGCAGGCGGGAGATCGTCGCCTTGAGCTCCTTCATCGCGCCCGATTCGCCGATCAGCGAGCGCACGCCGGCGCCGCTGGCCTGGCGCTCGTGGTGGAACTGCAGGGTCTGCTCCATGCGCGCGGCGCCGATCGCGCGCTCCAGCAGCAGGTGCAGTTCGGCCAGCACGACCGGCTTGATCACGTAGTCGTAGGCACCGGCCTTCATGGCCTGCACCGCGGTCTGCGCGCTGTCGTCGCCGGTCATGACGATGCATTTGACGTGCGCGTCGGCTTCGCGCATCTTCTGGATCATGTCCACGCCGGTCATGCGCGGCAGCCTGTGGTCCGTCACGACCGCATCGGGACGCAGCTGCTCCCAGGTGGCCAGCCCCTGCTCGGCGCTGCCGCAGGTTTCGACCTCCCAGCCCTGGCGCGCCAGGTAGGCGGCGATGTTGCCCGCCTGGATGGCATCGTCTTCCACGACGAGGATGGTGCTCATGTCGCCTCCTGGGTCCTGAACTGGAGCCGGACCCGCGTGCCCACGGCTTCCACGCTGGAGAGGATCACCCGCCCGCCGAAACGCTGCATGGCGCGCTGCAGCATGGGCAGTCCGACGCCCAGGCCGTGGGCCTTGGTGGTCTGGAAGGGGCGGAAGGCCGCGTCCAGCTGCTGCGTTGTCATGCCCACGCCGGTGTCGCTGACCGTCAATTCCACGCCATTCGCATCCGTCTCGCGCAGCTGGATGCGCATCTCGCCACCGGACGGCATGGCCTCCACCGCGTTGGAGACGACGCTGTGGATCGCCTGGCGGTACAGGGAGGTGTTGCCTTGCACGATGACATGCTCGCCGGCCTCGCCGTCCTCGCCGTCCCAATGCACGCGGATGCCCTGCCGCTCGAAGGCGGGCGCGAACGAGGCGAGCACGCTGCGCAGCAGGGCCTGCAGGTCCACCGGCTCCGAAGTGCCCGCCATGGGGCGGGAGTACAGCAGCAGCTCGCGGATCCACTGCGCCAGGAAGTCGACCTGCGTGATGATGTCTTCCGCGTTCTTTTGCACCGAGGCGTCGCCGCTGCCGTAGGCGAGCTCCGCGCTGTTGCGGACGTTCGACAGCGGGTTGCGCAGGCTGTGCGCGAGCGCGGTCGCCAGCTCGCCGGCGAACAGCTGGGACTGTGCTTCCACCAGCTGCCGCTGCTGCTGCTGCAGCAGGCGGTTGCCGCGCCAGGCGATGCTGAAAAGCCCGATGTACACGACCGCGCCACCCAGCATTGTGGTGGCCCAGACCAGGAGCTGCCCGGTGTGGATCGACTCCACCAGGTCACCGGGCTCCTTGTAGATCTCGACCACGGCCGCGACCTTGCCTTCGGCATCGATCAGGGGCACGTAGTTCTCGACGAAGGGGCCCGTGGGAAGCACCAGGAAGTCCATGTTGTGCCGCACGGTATTCGTGCCGCTGTGGTGCAGTGCGACTTCCTTGCGCGTGGCGAACGCTTCCGCCAGCTCGTTGTCGTCGCGCCCCCGGCTTCCGAGCAGCCCGGTGTTGGTGGACCAGACGACCATCCGGTCGGGCGCGTACACGTTCGTCACGAGGGCCCCTGGAAGCAGCCCCAGGTGCTCGAAGACCTCGGAGCGCGCCCGTGCGACGGCTTCGCCGTCCAGGCCGGCGGCGGACGGATCCACGCGCGCATCGAGGAAGCGGCTCAGGTCGTTGGCGCCGAACATGCCGGACTCGACGGCGACGCAGTTGCGGATGAACTCGGCCGTCAGGAGAGCGTCGCGACTCAGGGCCTGCTCGGCAACGAAATGTGACAGGACCAGCCCGGTTACAGCCGCGACCGGGACCAGCGCGGCCAGGCTCGCGATGGCGAACCAGCGCAACAGATCGAAGGGCCTGGGCGCCGGCGCCACGCGCGCCTCCGCCTCCCGGGCGCGCTTGGTGTTCGCACCCGGAATGGTGTGCGGCCCGAGTGTGCTCGCCGGCAGCAACTCCCCAATGCAACCCCGTTCCATTGGCCCTCCTGCCTGCCAGGTCGCGGACCCGAAAAGCCCGTCCTGTAGCGATTCAGTATTTAGCAGGAAAGAAAACATTGCAAATGCCAGCAGCGATTTGTTACTTATTTCAGCGGAATAAACGAGCGAAACCTGACGCCCGTCAAGCGTGGCCCGGGCGCGAATCTCCCGCGCGGTCGCCCCGTTCATCTCCAATCCAGGCGCATTCGTTCCCGCGAAAGCCGGCTTCATCCTCGCGGGGCTGGTCATGAGGACGGAGGCCGCCGCAGAATGTCCCGTCCGGTTAGCGGGAGTCCTCCATGCTCGGCGCCGTGCGGCTCGCAGTTCCAGGCGGCAGCTATCCCATGCGCGTGCTCCGCGCGCTGGAGTGGCCGCGCGTGGTCGCGGCCGCCCTCACCGCGCTGCTGCTGTCCGTCGGCACCCTGGTCAGCCCCACCCTGCTGGACTTCTTCTCGCCGGCGGAAGTCGCGCTGGCCTGGCTGGAGCACCTGGCCGAACTCGCCGTGCTGGCAGCAGGCCTGGTGCTCGCCTACACGCTGCTCGACGAGGGGCTGCCCCCGGGGCTGCCCATGCGGCTCGGCCTGCTCTGCGTGCTGCTGTTCGCGGCCTCGGGCGTGCTCGCCCTGCTGCTCCATGCGTACTACGCGCGCGGCTTCGCGCACCTGCCGCCGCCCTTGCGCCTGCTCTCGGACGCCTTCCACTTCGGCCTGCCCGCCGTTCTGCTGGCGGTGGTGGCCGACATCCATCGGCAGTCGCTGCGCGCCGACTCGGACGCCCTCGCCGCGGAACTGGCGCGCATGCAGCAAAGCCAGGGCGACCTGGAGCAGCAGCTGGCCTTGCTGCAGGCGCAGATCGAGCCGCACTTCCTGTTCAACATGCTGGGCAACGTCCGCAGGCTCTATCGCACCGAGCCGCTGGCCGGGGCGGAAGCGATCGGCCACCTGATGCGTTACCTGCGCACGGCGATGCCGCAACTGCGCAACGCCAGCGGCTCCGTGGGCGACGAGCTGGCCCTCGTGCGCGCCTACCTGGAACTGCACCGCATCCGCATGGGCCGCCGGCTGGAGTTCGCAATCGATGCGGATCCGGCGGTCACCGGGCTCGCGTTTCCGCCCATGCTGGCCGTGACGCTGGTGGAGAACGCGATCCGGCACGGCATCGAGCCCGCGGGCGCCGGCCGCGTGACCGTGAACGCGCGGCACAGCGGCGAATCGCTGGAGATCGAGGTGGCCGACGACGGCGTCGGCTTCGGCGCGGCGGCCAGCAGCGGAACGGGCGTGGGCCTGTCCAACGTGCGCCGGCAGCTTGCCGCGCGCTACGGCGCGCACGGGCGGCTGGCGCTGACTTCCGCCAGCCCGCGCGGTGCTTGCGCGCGCATCCGCATTCCCTGGCCCGCCGCCGCCACGGTCCGTTAGGGCAGCGCATGCAAGCGTACTCCGCCTCCCTTTCGCCCTTGCCGGCCGCGGCGCAGGAGTTGCGCGCCTGGTGCGCAGCCCATCCGCGCGCGATCGCCATGGCCGGGCTGCTGGCAGCCGCCGCACCGCTGAAGTTCTTCGTCGGCTTCCTTTCCGTCAGCCGGGAAGCGGGAGTCGCCGCCGTCGCGGAAGTGGGCCTGTGGTGGGCCTTGTACGCGGCGATCTTCTGGGTCTCGCTCCTGTTCGCGGGAAACGTCGGCGAGCGGGTCACCCGCGGTGCAACGCGCCTGCGCCGCCTGGGCACGTGGGTTCCGCTGGCCCTGGGCTGCGCCGCGGCGGCGAATTTCCTCACCGTGCCGCGCGCGCGCGTGCTCATCGAGCATGGCCTCGTGCAAGGGGAGCTGCCCATGCATCTGTATGCGACGGCACTGTCCTTCACGCTGGCCATGCTGTACTTCGTGCACCTGGAACGCACGCGCGTCCACGAGCGTGCCGCGGCACGGCTGGCCGCGGCGCAGGCGGCGCAGCGCGAAGCCCGCCGGCGCCAGGTCCGGATGGAGTTGCAGGCCACGCAGGCCCGCATCGACCCGCAGCTGCTGTTCGACATGCTCGAAGCCGTGCGGCAGGCCTATACCTCGGATCCGGCGCGGGCCGAACGCCTGCTGGACGAGCTGATCGCCTTCCTGCGTGCCGCGCTGCCGCGCATCCGCGTGCTCGCGTCCAGCGTCGCCCGCGAGGCCGAACTCGCACGCGCGTACGTGAGGCTGCTCGCCCTGGCGCGCTGCAGCGACTGGACGCTGCAGCTGGAACTGTCGCACGAGGCCATGCACGCACGCTTTCCGCCGGGCGCGCTGCTCCCGCTCGTGGCGGACGCCTTTCGCACGTGCGGCGGCGACTGCACCTTGCGGGCCGACTGCAGGGACGGCAACTGCCGGGTCGTCCTGCGGCTGCCGGCCACCCCCGCCGATCGCGCCATCCTTGCCGTGCATGCCCTCCTGCGCGAAACGGACGGACCGACCGCGACCCTGTCCTCCGACGTGGCCGCCGGCCACTGCCGGATCCTGATCCAGGTGCCCCATGAACCGGCCTGAAGCCCACCCCACGGCGGTCATCGCGGAAGACGAGGCCCTGCTCGCCGACGAACTGGCCGAGTTGCTGAACGCCTTGTGGCCGCAGCTAAGCATCGCCGCACAGGCCAGCGACGGCGTGGAGGCGCTGCACGCGATCGAGGCGCATGCGCCGGACGTCGCCTTCCTCGACATCCGCATGCCGCTGCTCAGCGGCCTGGAGGTGGCGCGCCGCATCCCCGGCGGGACCCACGTGGTCTTCATCACCTCGTACGACGATCACGCGCTGGCCGCCTTCGACGCCGGCGCCATCGACTACGTGCTGAAGCCGCCTTCGGCGGACCGGATGCTGACCACGCTGCAGCGCGTGAAGGAGCGGCTGCGCCAGCCCGGCCCCGCGCCGCGGCCGCAACTGCCGGAGCTCGCGTCACCTGCCCTGGAGCAGCCGCGCCGCTTCCTGCAATGGATCAATGCGTCGCGCGGCGCCGCCGTGCGGCTGATCACGGTGGAGGAGATCCTCTACTTCAAGTCTGACCAGAAGTTCACCCTGGTCGTGACCGCCGATTCCGAGTCGCTGATCCGCAAGACCATCCGCGAACTGAGCGAGGAGCTCGACCCGCAGGTGTTCTGGCAGGTCCACCGCTCCACCATCGTGAACCTGCATGCCATCGACAGCGTCGCGCGGGACGAGCGCGGCAACCTGGGGCTGCGGCTGAAGAACCGCAAGGAAGCGCTGGCGGTCAGCGAAGCGCACGCGCACCGCTTCCGGCAGATGTGAAAGCAAAGGAGTGACTCCATGGAGGACCACATGAATCCCCAAGCGCTCAGCAGGCGCCAGGCCTTCGCGCTCCTGTCGGCGCTCGGCGTCGCCACGGACGCCGTGGCACAGGACGCCGTGACCTCGGACCCGCGTTCGTTCCGCGTGCTGGTGGACAACCCGAGCGTGCGCGTGCTGGAGTTCCGCAGCCGCCCGGGTCTCGGGGTCTGCGGCGAGGGCCTGCACTACCACCCGGCACACGTCACCGTGTCGCTCACGGGCGCCAGGCTCAAGCGCACCGTCGACGGCAAGGCGAGCTTCGTCGAGATCCCGCCTGGCCATGTGTTCTACGCGGAGGCGGAGACGCACGCGGCCGAAGTGATCGGCGGCCCCAACACCCGCACCTACATCGTCGAGCTCAAGGGCAAGGACTGGCGCCCCAGCACCGGCTGACGCGGCGTCCATCCGCCCGGGGCGGCGTCCAGGCATCGCTTTGCCGGGCCCGTCGCCTTCCCGGTGCGGCGGCGCGAAGCGCTGGCTAGATTGATCCGCATCCCACCGAGAAGGAGATGCCATGAAGCCAGCCAGCCGATTCCCCTGGACGCCTGCCCTGTTGCTGTCCGCAGCGGTGCTGTCGCCGCTGCTCGCGCGCGCGGACGCCGTTACCGACTGGAACGAGAAGGCGGTGACCGCGGTCTACGCGGCGCGCGTCAGCCCCGACATGCAGTCGCGCTGCATGAGCATCATGCACCTCGCCATCTTCGAGGCGCTCAATTCGATCCAGCCGCGCTACAAGCCTTACCGCCAGGCCTTGCCGGTGGAACCCGGCGCGCTCCCGGATGCCGCGACGGCCGCCGCAGCGCACGCCGTGCTCGTCAAGCTGATGCCGGACCAGGCCAAGGAACTGGACGCCGCCTACCAGGCGGACCTCGCGAAACTGCCGGACGGGCCGGGCAAGGCGGCCGGCATCCGGCTGGGCGAGCGCTCCGCCGCCGTCATCCTCGCAGAGCGGGAGCAGGACGGGTCGGCAGCGCCGATCACCTATCGCCCCTTGACGCAGCCCGGCAAGTACGTGCCCACGACGCTGCCGCAATCGTCCACCTGGGGAGCGGTCAAGCCCTTCGTGCTCAAGTCCGGCGACCAGTTCCGCCCGCCGCCGCCGTACGACCTCAAGAGCGCGCGCTGGGCGACCGACTACAACGAGGTGAAGCGGTTCGGCGCCAAGACCGGGTCGGCGCGCAACAAGGAGCAGGACGACATCGCGAAGTTCTGGCAGCTCACGGGCGCGGCGACGTACAACCCGGTGACACGGCACGTGGCAGCGGCCCGCGGCCTCGACCCGCTGGACAGCGCGCGCGTGTTCGCCTTGTCCTCGATGGCCACCGCGGATGCGGCCGTCGCCCTGTTCGAGGCCAAGTACGCGCACGGCTTCTGGCGCCCCGTCACCGCCATCCGCAACGGCGACATCGACGGCAACGACGCGACCGAGCGCGACGCGGCCTGGGAACCCCTCATCGCCACGCCCATGCACCCGGAATATCCGTGCGCGCACTGCACCTTCCAGGGTGCGGCGGCGGGCGTGCTGCAGGTGATGTACGGGGATGCGATGCCCAAGGTCACGCTCACCAGCAGCGCGGCGCCGGGCATCACGCGCTCGTACGAGCGCCTGTCCGACTATGTCGCCGACGTGATCAACGGGCGCGTCTACGAGGGCGTGCATTACCGGGCTTCGGGCGAGGTCGGCGCCGCGCTCGGACGCCGGGTCGCCGAGGAAGTCGTGCGCACGCAGCTCACGCCGCTTCCGTAAGGCACCGAGGGAAGGCCGCTGCGCGAGGGCGGCCTTCCCGCTTGCGGCGAGCAGATGGAGGCATGCCTCCTGCGTGCACGATCCCGGCTTGCTCCTACAACACGCGCGCACCACGGCGCTAGAGTGGTCAGGCCGCGCAGTCGCGCGGAAAAGTAAAGGAGACCACCATGCCCAGAGGTTCCACCCCCAAGGAAGAACGCCAGTACGAGCACATCAAGGAAAGCTACGAGAAGAGGGGCCAGAAGGGCCGCGCCGAGGAGATCGCCGCGCGCACCGTGAACAAGGAGCGGGCCGAAAAGGGCGAGACCAAGACTTCCAGCAAGTCCGGCTCGCGCTCTTCCTCCACCGCTTCGAAATCCGGCAGCCGCGCGAGCGCCAAGAGCAGCGGCTCGCGTTCCAGCAGCTCCCGTTCGAGCACCACCAGCAAGCCCAAGGCCAGCAGCGCCTCGCGTTCGAGCAGCTCCCGTTCGAGCACCGCCAGCAAGCCCAAGGCCAGCAGCAGCTCGCGTTCCAGCAGCTCCCGTTCGAGCACCGCCAGCAAGCCCAAGGCCAGCAGCAGCTCGCGTTCGAGCACCTCCCGTTCGAGCACCGCCAGCAAGCCCAAGGCCAGCAGCAGCTCGCGTTCGAGCACCTCCCGTTCGAGCACCGCGAGCAAGCCCAAGGCCAGCAGCAGCTCGCGTTCGAGCAGCTCCCGTTCGGGCAGCAAGCCGAGCGCCAGCAGCGGTTCGCGCCGCAGCTCGCGTTCCAGCAGCTCGCGCAGCTCCTAGCCCCCGCGCTGCGGCACCAGGCGGCGCAGCAGCGCCGTCAGCCTGCAGCCTGCCCCGCACGGCGAACGCCGTGCAGGCAGGCGCCTCCGGCCAGCCCGCGAGGCGCCACAGCACCGTGTCCATCAGGGGTGAGCCCCCCTCCGTTGTCAGCCGGCCGCAGTGCTAGTCGCCGCAGGCGTCCATGCGCGCGTTGGGCACGTCCTTGATGCCGCGGTTGCGCGCGCGCTCGGCGGCCAGCTTCAGCTGCTCGTCGCGCATTCGCCGGCATTCGGCCGGCGTCGGCGCCGAGATCATGCGCTGGCGATAGGCGTCTCGCTCCTGGTCCGTCATCATGTCCCAGCCCGGCGTGTAGTCCGCGCCCACCTTGGCCGGAGGTGCCCGCACCACGGAGGCGGGGTCGGCCGGGCGCGGCGGCTGCTGGGCGGCCGCGGCTGCGCACAGCAGGCAAGCGGCGGCGCCGGCCACGGGCGAAGCGATGCGCATGGACGACCTCCTTGCGGTAGTTCCGCCCCACTTTGCCCGGCGCCGCGCGCGTCGCACTTGCGATGGATCAAGTCCGCGCCACGTCCCGGGCCCCCGCCATCCCCGGCATGATGTTTCCCCCCGCGCTTCGGCCTGGAGAAGAAGACATGCCGCATGCCCCCATCGCCTGGGAACTCACGCTCGCGCTGATCCTCGGCCTGCTGCTCTACGACTACTTCTTCCACGTGCGCACGGCCCACGTGCCGCAGATCGGCGAGGCGGCGCGCTGGTCGGCGCTTTACGTGGGCGTGGCGATTGCCTTCGGCGGCGCGGTCTGGTTCTTCGGCGGCAGCGAACTGGGCATCCAGTACTTCGCCGGTTACCTGACGGAAAAAGCGCTCTCCATCGACAACGTGTTCGTGTTCCTGCTGATCATGAACAGCTTCAAGGTGCCGCGCGAGGACCAGCAGAAGGCGCTGCTCATCGGCATCGTCATCGCGCTGCTCGCGCGCGCGGGCTTCATCTTCCTGGGCGCGGCGCTGATCGAGCGCTTCGCCTGGGTCTTCTACATCTTCGGCATCGTCCTGCTGATGACGGCCGGGCACATGATGGTGCCGGAGGACCGCCGCCGAGACGAGGAGTCGGAAGGGGTGGTGCTGCGCATGACGCGCGCCTTCATGCCCGCCGGCTGCGCCTACGACGGCGACAGGTTCTTCACCGTGCGCGACGGCAAGCGCGTCATGACGCCCATGCTGCTGGTCGTCGTGGCGCTGGGCCTGACGGACATCCTGTTCGCGCTGGACTCGATCCCCGCCATCTTCGGCCTGACCACGGACGTCTTCATCGTCTTCACCGCCACCGCCTTCTCGCTGCTCGGCCTGCGGCAGCTGTTCTTCCTGATCGAGGGCCTGCTCGAGCGCCTGCTGTACCTCTCCTACGGCCTGGCCGCCATCCTGGCGTTCATCGGCATCAAGCTGGTGCTGCACGCCCTGCACGAGAACAACGTGCCCTTCATCAACGAGGGCGCGCCGGTGAACGTGATCGAGATCACCACCGTCACCTCGCTCGTGGCGATCGTCGGCATCCTCGCGGTGACGGTGCTGCTGTCCCTGTACAGCCCGCGCGGCAAGGCGAAAACCGCCGTCGGCCGCCTGCGCCGGCGCCTGCAGGCGTGGCAGGACCTGGACGCGGGCGCCGCCTTCCCGGCCGACCGCGTGGCCGCCTACGACGCCCTCGTGCAGGCGGAGCGGGCGGTGCGCGCCCTGCCCGAGGAGTACCGCGCGATGATCCACGAGCGGCAGACCCTGCGCGAAATGCTGGCCGACGCCCACGCGCGCCAGGCGGCGCGGCCGCCCACGGAACGTCCGGGCACGGCATGATGGGGGGCTGACTTCCCTGCCCTGCCATGAACGGCCAGAACACCAATACCAAACCTCCCGGCAACTCCGCCATCCAGCGCACGCCGATGCCCCCGCGGCGCTTCTGGATCCTGTTCGCCACGGTCCTGCTCGTCAACTGGCTCATCAGCAGCTACCTGTTCCCCGGCGACGCCCCGGTCACGGTGCCTTACACCGAGTTCCGCGAGCAGGCCGGCCAGGGCAACGTGAGCTCGATCTACAGCCGCGGCAACACCATCGAGGGCCGCTTCAAGGCGCCGGTCACCTGGCCGCCAGCCAAGCCCGCCGCGCAACCGGGCCAGCACACGCCGCCCCGCGAGCGCCCCATTCCCGGAGAGACACGCGGACCGTCGCGCACCGCCAGCACCTTCAGCACCGAGCTGCCCACCTTCTTCGACAAGGACCTGGAGAAGTTCCTGATCGACCACGGCGTGGAGATCGGCGCCGTGCCCATCAACCAGGGCAGCCTGCTGGCGACCATCCTTTATGGCTTCGGCCCCGCCCTGCTGATCATCGGCTTCTACGTCTGGATGTACCGGCGCGCGGCCAAGCAGGGCGGCGGTGGGGGCGGCTTCGGCGGCGGCGTGTTCGGGCTGGGGCGCAGCAAGGCCAAGCGCTACGACAACGCGGACGCGGCCAACCGCGTGACCTTCGAGGACGTGGCCGGCATCGACGAGGCCGAGAACGAGCTGGTGGAGATCGTCGAATTCCTGAAGAACCCGCAGAAGTACACCCGCCTGGGTGGCACCGCGCCCAAGGGGGTGCTGCTGATCGGCTCGCCCGGCACCGGCAAGACGCTGCTGGCGCGCGCGGTGGCCGGCGAGGCCGGCGTGCCCTTCTTCAGCATGAGCGCCGCGGAGTTCGTGGAGATGATCGTGGGCGTCGGGGCCGCGCGCGTGCGCGACCTGTTCAAGCAGGCCCGGGAAAGCGCGCCGGCCATCATCTTCATCGACGAGATCGACGCCATCGGCCGCGCCCGCGGCCAGGTGGCCATCGGCGGGTCGAGCGAGCAGGAGCAGACGCTGCAGCAGATCCTGACCGAGATGGACGGCTTCAGCGGCCGCGAAGGCATCATCGTGCTGGCCGCCACCAACACGCCCGACGTGCTGGACCGCGCGCTGCTGCGCCCCGGCCGCTTCGACCGCCGCGTGGTGGTGAACCTGCCGGACAAGACCGGCCGCGAAGCGATCCTGAAGGTGCACGTGCGCAAGGTGCCCCTGGCCGCCGACGTGCACCTGGAGGAACTGGCGCAGTCCACGCCGGGCTTCTCCGGCGCCGACCTCAAGAACCTGGTCAACGAGGCCGCGCTGCTGGCCGCCCGGCGCGACGAGACCGAGGTGCACAACAAGGACTTCCTGGACGCGCTGGAAAAGATCGTGCTGGGCCCCGAACGGCCGCTGCTGCTGACGGCCGACGACCGCGAGCGCATCGCCTACCACGAGGGCGGGCATGCCGTGCTGGGCCTGGTGGTGCCCGGGGCCGACCCGGTGCACCGCGTGAGCATCGTGCCGCGCGGCCAGGCGCTGGGCGTGACCTACCAGCGCCCGCAGACCGACCGCTACAACTACCCCGAGGCCTACCTGCGCGCGCGCATCGTCGGCATGCTGGGCGGCCGGGCCGCGGAGGAAGTGGTGTACGGCACCAAGACCACCGGCGCCGAGAACGACATCGAGCAGGCCACGAACCTGGCGCGCAACATGGTCACGCGCTGGGGCATGAGCGAGCAGATCGGCATGGTGCAGCTCGCACCCCGCGGCAACGCCTACCTGGGCGTGGGCGGCAGCTTCGGCGGCGACAAGCCCTTCAGCGAGGAGACGGCCAAGCTGATCGACGACGAGGTGCACCGCATCATCAACGGCTGCCACGAGCAGGCCCTGCGCCTGCTGCGCGAGCACCGCAAGTCGCTGGACGGCCTGGTGCGCGCGCTGCTGGAAAAGGAGACGCTGAGCGAGCAGGAGATCCTGCAGGCCACCGGCCTGCCGCCGGCGCCGGAGCTGCAAAGCCGGCCGCTGCACGACCTGGTGCAGCAGACGCCCCAGGCCGGCTGAGGTGAGCATGCGGATGCTGTGCGTACACGCACGGCATCACGCATCCGCCGCTTTCGCGCGCGGCGAGCGGCTCCTAGATTGGGATCGTCCTTCCAGAGGAGATCCCCCATGCGAGCGTTCCTGCTGACCGCCTGCCTGGCCGCCTGCACGGCCATCGCCGCGGCCGAGCCGCCCGACACCACCGCCCAGGGCACGTCACCGCGCCTGGCCGACCACCCGGCGATCGCAGCGCGGCGCGTGATTGCGCAACAGGGCTACGACTACGCCGCCCAGTTCTACCCGCATCCGGCCTGGCTGTACCTGTCGGCCGAAGCGCCCCACCCCATGGCGCAGCACCCCGCCGTGATCGTCTTCGAGCGCGCGCAGGAAGAGCGCCGTCACCTCACCGAACGGGCCGAGCTCGCGGCCAGGGAACCCTGAGATCCCGCGATGACGCTGCAAGGCCGAAGCCGGATGTGGCTCCTCGCGGCGCTCGCCGTGGCCACGCTCGCGGCGCCTGCCGCGGCAGGGCCCGCGGCCCCGCCCGACGAAGCGTTGCGGCAGGAGCTCGTGACCGGCTGGACGGCGCTGCGCGCGATGGACTGCGCGCGCTGCCACGGCCGCAACCTCGACGGCTGGGCCGCACCCTCGCTCGTCGCCGCCGTGCGCGAGGGCAGCCGCGAACGCTTCGAGCGCATCGTGCTCGACGGGAACACGGGGCGCGCCATGCCGGGCTACCGCAGCCAGCCGGCCGTCGTGGACGCCCTTGCTGCGATCTACGCGTACCTGGCGGCGCGCGCCGACGGCACGATCGACACCAGCGCACCCCGGCCTTGAAAGGGTGTGGCCGCCGAACGGGAACATACTGGCGGCATGAACACCACCTCCCGCATGCCCGCGGCCTTCATCGGCCACGGTTCGCCCATGAACACGCTGGAGCAGAACGACTTCACGCGCGCCTGGCGTGCGCTGGGGCAGGCCGTGCCGCGGCCGCGCGCGGTGCTGTGCGTGTCGGCGCACTGGTTCGTGCCGAGCACCGCCGTGACGGCGATGCGCCAGCCACGCGTGATCCACGACTTCTACGGCTTCCCGCCGGAACTCTTCGCGTTCGACTACCCGGCGCCGGGGGACCCGCAGCTGGCGCAGGAGGTGGTCGACCTGCTGAAGCCGACGTACGCGGGGCTGGACCACGACAGCTGGGGGCTGGACCACGGCACGTGGTCCGTGCTGGCGCACGTGTTCCCACAGGCGGACATCCCGGTGCTGCAGCTGTCCATCCATGCGGGCGCGCCGCTGGCGTACCACATCGAGCTGGGCGCGCGCCTGTCACCGCTGCGGGACCGGGGCGTGTTCGTCGTGGGCAGCGGCAACGTGGTGCACAACCTGCGGATGATGAACCGCAGCTATGGGGACCGCGGCTTCGACTGGGCCGAGCGCTTCGATGCGCACGTACGCGAAGTGATGACCACGCGGCCCGGGGAGCTGGCGGAGGTGGCACAGGACCCGGATTGCGCGCTGGCGGTGCCCACGGCGGAGCACTTCCTGCCGCTGGCGTACATCGCGGGGATGGCCGCTGCCTCGGGCGAGACGCCGCAGGCGTTTGCGGAGGGGCGCACGCTGGGGTCGCTGAGCATGACCAGCTACCTGGTGGGCATGCCGGTGCCGCGGGTGCAGGAAACGGGGGACGAGACGCAGACCTTGCCGGGCCAGGTGCCGCCGGAGCAGACGAATACGTGACGATTGCGCGTGGGCTTGGATGTTATCCTGTCGCAATCCGCCTTACTCTTGGACCTCCGCGTCATCGCCAGGCCTCGATGTCTCATTGGAAGCGCTGTATCGGCGCCGTAGGCTTTCGTAGTTGCCGGACGCCTTCATGAGCGCGCGGTTGGCGTCTAGGATCAACTTCTCTGCCCGCTGATCATTCTCGGGACCCTGCCTGATAAGTGACTCAGCTTCGGTCAACGCATCACGGCAACGTTCGTACATGCCCACAGATTCAAGGTCCGGTCGCACCGCTTCAAGTTGCTCGTAGTACCTTGGAAACCCGTCGGATAGGTAAAAGTCGTTCACTCCGCGTCTATACAGAGCGATGCCCCCCTGCGCAGCTTCGAGCACGCTCTCAAACTCCACCAAAGACGGTTTGATTTTCATGATTTACCTCAATCGTTTGGGTTGGGGTGACCATGGCAATACCCCTCGCGGAGTCACAGTCATGACAGTGGGTGTAACCCAGTCGTAGACACGTTGCAACTGGCTAGCCGACGATTGCACCGCTGCCAATGATGCTTTGCCCTCAATCGCGGTACGTAGAACCAATGCGCCGTTATTTCGGCTCGGTCCTAGGTCCATCAGAAGGTCGATGCGGTTGTAGGCACCGGTTCCAGTTGGATCGTAACTCCATCGGTTCATGCTTAGCAGCTGCCCAGGGCCTTCCGGTACCCCAATGCTTCTGTTGTACGCAATGACGGCGTCTCTTGCGACAACGTCGGCAAACAATCCGATCTGCATTTGGCTTGGCATGTCCCAGGGGTAACGCAGCATCCCCGCATCGAAGCGTCGGCGGCCCTCGTCCACGCCCACCGCATACGCCTGCGCGTACCGCCGTGTGTTTTCGGTCAGCCAGTCCGCGGGACTCAGCTTGTTTGTTCCGATCGAGGTGATAAGCATGGTGCTCGCATCTA
Source organism: Ramlibacter sp. G4-7 (assembly GCF_057784995.1). NCBI lineage: Bacteria > Pseudomonadati > Pseudomonadota > Betaproteobacteria > Burkholderiales > Comamonadaceae > Ramlibacter > Ramlibacter sp. G4-7. The sequence continues at coordinate 71,704 of NZ_JBYNTT010000016.1, forward strand.
GCTCGATGAAACCCTGTTTCCACATCTGGACCTTGCGCAACGCGTCGGTATAGCGATCGATCAGGTCAGCATTGTTGTAGCGGATGGTTCCGTCCGCTCCCACGTCAGGTGAAGCGCCCAGTGCCTCTGGCGAGGGCAGCGCACGCGGAGCTCCAAGCCTTTCTTGGAGGCTTCCCTTCAGGCGGTTCAGGGTAGCCTCTTGTTGCAGCTCACTCATCAGCCCACCAAGAAGCCTGTAGTCGCGGTACATGTCTCCTACGCCCGCGAGATCAGCTGCCGCATTGAGCGCGGCGTCGACCTGCCGATTCACGCTGACACCATTCACCATCGCCGGACGCGCCCCGCTGCCGGGGCTTACACGAGCGGCGCCTCCGCCGGTCGGGAGCAACGCGCCCTCATATCCAGCCTCGCCGCCGTCCGGCTGACGCTCAACGCGAGCGCGCGCATCTGTTGGGCAATAACATCTGCCGTAGTGGCCGAATCACTGAGCACCGAGTTCGTAGACTTCCCAGCCAAGAGCGTCTTAGCTCGGAGCAGAACGCTCGACGAATCGCTTACCGTGGCGCGGATGCCAATAGGATCATTGACCTGCTTTCTTCTGGCGACCGTTTCGACGAAGGATTGCCCATCGACTAAGGTCGGCGCAGGTCCCACCTCCAGATGTGCCCAGTTGTTGTTTTGGATGATGAGGTCGCCCAACGGGTCCGCCGATGCCGAAGCAGGCGACGTCATCCGCCCGCCTCCCTGTGTTTCAGCAAGGCTTTCTCCTACCGCATTCCCAAACGCATCCACCGCAATCTGTTGAACCGCAACCCTTCCTCCCTGTGCAACAGCCACCGCCGTTCCGGCTGCCACACTCTTCGCCAGCGCCTTGACGAAGAACTCCCCCGGTTGCATGCCCGCGGACACTCCATTCGTCGACAGCCCCAACCCGGCGCCCGCAGCCAGCCCCGTCCCCGTCCCAAACGCACTGGCCGCCACGCTGCGCCAGTCAAAACTCTTCTGCAGTCCCGTCACCACCGCGATGCCCTGCGTTGCCGCATTCGCCACCGCCGCACGCCCAACGAGGTTGAATGCGTCGCTGCCGGCGAAGAGGCCCGACGCATCGACGCCGGCCGTCACTCCGGCCGACAGCACGCTCAGCCCCACGGACTTCCAACTGAACTTGTCCTGCACGCCAAGTGCCATTGCGACTGCCTGGCTCCCCGCCGAACCAAGGAACGCGCCGAGCATGGCGCCGCCCCCGACGACCGCGAGCACGACGGCCACGACCATCACGATCAACTTCTTCAGCCAGCTCGTCTTCTTCGGCTTCGGCGTGGGGAGGCTCGGCGACTTGTCCCCCTCGATCCGGCTGGGGTCATACGGTTTGAAGGTCGTGCTGTTGTTGTTGATCGTGGAGACCCGGTTCGGGATGTTCAGCGTCTGCCCGACCCGCAAGTCGTTGCCGGATGCCAGCCCGTTCGCCTCGGCGATGCGAAACCACAGGGAGCTGTCGCCGTAGGCTCCCTGCGCGATCGTCTGCAGTGTGTCGCCCGGGCGCACGGTGTATGCACCGGGACTCGGCGTCGGGTAGTTGGCGCTGACGCGGGCGTAGCCGAAGTCGAAATCGACGACGTCGGCGAATTTCGGCTTGTTGTCATAGCCGGTGGCCGGGTTGTTCGGGTCCACGCCTGCCCCGTACAGCCCGAGCACCTCCCCGTTGACGATCAACTGACGCTGGATGCGCCCCGCCTGGTTCACGTACAGCGCCTTGCCGCTTGCGTCGTTCACGAAGCTGCGGTTGTTCTCGGCTTGCCTGGAGTCGGAGACACCGACGAGAAAGCCGTTGACGTCGTACAGTTGCGTGGACGTCCCCGGGAGCAGCCTGGTCGACTGGCCGGTCGTCACGTTGCCCTGGTAGCCCTCGTACCGCGTGAGGCTCGTGCTGTACTCGTTCATGTACCCACCCTCGTGGTTCACGACCGTGTACCCCAGCACGTTGCCGGCGGCGTCGTACCCGTCCGCGTACCAGGTGGCGCCCCCGCCCGTGCTCGGCTCGGCCGGATTCCAGCTGATGTCCAACTTGCGCGTGGTGTCGCTCTTCAGGACGGTCTGGTGCAGCATCCGGCCGTTGCCATCGAAGGAATTGATCCGGGTTTCCTTCCCGTTCATGTCCTCCGGCGTCAGGCCCTGGTTGATGATCTCCGAGTACTTCAACGGCATGTTCCAGCCGGGCCCGGATTGCACGACGCGGTCCGCGCCGTCGTAGCGGCGCAAGTCGATCTGCACTCCGTCCTTCACCACGCCATCGAGCCGGTTCAAGGTGTCGTAGTGGTATTCCTCCGTGGTTTCGCCAAGCACCCGGCTGTACGTGGTGGGCGTCGCGCTGTAGATCGCCGCGCCGTCTTCTCCGTAGCCGGTGATCACCGGCTGGCCGCCACTCGGAACGACCTTGTTTCCGTAGTAGGTGTCGGTCGTGCGATTCCCACTCTTGTCGTAGCCGATGCGGTGGCCTTGCTGTCCGATGTTCCCGGCCGCATCGACCGCGTCGACCGTCTTCTGCCGGTTCATCTCGTCGTACTGGAAGTAGCGGTCGCTGCTGCTCGCCTGCTCCCCCGTCACCCCCTGGTAATCGACGAAGGTGCCGACGCGCGTCCGGTTGCCCACCTGGTCGTACTCCATGACGATGTGGGCACGGCCATCCGTCACGTCCCGCAGGTTGCCACGGGCGTCATAGGCCAGGTTGTTGTCCTGGTAGGTGACGCCTCCCTGGACGACACGCTCGCGCAGCTTTCTGCCTGCAAGGTCGTACACGTACGTCGTGGTCTTGTCGTTTGCCGCGTCGCGAATCGTCGTCACCTGGCCCGCGGCGTCATAGCCGTAGGTGATCGACTGGCCACGGGTACTGGACTGCGCGGTGAGCTGGCGCGCGTTGTCGTAGCTGTACGAGAACTGGGCGCCGCCGATGTCCACGTGACCCGTCAGCTGGCCGAAGTAGTTGTAGGTCCAGCGTGCAAGGGCACCATTGGCATCGGATTCAGCCGTCTTGCGCCCCTGTGCGTCGTATGCGGCCCGCGTCGTCTGGCCCAGTTGCTGCGTGGTCGCGATCACGTTGCCGGCCAGGTCGTAGGCGTACGTCACCGCCTCGCCGTTGCCATTGGTCTGCGACAGCTTCCGCCCGAGTTGGTCGTAGCGCCACGAGTCACTGAGGGTGCGCCACCCCACCAGGGTCGCTGTGGTTCCGTCCGGCCGCCACACGCTCGCCACGCCCTTGTCGATCTGCAACAGGCGCCCCAGCTTGTCGTAGGTGTAGCGCACTCCCTTTCCCATGGGATCGACGGAACCTACCTTCTCGCCGAAGGCGTTGTACGTATTGCGCACGACGCCCGTGTCCGCATGGATCTCCTGGACAAGATTGCCGCCTGCGTCGAAGACCTGCCCGTTCACGTAGCCGTTCGCGTCGCGCACGGCGACCTGCCGACCCAGCGCGTCGTAGTAGAGGAACGTCGCTCCCGCCCCTTTCCCGGCGTCGGGCAGCGTTTGCTGCACGAGCTGGTTGTTGGCGTTGTAGCGGTAGCTCGTGACCCAGGACGCCTTGCGCGGATCGGAGAGTTCCACGACGTTGCCCCACCGATCCGTCTTCTGCTGCACCAGCGGCCGCAGCCAGCGCGAGTCGCCATTGGTCCACACCCCCTGCCCGATGCCGCTCCCTTCGGTCGTGCTGATCGCACTGGAACCCGCGGCCGTGGTGACGCTCACTGCATATTGCGCGGGCACGGGCTGCGTCCAGTACCCCGGCACGTACGGAGGCGTGGTTGCGGCGATCGACGGCGCAGGGGTGGCAGGCTGCACCCACTGTTGCCGTGGCTGGGTGACGTACGTGGTCTGGTAGCCGATGATCCAGTGGTTCTCGTCGTACAGGGGAGTGCTGACCGGAACCTGCACGTACACCGTCGTCCAGTACCCGGCGGGCTGCGCATAGATGGTGAGGATGGCGGTCGCCTGCTTCGATGGCGGGCTGCCGGCCGTGATCCGCACCTCGTAGGTCCCGGGCGGGATGCCGTACAGCAAGGCCTTTTGCTGCCCCATGAGGCCCGACTCGGAGACATACTGGCCGTTGTTGTCGACGATGAAGTTGTTCCACGCCCCGCCCGGAACGCGGTACTGCGCCACGTTGGCACTGGCCGCCGGCCACACGAACGCGTAGACCGTGGTGCCTCCGGAGTAGATGGGCTGGTTCCACGGGTCGTAACCCACGACCGTGCCTCCGTAATTGCCAGTGGTCATCTGCAGAGGGGTGATGACCGGCAGGTTCTGGGGCGGCACCCATTGCGGTGGCACCGGGGCCATCACGGCGAATGTCCCGGTCGCATGCGAGACCGGCGCGTTCTGCCCGTCAGCCGTCCAGAGCAGCTCGAACTGATAGGTCCCTGCGGCGAGCGAAACGGTGTCTACCGAGCTCGTGTTGGCAGGGGGCGCGTAGAACGTCGCCTGGGCCGGGGGCGCCACGGGCAAGGTGCTCCATGCGCCCGCGCTGCCGTTCACGCGATAGCGGAACACTTGCGTGTAAGCCGCCGCCGGAGAGGGCCACGTCATGACACCTCGTGCGACGTTGGCCACGCCGTACTGAAGGCCCGTGATGGAGTTCAGCGTCGGAAGGGAGATGCCGATCACGCCGGTGGCGGTGACGCGAGTCGCCTGGCTCAGGGCATTCGCGGTGACGACCCGGTACTCGTAGTTGCCGGGGGCCATCCCGGCCGCCCCCATGCGGGACGCGCCGCCGAAATTCACGAGGGCCGCCGGCCACCACCCGGTATCCCCCGCGCTCCCCGCCGTGCGCAGATACAGTTGCACGGTGTCCTGTGGGTCGGGCGGCGATTGCACGGTGAGGCTGTTCGCGCCGTGCCCGGCCGGTTGGTCGATCACGACCTGCCACGCGCCGTACTTGTCCTTCTTCTGGACCACGATGCGCTGCACCGACGCCACCTCCAGGTCCGCGCCGCCATCGACCTCCCACACCAGCGTGCTGCCGGACGCCCATGCGTCGCCCACCAGGACACCCGAGGTGTAGGTTCGCTGGGCGCCGCCGCGCATGAACCACTGCTCCGCCATCGGGTCGTAGGTGTTGACGAGGGGTGTGCGGTAGTCCAGGGTCACGCGGATGTCCCCGTTGCCCAGTCCGGCCAGGCTGTTCCAGCTGAGCGCCACGCGATTGCTGCGCACCGGGAAGGAACTGCCCGCCGTGACCTGGACACCGACGGTGGTGAACTGGTGCTGCACGGACACGCCGCCCTGCGTTTCCTGCCGCACCGCCTCGGCCCTGCTGGTCACCCGACCCAGCAGGTCGACCTGGACGTCCATGCGCCGGGTCGACGGGTTGGCCGCAGCGGCTTCCGAATTGGGCAGCGCCTTGATGTCGACGTTGTCGCGCCCCGAGCCGCTGCTTCGGATCTCGGCCGTGACGTTTCCCTGCAAGTCGTACAGCTGGATGCGGTCTACGCCGTCGCCGGAGTTCGTGCGCCACAGCCGACCGGCGTTGTCGTAGTCGAAGTATTCCTGCCAGCCACCCTGGGTACCCTTGCGCGTGACTTCGCCAAAGCCGTTGTATTCCGTCCCGGCGACCACGAGGCCGGCCTGGGCCTGGCTCACGACGGAAACGCCGGTGCCGTCATACACGGAAGTCGAAGCCGGCGCGCGTGTCTCCACCAGCCGGCCCACCTTGTCGTAGACACTGACCTCGAAGCTCGTGCGCGTCACCCCGTCGTTGCCGGTGACGCCTTGCCACTGCTTGGCGACATGCCCGTAGTCGTCGTATGAAAAATAGGTGCTCGCGCCCTGGGCGTCCGTGACCTGCGTCGCGTGACCGAAGCTGTCGAAACTGGAGACGGTCCACCGGTCCGCGTCCGACCCGACGGGCGCCTGCCACCCCGTGACGGTTGCGCTCACCGCCCCTGCGGCGTGCTCCAGGGTGGCGATCACGTTGCCATAGGCGTCGCGCCGGAAGGATGTCAGGGGCGTCAGCGGCGCGCCGGACACGGTGCTCGATCGCGCGGGAGCAGCGATCGCTTCCACCCGGCCGAGAGCGTCGTAATAGGTGTACGTGACCTTCTGGTCGGCGTCCGTCACCTGGGTCTGGTTGCCCACAGCGTCATATCCGAAACTCGTGACGAGGTTCCCGCGGGCGCTGGTGCCGTTGGCCGCGGCGCTGAACTCCACGCCGACACGCGTCTCGCTGATCTTGCGGTTCAGACGGTCGTAGGTGAAGTTCGTCCTTCGATCGTCCACGCCGACAGCGGGCGTACCGTAGCCCGCGAGGCTCCAGCCGGCGGGAACCGCAGAGGCGTATTCGACCGTCGTCTCCACGTTGCCGAAGACGTCCAACTTGCGCTCGGTCAGGTAATTCATCGCGTCGATGACGGCAATTTCCTGGCCGACCTTGTCGAAGAAGTGCGTGGTCGTCGCCCAGCTGCCCGTGGCGTTGTTTCGCAGCACCTTTTCCTGCACCAGCTGACCGAAAGCGTCGTAGGTGTTCTGTGTCTTGCGGCCCGCGTTGCTGGTCTGGTAAGCGGCAGGCGCGCTCGAGTCGTAGACGAAAACGGTGGGCTCCGTCTTTTCCACCAGCCGCCCCATGCGGTCATAGGTGGAGACCAGCGTCCTGTCGCGGCTGTGGTCGAATCCTGCCGCCGCCAGTGCCGCATCCACCTGCGCCCTGCTCGCGGCCTGTGCAGCCTGGGTGAGGCTCGCCGCGGCAAGGGTCGTGGCCGCGCCATAACGCACGAGGCTCGTGACATCGCCGAACGCGTTGCGCGCATATCCGGTGACGTAGCCCAAGGCATCGATGTCGTATGCGACGCGCCCCAGGACGTCGTACACCTTCTGGCTGATCGCGCCGCCAACGTCGCGATTCGCGACTGCGTTGCCGAGGGCGTCGTAAAAGGTTTGCGTGTCCAGGGACCGCAGTGGCTTTTCGGTCCTGGCGGCGAGCCCGATGACGCCGTTGGAAGTGACGGCATCCCCGGCGGCGTCATACACGGCAACCGGCGGGTGGATCACCCGCACCTGCCGTCCCGCCGCGTCGTATTCGTAGCGCGTGATGCGCTCGCGAGGGTTCCCGGACGCCTCGGTGCGCTGGACGAGATTGCCGAGCGCATCGTAGGCAAGACGGGTGACGATGGCCGTGAGCGACGGTGCCGTTGCAACCAACCCGCCTCCCGTGCCGACGCCAACATCCGACAGCCAGACCTGGGGCGACGTCTCCGTGAGCTTTCGGCCGGCCGCGTCATAGGTGTAGGTCCAGGTGGCGCCCTTCTTGTTCACGAAAGCCAGCTTGTTCCCCAGCGCGTCATACGCGAAGGACTCCGTCGCGTTGAGTGCATCCGTGGCAGTCAGAAGTTGGCCGGCGGCGTTGTAGCTGTAGGCATCCACCTGGTCCCGGGTCGCGTCGGGCACCACGGCGGCCGCAATGGCTGCGGCGGTGTTCGCCGTGGTCATGGAGATCGCCTTCGCGTGACGCGTCGTGCGCGTGACACGGCCCACGCCGTCGTACTGGCTGGCCCGGACGGCGCCGAGCGCATCGACGGCGTAGACCATGCGTCCCGCTGCGTCGTAGGCGCCGCGGCTCAAACGGTCGCCTGCCGGGTTGGGCTGCACCAGCGCCTTCATTGCTGCCAACGTAGGGCTCGCACCGAGACTCGTCGCATTCACGGCATTCGCGTAGGCAACCGTCGCGACGACGTTGCCCGCCCCGTCGTACTGCGTTTCCGTCACGGCACCGCCAGCGTCCAGGACCATCGCCTGCCGCCCTGCCGCGTCCCAGCCATATCGGGTTGTCCGGTCGGCAGCCGCGTCCACCACCAAGGCGGCGCGGATGCTTGTCGTCGTCGCGGATGTTCCCGCCGGCGGCACCGTGCCGATCGCAGCGGCGTACGACGTACGCCGGATGACGTGCCCGTCCCCGTCGAACGCCTGCTCGGTGACGCCCCGCAGCGCGTCGACCACGAAGACCAGGCGGTTGGCGGCGTCGTAGGCCATGGTCGTCGCGCGGTCCCCTGCCGCAGGAGCGATCGAACTGACGGCAGCGCCTGGGGCAAGGTTGGTGGCGTACTCCACCTGGCGCGCGACGTTGCCGTTCTTGTCGTACAAGCGCTGAGTCACGGCGCCCGTGCCGTCCACCGTCCATGCCAGCCGTCCGGCGGCATCCCAGGTGTTGCGCACCGTGGCGTCGCGACCGACATTGGCCACGAGTGCGACTGCGGCCGCCAGTGCGGGGGCGTTGGCAGCGGTTCCCACGGGGATGGGCATCGCATACGCGGTGTGCTGCAACAGGTTGCCGTTGCCGTCATAACTCTGGAACACCACGGCGCCGACACCATCGACCGTGTAGATGGCGCGGTCCAGGCCGTCGTATACCGTCCGCAGCGTCGCGTCGCGCGCGGCATCCACAGGTGGTGCCGGCAAGGTGCCCGCCGTCCACCCGGCCAGGGCGATGCGCGTGGCGAACGCGGTGCGGGACGTGACATTGCCGTTTTCGTCGTATCCGAAGCGCACCACCGCTCCGGTGCCATCGACGGTCGCAGCGAGACGGCCGCCCTTGTCGTAGACGCGGTGTTCCACCACGTCCTGCGCCGGCTGCTGCACGAGGAGTGCCTGCACTTGCGCGACGCTCGGCGCGGCGGCGAGGCCGACAGTCGCGATGGGCGCCGCGTATGCCACCGACTTTGCGACGCGTCCTTCCGCGTCATAGGTAAGCTGCTGCACGTTCCCCAGGGGATCCACGGTGAACGCCAGCCGGTCGTTGCCGTCGTACGCGAAGCGCGTGACGTAGCCGCGCGCGTCCGTTCTGGCGACGACGTTGCCGTTGCGGTCGTACGCCCAGCTGCGCTGCAGGTTCAGGCCGGCCGGATCCACGCGTTCCTGGGTGCGACGGCCCAGTGCGTCGTACACGTACTGCGTGACCGTGCCACCCGGGGACTTCACGGTGAGGACATTGCCACTCGCGTCGTAGCTCGTCACAGTCTGGAGATTCAAGCCCGCCGGGTCCAGCGTCTGCTTGAGGACGCGACCCTTGAGGTCGTACTCCAGCGTGGTGGTCACTCCCATGGCGTCGGTGACGGCGAACTGCTGTCCCTTCGCGTCGTACTGGTAGGTCGTCGTGAGGTTCAGGCCCGTGGGATCCAGGCGCCGGGTGAGCATGCGATTCGCGGCGTCATACGTATAAGTCACGCTCACGTTGTTGGCATCGACGGTCTGCGTCACGCGCCCCGCCGCGTCACAGCTGCTGGCGGTGCTGCCCACGGGTTTCGTCGTCCGCAGCAACTTCCCGTTGCGGTCGTAGGAGTAGCTGGTCGTCAGCCCCCTGCCGTCGGTGATGCGGTCCACCTGGCCATGCCGGGTGAAGAAGGTGCTGGTCACGATGCCTTCCGGCGTGGTCACCCTCATGCTGCGGGCTGTGGGGTCGTACGCGTAGCGCGTCACGTTTCCCAGCGAGTCGGTCTGGGTGAGCACCCGGCCGATCGCGTCGTAGCTGGTGCTGCGCAGGGCGTTCGTCGGATCCTTCCACGTGACCGTGCGTCCCAGCTTGTCGTAGGCCAGTTCGCGGACGTTGCCGTTCGCGTCGACGGAGCGGATCGCGCGGCCGAATGCGTCGTACACCGTCGATGTCACGGCGTTGATGCCGGCTGCATCCTGCACGGCAGCCGTCCGCTGGCCGCGGCGGTCCACGGTGAACGTCTGAGAAAGGCTGGTGCCCGTCCCGACCAGTTGGCGGGCGACCTCTTCGCCGAAGGCGTTGTAGCCGGACGTGGTCGACGCGCCTGTTGCGTCCGTGCTGGACGCAAGCTGGTTGTCGCGGGTGTAGGTGACCGTCGTCCGGCTGTCCAGCGCTGCGTTGGCAACCGCCGCGAGGGCCGTCGGCAGCGCCGGCGGCACGAGGCCGCCCGTGAGACCGGCGGTGGAGATGCGGGTCCCGTAGGAGATGGTCTGGGTCACGCGGCCGCGCGCGTCGTAGCGCGTCTCCTGCACCTCCCCGAGCGCATTGACGGTGTGCGTGAGCGCGCCATCCGCGTCGTAGAAGAAGAGCGTGCGGTTGCCGAGTGCGTCCGTGCTGGCGATGCGCCGACTGGCCGCATCGTAGGCGTGGGTTGTGCCGTACTGCGCCCAGACCACGTCCACCTGCGCCTGCGTCTGGCCGCCGGTCAACAGCGCCGCGCCTTCCGCCGAGAGCTCGCCTGTGAGTCGCCCCTGCACGTCGTATCGGGCGAGCAGCGTGCGCACCTCCCCCGAGCCGGCCGCGCGCACTGTGGAAACCACGTTGCCCACGCTGTCGTACGTGTACTGCGTGACCACCCCTTCGGGGCTGGTCTCCTGCACGAGCCGGTTCAGCGCGTCGAAGGTGCGCAGGGTGCTGCGATCCAGGGCGCTCGCCGGTGGCCGGGCCGCGGTGCCGGCTGCGGGAGTCGGGCTCGTCGTGAAGGGCGTGGCATAACGGATCGTCTGCGTCGCATTGCCATTGGCGTCGTAGACGGTTTCGCTCGCGTACCCTTCGCCGTCGACCTGCGTGACTGCGCGGCCGCGGCTGTCGTAGAAGGTCAGCTCACGGATGTCGGAAGCGGGGCTGGCTCCGGGCAGGAGCTGGGCGAGCGTGCCGCTTGCGCGTGCACCCGCGGGAGTTGCTGTCGCATAGGCCAGCCGTTCCGAGAGTTGGCCGGCTGCGGTGTACCTGAACGTCGTGAGGTAGCCTTCCGCGTCGAGCGTGCCCACGAGGCGCCCGTCGCCGTCGTGGAAGTTGCGCGTGACGCGGTCCTGGGCAGAAGCCGCCGGAAGTGCGACGACCCCGTTGCCCACGTTCCCGGCCGTGGCTGCGATCGTGTTGGCATAGCGCACGACCTGCACCACCCGGGAAGCCCCGTCGTACCGCGTCTCCGTCACCGCCGCGTTCGCGCCCGTGCCGGTGCTGGTCGCTTCGCGAAGCAGGCGGCCGGCGTTGTCGTACTGGCGCCAGACCGAGCCGTCGGCCGAGGTGTCCGCAGGTCGCAGGGCGGCCACCGTGGCGGACAGGACGGGCAGGCCCGCAGCGTCCGTCAGCGCTGCCGTGTTCACGGCCGTGCCCCAGGTCGTGGTGCGGATCACGAGGCCGCGGCGGTCGTACGCGTACTCCGTCATGGAGCCATTGCCGTCGATGGTGGCTGCCTTGCGGCCGGCCTCGTCATACAGTATCCAGTTGCGCACGCCCGTGGGCTCCTGCGTCATGCGCAGGCGGTTGTCGGTGTCGTAGAAGTACCGTGTTTCGCCGAGCGCCACGCCGGCCGTGCCCGACTGCGCCGTCGTGACGACGCGCCCGGCCCCGTCGTAGACCGTCGCGAGGACCAGGCCGCTGGCGAGCGTCACCAACGTCTTGCGTCCTGCATCGTCGTACTGCGTCACAGTGACCTGGCCGAGAGCATTGGTGGTGCTCAGGTTGCGGCCAAGGCCGTCGTAGGTGTAGGTGGTCGTCGCAGCCGTTGGCGAGACGGTCTGCAGGAGGCGGCCCGCTGCGTCGTAGACGAAGCGCTCCACGGTTTGCGAACCGTCGGCCACGCCGCCCCCGTCCGCGCCGACGACGGCATACGTCGTCCTGGTCAGCACCTGCCCGCGCCCGTCATAGGCGTAGTCGACGCGCTGCGATCCCGCGCGGTTCTGGGCCGAAAGCCAGCTCACGAGCGCACTTTCGGTGAACATGCTGTCGGGCGAGGCAGCAGTTGCTGGGTAGCTGATGCCTGCGTACGTGATGTCGGCAACTTTTTGCCCGAAGGCGTCGTAGCGGTATTCCGCCAGCCTGCCTTCGGCACTGACCGTGAACCGAAGCAGGTTCCGGCCGGTGGCGTCGTACACGCGTCGGGAGGTGAGTGCACCCGCCGGCAAGGCCGGCCAGGAGCCGTCCGGGTCGGGATCGACGTAGAGCGTCTCGGAAAGCTGCTGGTTGCCCGCGTCGAAGGTGCGCGTGACGGTGTTGCCCGCGGCATCCCGCTGCAGGACCTGGTTGCCGCGCTCGTCGTACTGGTAGGTCGTGGCTCGGCCTTCGCCGTCGGTGACCGAGACGACGTTGCCGCGGGCGTCATAGGCGAACAGGCGGGCAGCGCTGGCCCCGCCGACGGCCGGGCCCGTGATGGCCGTGAGTTGCGATGCGCTGTCGTACTCGTAGCGTGTGACGAAGCCCAGGGCATCCGCCACCGTGGTGAAGCCGGCACCGTAGGTGAACGCCGTCGTTTGACCCAGGCCGTCACGCACGGTCGCGAGCTTGTAGGCGCCTGCGCCTGTGTCGACATATGTGAAGGCCACGCTGGTGCCGTCGCTCCGGGCAATGGAGGCGATGCGCTTGCTGGTGCCGTCGTACGCGTAGGTGGTCTGGTACAGCTTGCCGTCCGCGATGCTGTTGTCGGTTGGACTCAGATCCACCGTCACGCCGGTCAGGCGGTTCGCCGTGTCGTACCCATATCGGACACGCGTAGTGGTGACGCCGCCTGCCGTCGTGCGCACCTGCGACAGGTTGTTGCCCGTGTAGTCGTACCAGACGGTCTCGCCATTGGCCGTGGTGACGCTGGAAAGGAAGCCGTTCGCCCCGTAGGCGAAGGCCAGCGCATTGCCGCTCGCGTCCCGGCTCGAGACTAGGCGCAGGGCGCCGCTTCCTTCGAAGCGCTGCGCAGCGCCCGTGCTGCCGTCGCGCCATTCATATTGCGCCTCGGCGGCGAGATACCCGATGGTGTCGTAGGCGCCGGAGCCTTCAGTGCTCACGTACAGGTTGCGCAAGGCGTCGTAGTCGTAGGTGGCGGCTGCGCCATCCGCACCCACGCGCTGTATCGTGCTGCCCGCCGCGCCCAGGGTGCCGGTGAGGCGCAGTAGGGTGATTCCGGAGGTCCAGCCATCGCCGTTTTCGTCGTTCCAGGACCCAGAGCTGTTATAGGTGCGCAGCAGCGCAGCGTCCTGCCCGCGGGCAACCAGCAGGTCGTCCTGGTCCTGCACCACCACCTGCCCCTGCGCCACGTTGACGAACACGCCCTGACCGTTGCGCCCCTGCAGGGCACCGCCGACGCTTTCACGAAGCCCGAGGACCTCCAGCGAGCCGAGGTCGAGGCCGCTGCGCATGCCGCTGACGATCGCTACCATCTTTGTCCCTGCCTTCGGTGATGAAGCGGCAGCACCGGCGGTGTGCCCTCGCCCAATACGTCCTGCGCGCCCGCGGCTTGTTTAGCGGCTAAACCGGTGCGAAATGCGGCGGATGTATTGGCCAGCACCCCTGCTCCAAGCCAATGACCGACGAGGAACGCTTCCAGGCCCTGCTCCATCAGGGGCTCGCGGCAAGTCACGACGACCGCGGAGATGCCGCACTGGACCTCTACGCCCGGGCGAGCGCGGACTTTCCGATGTCGGGGATCCCGCATTTCCTGATCGGGTCCGAGCACGCTTCGTCGGGCGACATCGACGCGGCGGAAGCTGCCTTCGCGCATGCAGTGCTGCTGGCGCCGGACTTCCCCTTGGCGCGTTACCAGCTCGGGCTGCTGCAATTCAGTTCGCAACGCGCCGCACTGGCGCAGGTGACCTGGGCGCCCTTGCTGTCGCTCGGGCCGGCGGAATCACTGGGGCATTTCGTGCGCGGTTTCGCGGCACTGGCCCAGGGCCATTTCGTCGACTGCACGCAGCACTTCGAGGCGGGGCTGGCTTGCGAAGATGCAAATCCCGCGGTAGCCGCAGACGCCGCGCAGGTGCTGGCGGCGGTGCGCGACCTCGCTGCCACGGCGCAGGGCGCGCCGGCAGCGGAGCCCACTGCGAACCACGTCCTGCTCGTCGCTTACGGCCGCGGCCTCCACTGAAGGAGCAGGCGCTGCAGCGCATCACCTTGTGCCTTGCCATCGGCGGCCAGGCAGGCGCGCGCAAGCCGCGTGAGTTCGTCCCGTGGGTCGAGGGTTTCCGCCCTGGCGAGGATCGGGGCTGCTGCCGCCACATCGCCTGCCAAGGCGGTGGCGAGGGCCAGCGCGGCGTGCGCTTCCGCCGATCCCTCGTCCAGTTGCACCGCGCGGCGCAGGCTGGAAAGCGCCGCTTCGGCCTCCCCCAGGAACAGTTGCGCCCAACCCAGGGCTTGCCACGAGGGAGCATGGGCAGGCATCGCCGCCACGGCCCGCTCCAGCTGCTCGCGAGCGACCGAGGCCTCGCCGGCGAGCAGATGGGCCATCCCGAGCGCGCCCATCGTGCGGCCGTCCTCGGGACGCGCCTCGCGTGCACGCTCCAGGTAGCCGGCGCCCTCGACCACATTCCCCGCGGCCATGGCCAGGCATCCACGCGTGAGCAGCGCCTCGTGCTGCCCTGGGTTCGTCGCGAGTGCCATGTCGGCCCAGGTGCTCGCGCGCGCCTGGTCGTCCTGGTCCAGGGCCACCAGGCTCGCGACACCGGCGGCCGCGGGCCGCAGCGACCCGGACGCGTGCGCGCGGGTTGCCCAGGCGCACGCTTCGTTCAGCAGCCGGAGATGATGGCAGGCCCGCAGCCATTGCGATTGCAACAGCTCCGGCTCCACTCCCGGTCCGGCGAAGTCCTGACGGGCTCCGGGTGCGAGCAGGTCGTGGGCGGCCTGCGCATCGTCCATCAGCAGGTGCACGTACGCGAGGTCGTGGAGCAGCACGGGGTCATTGCCTCGCTCCACACGCAGCTGTTCCAGCAGCGTGCGGGCCGCGCCGAGTTCGCCACGCCCGATCTGCACGTGCGCCCGCCGAAGCTGCAAGCCTGCCTCGCCGGGCGCGAGCCGCTCCGCCCGCGCGAGGAAGTCCGCGGCAGCGTCGTGCCGGCCACATGCCAGCGCCGCATCGCAGGCCTCGGCCAGCAGTTCACTGTTCTGTGGGTCTTCCTGCAGGTACGCGGTCAGGCGTTGCAGGCGCTCAGAAGGCGGAGGCGCGTCGAGGAAGTTCATGGCAGGCCTGGTGGGCAGACGCCGCCATTGGACGCAGCCGGTGTCGTCCGCTCAAGGCGCCATGACCGCGGCTCGCTGCAACTTATTGACAGCGCCTCAGTGCAGCCGGTCCTGGGCCTTCAGCGCGCTCAGGTGTGCTCGGGCGCCCCGCATCACCGCATCCACATACTCCTGCGGCAGGTCCGCCACCGGCATCGCCTGCACGCGCAGCGGCCCGCGGCGCGTGTCCGGCTTGGGATGGGGCGCGGCGACCACGGGCTGCGCCGCCGGCACCAGGGGCTCCAGCTCGAACTCGACTTCGGCCTCCGCGCTTTCCCGCCGCAGGAACCAGTAAGTCATGCCACCCGCGGCCACGCCGATCAGGCCGGCCGTGGCCACCACCCCGGCCAGCATCCCCTGCCCGGCCATGGCCAGGCTGAACACCGCCACCCCCACCAGCACCACGAAGGCACAGACGAGCAGGACGAACGCGACGAGCAGGCGGGTGGCGGCTGGCATGGCGGACTCCGGGGAGACGGCGTCATGCTAGCGGCTCTGCCTTTGCGCGTGCAGGGGGTGGGCCGCCCCTTCGTCCGCTCGGGCGCTTTTCCTACGAGCGGCGGACCGGGGGCGGCCTGCGGCCGGGCTCGTCGCATGCCGGGTCAGGAGCCGGAAGACAGCACCCGGGAACCCTCTGAACCGCACCGGCGGACCGGGCGCTGGCTTACGGAAGGCGGCAGCGTCCTACATGGCTCGTCTTCTACGTGACCGACAGTCACCGTCGGGCCTAAGGGGAATTCAGCCGTGAAGGAAAACTTGACCATCCTCGACGCTGTCGGCGGCGAGGCCAGCGACACAGCCATGCAGCGCATGATCCTGGCGCGCGACCTGCCCAAGAAGACCATCGCCCTCGTGCTTGCCGGCGGCCGCGGTTCGCGCCTGTACGAGATGACGGACCGCCGCGCCAAGCCGGCGGTGTACTTCGGCGGCAAGTTCCGCATCATCGACTTCGCGCTGTCCAACTGCCTCAACTCGGGCATCCGCCGCATCGGCGTGCTCACCCAGTACAAGTCCCACTCCCTGCTGCGCCACCTGCAGCGCGGCTGGAACTTCCTGCAGGGCGCGCACAACGAGTTCATCGACCTGCTGCCGGCGCAGCAGCGCGTGAACGAGGCCTTCTGGTACCGCGGCACGGCCGACGCCATCACCCAGAACATCGACATCCTGCGCGCCTACGGGCCCGAATACATCCTGGTGCTGGCCGGCGACCACATCTACAAGCAGGACTACTCGCTGATGCTGCTGGACCACGTGGAAAGCGGCGCCAAGTGCACGGTGGGCTGCATCGAGGTGCCGCGCGAGGAGGCGACGGCCCTGGGCGTGATGCACGTGGACGCCGACCGCAAGATCACCGCCTTCCTCGAAAAGCCCAAGGACCCGCCGGCCATCCCCGGCAAGCCCGACAAGGCGCTGGGCAGCATGGGCATCTACGTGTTCCAGGCCGACTACCTGTACAAGCTGCTCGAGGCGGACATGACCGACGAGGCGTCCGAGCACGACTTCGGCAAGAACCTCATCCCGCGCATCGTCAAGGACGGCGGCGCCGTGGCCCATCCGCTGAACCTGTCGGCCGTGCCGGCCGCGACGCGGCACCGTCCGTACTGGCGCGACGTGGGCACGGTGGACGCGTTCTGGGCGGCAAACCTCGACCTGGCCTCCGACCTGCCGGAGCTCAATCTCTACGACCGCGAGTGGCCGGTGTGGACCTACCAGGAGCAGTTGCCGCCGGCCAAGTTCGTGCCCGACGCGCACGGCCTGAACGGCGAGACCTCCAACGTGCTGATCTCCGGCGGCTGCATCGTGATCGGCTCCAACATCCGCCGCTCGGTGCTGTTCTCCAACGTGCGCGTGGAGTCGTGCTGCACGCTGCACGAGGCGGTGGTCATGCCCGACACGGTCATCGGCCGCGGCTCGCGCCTGTCCAAGGTGGTGATCGACCGCGGCTGCAACATCCCCGAAGGCACGGTGGTGGGCGAGGACGCCGATGCGGACGCCAAGCGCTTCCACCGCACCGACACCGGCGTCGTGCTGATCACCCGCGAGATGCTGCACCAGCCCGGTGACGGCGAGGCCGAGTGAGCGCTGCCATGCGGTCCACGCTCATCCTGCTGGGCATGTTCCTGTGGCTCACCGCCATGGCGGCGTGGCTGGCTCCGCGCAAGCGGGCCCTGTCGCGCAAGCACGGCATGCACCTCACCCGGCACGACCTGATCCAGCTCACGCGCGAAGACTTCGAGGCGTGGACGCTCTACCGCGATACCTGCCTCCTCGTCGGGGTCGGCATGCTGGGCGCCCTCGCCGTCCTCCTCACGCACTGAGCCGCTTGTTAACCTCGGGGGTTCGCCGCAGCCCCCTCCCATGAATCCCGACGCCAGCCAGATCTGGACCGCCCCGCGCTGGGCGCTCGCCTTCCTGCTTGCCCTGCTGGGCATGCTGGGGCCGTTCTCCATCGACACCTACATCCCCGCCTTCTCCGGCATCGCGCAGGCGATCGGGGCGACGCCGGTGGAGATGCAGCAGACGCTGTCGGCGTATCTCTTCGGCTTCGCCTTCATGAACCTGTTCCACGGCGCCCTGTCGGACAGCTTCGGCCGCCGGCCCGTGGTGCTGTGGGGCATCGCCATCTTCACGGTGGCCTCGGCCGGCTGCGCGCTGTCGCAGAACATCGGGCACCTGGTGTTCTTCCGGGCGCTGCAAGGGCTGTCGACCGGCGCCGGCATCGTCGTGTCGCGGGCGGTCATCCGCGACATGTTCCCGCCCGACCAGGCGCAGAAGGTCATGAGCCAGGTCACCATCTACTTCGGGGTGGCCCCGGCCATCGCGCCCATCGTGGGCGGCTGGCTGTTCGTGCATGCCGGCTGGCACAGCATCTTCTGGTTCCTCGTCGCCGTCGGGGTGGCACTGTGGGTCGCCAACTGGCAGCTGCTGCCCGAGACGCTGCACGCCACGCAGCGCCAGCCCTTCAACGCGCGCAACCTGATGCGGGGCTACTGGCAACTGGGGGCGAGCCCGCGCTTCCTGCTGCTCGCGCTGGCCAGCGGCGTGCCGTTCAACGGCATGTTCCTGTACGTGCTGGCGGCACCGGCTTTCCTGGGCCAGCACCTGCACCTCGAACCGACGGAGTTCTTCTGGTTCTTCCTGCTCACCATCAGCGGGATCATGCTCGGCTCTTTCGCGTCGGGCCGGCTCGCGGGACGCATCCCACCGAAGCGGCAGATCCGCTACGGCTTCGTCGTGATGGTGCTCGTGTCGGTGGCGAACGTCGTCGCCAACTACCTGTTCGAGCCCCGGCCGGCGTGGGCCCTCATCCCCATCGCAGTGTTCGCCTTCGGCTGGGCCCTGATGGTGCCGGTGGTGACGCTGCTGGTGCTGGACCTGCACCCGGAGCGCCGCGGCATGGCCTCGTCGCTGCAGGCCTTCATCGGCTCCACCGCCAACGGCATCGTGGCCGGCGTCATCGCGCCGCTGGTGATGGATTCCCCGCGCGAGCTCGCCGTCGCTTCCCTGCTGATGATGAGCGTGGGCCTGTTCGCCTGGCTGTACTTGAAGTCGCGCTGGCCGGAGACGGGGCGCAGCGCGATCGGGTGATGCTGCGGACAGGGGTTCAGCGTTTCTTTCCTGCTGCTCCGCGCTTCGGAGCCGCACGCGGCAAGCTCTTGACCTCCTGAAGCAGATTCGTCAGCGCGTCGAGCGCGTCCTGTGCATCGGCCTCCGAGGCTGGCAGCGGAGATCGGTAGATCGTCGCGTTGCGCAATTGATGGAGGCGGATCACGCGCTCGATTTCGGGCGGCGGCAACTTCAGGGCTGCCAGGACGGCCTGAAGTGCGATCGCCCGGTGCCCCTCCCCGTCGCCGGGCCGCAGGCCGTAGTGCGCCAGCACGCCGACGACGCTTGCGAAAAGCCCCTCGTAAGCGACGATGAACCGGTCGTGCGCATCAAGCGCCGGCAGGGCGGCGCCCGCGCGGGCCGTTGCGGCCCGCCGGAAGTAACTTGCCGCCACGGGAGGCAGCGCCGCGGCTTCCTTCAGGTAGCCGCGCACGAGCAGGTTCTGCAGGTTGGCGGGGCGCGGCGGCGCGTTCATGCAGGGTCACCCGAGGTCCGTGGAGGATGGAGGCGATCACCGGATCGTCCTGCAGTCTGTTCCACTCGCGCGGCGAGTACACGTTGAAATTCACCGGGCGCCGCAGGACATCGTTCACCCGCCCGAGTGCTGCAAACAAGTCCGCGTTGCCCACCGTGCCGACCACCATCAGGTCGATGTCGCTGGAGGCATGGTCCGTTCCCCGCACCACGGAACCGAAAAGGAAGGCAAGCTCGATCTTCGGCAGCAGCGGCTGCAACGCCTGCGCTATCGGCTCCGCCACCCCGAACGACTTCACGCAGAGTGCGCGCACGTCCTCGAACAATGGCCACCCGGTGTCCGCCTGGATCCGGCGCTGGTTACCGATGCGCTGCTCACGCGCAAGTCCGGCAGCGACGAAACGATCGATGACGACCCCCGCCTGCGAGCGGCTCGTGCCGCCGATGCGGATCAGGTCGTTCAGCGCGTACGAAGTCTGCGGGTGCAACAGGAGTGCACCGAGGATCTTCTGCTCGCGCGGCGGGATGAGGGCATCGAGGAGCGCCATGGTCCGTCCTGAAATCCGGGATGATCATCCCGGATTCCGGGATGACGGTCAAGCCGCCTAGTCGCTGCCGTCCACCAGCGCCATCAACTGGGTAAGGTCCACCGGCTTCGTGCAGTGGTGGTCGAACCCCGCGGCGCGCGCGCGCTCCTGGTCCTGGGCCTGGCCCCAGCCGGTGAGCGCGATCAGGCGCATGCTGCCGCCCCAGTCCGCCGCGCGGATGCGCTCGGCGACCTCGTGGCCATTGAGCTTGGGCATGCCGATGTCGAGGATCACCACTTCCGGCCGCACGACCTGCGCCTTCTCGAGCGCCTGTTCGCCGTCGCTGGCCGTGTGCACCTCGTGGCCTTCCATCTCCAGCAGCGTCGCGATGGTGAGCAGGCCGTCGGCGTTGTCGTCGGCCACGAGCACCTTGCGGGCGCGCGTGGGTTCGGCCGTGGTAGGCGCATCCCCTTGCGAGGGGAGCGCCGCGGGAGCGGCCGCCTCGATCGGCAGGGAGACGGTGAATTCGGAGCCGCGCCCCGGCCCCTCGCTGCGCGCGGACAAGGTGCCGCCATGCAGTTGCACGAGACCGCGGCTGAGGGCCAGGCCGATGCCGAGGCCGCCCTGTGCGCGGTCGGTCACCGCATCCACCTGGGAGAACATGCTGAAGATCTCGTGCAGGTGTTCGGGCGACAGGCCGATGCCGTTGTCGCGCACGTGCAGCAACAAGCGGCTGCCGATGTGCTCCGCCGCGATGACGATGTGCCCGCGCGGATCCGTGTACTTCGCGGCGTTGGACAGCAGGTTGGACAGCACCTGCGCCAGGCGCACCGAGTCAGCGACCAGGTGCACCGGCTCGTGCGGCAGTTGCACGTCGAGCTGGTGCCCCTTGGCCTCCATCAGCGGCCAGGAGGTCTCCACCGCCGCGTCGACGACGGCGCGCAGTTCCACCGGCGCGAGCCGCAGCTCCAGCTTGCCGCGGGAGATGCGCGACACGTCCAGCAGGTCATCGAGCAGCAAGGCCATGTGGCCCACCTGGCGCTCGATGATGTCGAGCGCCCAGTTCTGCCGCTTGGCCTCCGTGCTGGACTTGGCCACCAGCGCGGCCTGCCGGATCGGCGCGAGCGGGTTGCGCAGTTCGTGCGCGAGCGTGGCCAGGAATTCGTCCTTGCGCCGGTTCGCCTCTTCCAGCGCGGCGGCGGCCTGCACCTGTTCGGTCACGTCGTGGCCTTGCGCGAAGATGCCCACCACCTCGCCGCCCACATCACGCACGGGCTGGTAGAGAAAGTCCACGTAACGCTGGACCGGCTCCACCTCGGGGCTCTGCTGCAGGGTGATGGGCATGCCGCGACCGACGAAGGGCTCACCCGTGCGGTACACGCGCTCGAGCAGGGCGAAATAGCCCTGGCTCTCCACCTCCGGCAGCGCCTCGAAGGCCGGGCGCCCTTCCAGCCGGCGTTGCCCCACGAGCTGGTAGTAGGCCTTGTTCACCAGCTCGAACACGAACTCGGGGCCGCGCAGCAGCGCGATGAAGCCGGGCGCGTTGTCGAACCAGGTGCGCAGCGTGCGTGCAGCATCCTGGGCCTCGCTGATGAGCCGGTCGCGCTCGCGTTCCGCCAGCACGCGGCCGGTCTCCTCGCTGCAGGCACAGAACATGCCCCCGACGCTGCCGTCGTCGTCGTAGATGGGGCTGTACGACCAGGTGAACCAGGTGTCTTCGCGGAAGCCGTTGCGCTCCATCACGAGCAGCACGCGCTCGTTCCAGGTCGGCTCGCCGCGCGCCATGACCACTTCGTGCTGGGCGCCGACGATGTCCCAGATCTCCTGCCACGTCTGTCGCGCGGGACGGCCGAAAGCCTGCGGATGGCGCTGACCGAGGATGGGGACGTAGGCATCGTTGTAGATGTTGATCGCCTCCGGCCCCCACCACACGAACATGGGGAAGCGGGAGTTCAGGCAGATGCTCACCGCGATGCGCAGGGCCTGCGGCCAGCGTTCCATCGGGCCCAGCGACGTCGCCGCCCAGTCGGTGGCCAGCAGCAGCTGGCCGGTGGCACCCGCGGCGGCACCCCCACGGGCCGCATTGCCCAGCAGGAGAGGATGCAGCGCGGCAGTCGGTACTTCGTTCACGGCGAGATGGTAGCTGTCCCACCACGAGGGTGCAGCGGTGCTCCAGGCGCCGGATAAAAAAAAGCGGCCCTGCGGCCGCTTTCACGAGCCCGGCTCTCGCCGGAGTGCGAGACGCTTAGCGCCGGCCGCGGCCGAAGTCGCGGGCACCCGCATCGCGGCCGCCGTCGCGCGAGCCGAAGCCGCGGTCACGGGAGCCGAAGCCGCGGTCACCGCCGGCCGGGGCGCGCGCGTCGCGGTCACCGCCGAAGCTGCGGCCTTCACGCGGGGCGCCGGACGTGGCGCCGAAGGCGGGCTGCTTGCCGTAGCCGTTGCCGTGGCGACGCTCGCCGGGACGGCCCGGCTTGCCGCCGAAGCCCGTGCGGGCCGGACGCTGGTCGAAACGCGACTTGGGCTCGAGGCCGGGGACGGTCTCGGCTTCGAAGCGCTGCTTGCTGTAGTACTCGATGTCGCGGATCTTGCGGCCGTCGCGGAACTCGGCGAAGGTGATCGCCAGGCCGTCGCGGCCGGCGCGGCCCGTGCGGCCGATGCGGTGCGTGTAGTCCTCGCTCTTCATCGGCAGGCCGTAGTTGAAGACGTGCGTGACCGTCGGCACGTCGATGCCGCGCGCGGCGACATCGGTGGCCACCAGGAACTGCACCTGGCCCTGCCGCAGCGCCATGAGGCGGCGGGTGCGGATGCCCTGCGACAGGTCGCCGTGCAGCGACACGGCCGCAAAGCCCGCCTGCTGCAGGTCCTCGGCCAGGCCGTCGCACTCGATCTTGGTGCTGGCGAACACGATGGCCTGGTTGATGTTGGTATCACGCAGCCAGTGGTCCAGCAGCTGGCGCTTGTGGTGCGGGTTGTCCGCCCAGAACAGCTTCTGCTCGATGTTGGCGTGCTTTTCCTGCTGCGAGTCGACCTCGATGCGCTGCGGCTGGCGCATCACGCGCACGGCCAGCTGCTGGATGCGCGGCGCGAAGGTGGCGCTGAACATCATGGTCTGGTGGCGGTTGGCCGTGAGCTGGTGCACTTCGGCGAGGTCGTCGGCGAAGCCCAGGTCCAGCATGCGGTCGGCTTCGTCGACCACGAGGAACTGCACCTTGTCCAGCTTGAGCTGCGAGGAGCGCTGCAGGTCCAGCAGGCGGCCGGGGGTCGCGACCACGAGGTCGGCGTTCTGCAGGCGCGCAAGCTGCATCTGGTAAGGCATGCCGCCCACCACGGTGGCGATGCGCAGGCCCTTGCAATGCTTGACCAGGTCGATCGCGTCGTGCGCCACCTGCTGCGCGAGTTCGCGCGTCGGGCACAGGATCAGCGCGCCGGGCTCGGCAGCCTTGAAGTTGCGCGAGCTCGTCGGATTGAGGCGCTTCTTCTTCGCCGGCGCCTCGCCACGTGCGGTGGCTTCTTCGTAGGCCTTGCGTTCGGCCTCGATTTCGGCGGCCTTCTGCTGCACCAGCGTGTGCAGCACGGGCAGCAGGAAGGCCGCGGTCTTGCCGCTGCCGGTCTGGCTGGAGACCATCAGGTCGCTGACCGCCTTGCCTTCGGCGTCCATGGCCATGGCACGGCCGATGACCTTCTCCTGCACGGAGGTGGGTTGCGTGAAGCCGAGGTCGGCGACCGCGGCGAGGAGTTCGGGGGCGAGGCCAAGCGCGGCAAAGCCGTTGACCACGGTGTCGATTTGTTCCGTCATGAGTATGTCCACCGGCGCTGCCCGGGCGGGCACGCCGTCATTGAAATGGCTGGATTTACATCAACCATTCCAACGACTACGCAGGCTGTGGGGCCTGTGTGCCTCTTCGTGAGGCGGTGCAAGAAGGCGATGCGCGAAAACGCCGCGGACTGCGCGGCGAAGGACGAATTATGGCAGGTTTCGGGTTTTCCCGCAGCCCGCGGGGTCAGGCCAGCTTCAGGAAGTGCTCGCGGTAGTGCGCGAGTTCGTCGATCGACTCGTGGACGTCCGCCAGCGCCGTGTGCAGCTGGCGCTTGCGAAACGACGTGTACACCTCGGGCTTCCAGCGCCGTGCCAGCTCCTTCAGCGTGCTCACGTCCAGGTTGCGGTAGTGGAACCACGCTTCGAGCTGCGGCATGTACTTCACCAGGAAGCGGCGGTCCTGCCCGATGCTGTTGCCGCACATGGGGCTGCCATGCTTGGGCACGTACCTGGCCATGAATTCCAGGGTCTGCCGCTCGGCTTCCGCTTCGGTGACCGTGGAAGCGCGCACGCGTTCGGTCAGGCCGCTCTTGCCGTGCGTCCCCTTGTTCCAGGAATCCATCAGGTCCAGCTGCGCCTCGCTCTGGTGGATGGCGAACACCGGGCCCTCGATGCGGGGCTCCAGCTGCGGGCCGGTCACGACGACGGCGATCTCGATGATGCGATCCCGCTCCGGGTCCAGGCCGGTCATCTCGCAGTCCAGCCAGACGAGGTTCTGGTCGCTCCTGGCGAGCGCGGCGGGCGCGGTGACGGGGCTCGTTTCAGGCATCCGGGCATTGTCGCCGATGGCCGTAAACTGCAAGGCATGGACCCTTCCTCCGCCCTCACGCTGGCCTTCGCGGCATTCCTGGTCGCCGGCCTGCTCGTGAAATTCTGGCTTTCCACCCGGCAGCTGCGCCACGTGGCCCGGCATCGCGACGCGGTGCCGGCGCCCTTCGCCCGCACCGTCTCCCTTGCCGCCCACCAGAAGGCGGCCGACTACACCGTGGCCAAGTCGCGCGTGGGCCTGCTGGAGACCGCGTTCGCCGCCGCGGTGCTGCTGGGGTGGACCTTGCTCGGCGGGCTGGACGCCTTGAACCGCGGCCTGGTCGGCTGGCTGGGCACGGGCATGACCCAGCAGCTCGCCCTGCTCGCCTGCTTCGCGCTGGTCTCGGGCCTGCTGGAGATGCCCTTCTCGCTCTACAACACCTTCGTGGTGGAAGAGCGCTTCGGCTTCAACAAGATCACCTGGAAGCTGTGGTTCACCGACCTCCTGAAGTCCACCGTGATCGGCGCACTGATCGGCCTGCCCATCGCCGCGCTCATCCTGTGGCTCATGGGCGCCGCGGGCAGCTGGTGGTGGCTGTGGACCTGGTGCGTGTGGATGGGTTTCAACCTGCTGCTGCTGGTTGTCTACCCCACTTTCATCGCGCCCCTGTTCAACAAGTTCAAGCCCCTGGAAGACGAGACGCTGCGGGCCCGCGTCACCGCGCTGATGCAGCGCTGCGGCTTCGCCGCCAAGGGCCTGTTCGTCATGGACGGCAGCAAGCGCAGCGCGCACGCCAATGCGTACTTCACGGGCTTCGGCGCGGCCAAGCGCGTCGTCTTCTACGACACGCTGCTGGCCAAGCTCTCGCCGGGCGAGGTCGATGCGGTGCTGGCGCACGAACTCGGCCACTTCAAGCACAAGCACATCGTCAAGCGCATCGTCGCCATGTTCGCGCTCAGCCTCGTGGGTTTCGCGCTGCTCGGGTGGCTGGCCACCAAGGTCTGGTTCTACACCGGCCTGGGCGTGCGCCCGAACATGGACGGTGCGAACGACGCGCTGGCGCTGCTGCTGTTCATGCTGGCGGTGCCGGTGTTCACGTACTTCGTCTCGCCGCTGATGGCGCAGCTCTCGCGCAAGCACGAATTCGAAGCGGACGCCTTCGCCGCCACGCAGACCAGCGGCCAGGACCTCGGCACCGCGCTGCTGAAGCTGTACGAGGACAACGCCTCGACGCTCACGCCCGACCCTGTGTTCGTGAAGTTCTACTACTCGCATCCGCCCGCCTCCGAGCGGCTGGCGCGGCTGGGAGCGGCCGCATGAGCTCGATGCTGAACGTTCGCGACTGGGCCGGGACGCCGCGGCGCGCGCTCACGCCCACGGAGATCGTCAAGCGGCTGGCCGACCTGCCGGGGTGGAAGCTCACCGGCGACGGCGACGACGTGGCGATCGAGCGGACCTACCGCTTCGGGGACTACTACGAGACCATCGCGTTCGTGAACGCGCTGGCGCTGGTGGCGCACCGGCTGGACCACCATCCGGACCTGTCGGTGCACTACGACAAGTGCGTGGTGCGCTGGAACACGCACGCCGTGCACGGCATCTCGGAGACCGACTTCGAGTGCGCGGCCCGCGCGGACGCCCTGCTCGCGTGACGGACGTCGAACGGCAAGGATTGGTGGTCGCCAGCCACGGCCGCCACTGCCTGGTGGAGTCGCCCGACGGCAGCCGCATCCTGTGCCACGCCAGGGGCAAGAAGAGTGCGACCGTGGTCGGCGACCGGGTGCGCTGGGTGCCCACGGGCGACGAAGGCGTGATCGCGGGCGTGCAGGAGCGGCGCAACCTGTTCTACCGGCAGGACGAGGTGCGCACCAAGTCCTTCGCCGCCAACCTGGACCAGGTGCTGGTGCTGATCGCAGCGGAACCGGAGTTCTCCGAGATGCAGCTGGCCCGCGCCCTGATCGCGGCCGAGGCGCAGCACATCGCGCCCCTGATCGCGCTGAACAAGAGCGACCTGGTGGAGCCCTTCGAACGTGCCTGGAAGCGCCTGCTGCCGTACCAGCACATGGGCTACGGCGTGCTGCCGCTGTCGCTGCGCTTGTCCAAGGATGCCGACCGCGAGCACCTGTTGCGCCACCTCCAGGGCAAGACGACGCTGGTGCTCGGCCCTTCGGGAGCGGGCAAGAGCAGCCTCATCAACCTGCTGGTGCCGCAGGCGCAGGTGCTCACCGGCGAGATCTCGCAGGCGCTCAACTCGGGCAAGCACACGACCACGGCGACGACCTGGTACTGGGTGGACGCGGAACGCACGACCGCGCTCATCGATTCGCCGGGGTTCCAGGAGTTCGGGCTCAACCATATCGATGCGGCCCAGTTGCCGGCGCTCATGCCCGACCTGAAGCCCCATGTGGCGCAATGCAAGTTCTACAACTGCACGCACCTGCATGAACCGGGCTGCGGCGTGATCGCCGCCGTCGCCGCCGCGCCGGGCGCGCCGGCGGGGCAGATCGAGCCCAGCCGTTACCGCATCTACGGCAGCCTCTACGAGGAAATGACACAAACCCGTTACTGAGCTCTTGCACCATTCCGAGGCGACCGCATCTAAGCAGGACAAGGAGGCGCTCGCCGAAGATGAGCCAGTTGCACGTCGTCTGCCCGCACTGCCACACCACCAACCGCCTCCAGTCCGATGACCTCGGCAAGGCTCCGGACTGCGGCAGTTGCCACCAGGCCTTGTTCACCGGGCAGCCGGCGAACCTGGACGCCACCGCGTTCGAGCGGCACATCGCGCGCAGCCAGTTGCCCGTGCTGGTGGACTTCTGGGCCCCGTGGTGCGGCCCCTGCCGCATGATGGCGCCGGCCTACGAGCAGGCCGCCGCGCAGCTGGAGCCGCGCGTGCAGGTGGTCAAGGTGAACACCGAGGAAGCCCAGGGCGTGGGCGCGCGCCTGAACATCCGCAGCATCCCGACCCTGGCGCTGTTCGTGAACGGCCGTGAGGTCGCGCGTCAGGCGGGCGCGATGGGCGCCGCGGACATCGTGCGCTGGACGCAGTCGCAGTTGATGCGCAGCGCGAGCACGGCGTAGGTGCATCGGCGGGGTCCGGTGCCCTCGCCGTCCGTCCGCGGCCTGCGCCGCGCCACGACGCCTACCCCAGCAAGCGGGCCAGCGTCAGCAACGCCAGCAGCACCATCCACAACACGACCGACCGCCACACGAGGCCGACCACCGAGCGCAGGTGCGCGACTTCCGCTTCGCGCCCGGGCGTGCTGTCGGTGCCGATCGGAGGCTCCGTGCCCAAGCCCGAAGCCTCGAAGGTGGCGGACGAACTCGGGGCGAACACCGGCTGCAGCGCCTCGCCGCCGAGGCGCACGTTGATCGCACCGGAAGTCGCGGCGAGGATCACGCCGTCGCTGTCGTTCGGGAAGCGCTGCGCGTAGTTGCGCCAGCAGTCGATGGCCTCCTCGAAGCTGCCCACCACCGCGAACGCAATGGCCGTGAGGCGGGCCGGCAGCCAGTCCACCGCAGCCCAGGCGCGCGCGGCCGCGGCCTGCAGCGCCTCGCTGGCAGGCTGCGCCTGCGTGCGGTTGCGCCAACGCCAGTAGCGGCCGACGAACTCGGACATGCGGTACAGCACGGCGCCGGCCGGGCCGAAGCCGAAGGCGGCCAGGATGGAGAACCAGGCCAGCACGCCGAACACATGCCTGTGCGCGGCCAGCACCGAGTACTCGATCACGTGGCGCACGACCTCGCTGCGGGGCAACTCGCTCGCGTCCACCCGCTGCCACAGCGCCAGCAACTCGCGCGCGCGCGCCTCGTCACCGGCTTCCAGCGCATCGCGGATGTCGGTGAAGTGGTGGCTGAACTGGCGGAAGCCGAGCGTGACGTACAGGACGATCACGCTCCAGACCATGCCCGCCGGCCAGCCGACGAACAGGGTCAGCGCCCAGTGCACGCCCAGCGCGGCGAGCGAGGGCGCCACGACGGCCAGGGCCCACGCCACCCACCCGTGCTGCGGCTTGCCCGCATCGAAGTTGCGGCTGACCCAGCGCGCCCAGACGCGCAGGCCGGTGTGGATGGGGTTGTGCGCTCCCAGCGGACGCACCTGCTCGATCAGCAACGCGAACAGGATCGCGAAAAAGCTCATGCGGCAATCATAGCGGCGCCCCTGCGCCGGCCTTCAGGCCGCCAGGAAGCGGTAGAAGTTGCGCAGCATCGCCGCGGTCGCACCCCAGATGAAGCGCTCCTTGCGCGCGTCGGTATACGGCATGGAAAACCACTCGCGCTGGACGCCGCCGAGGTCGAGGGCGTGGCGGCGGTGGTGCTTCGGGTCCATCAGGAACGCCAGCGGCACCTCGAAGGCGTCGGCCACCTCGAATTCGTTCAGGACCAGGCGGTGGTCCGGCCGGACGAGGGCCACCACGGGCGTGATCACGAACATGGTCCCGGTGGTGTAGGTGGGCATGGTGCCGATCACCTCCATGCTGTCGCGGTCCAGCCCGATCTCCTCTTGCGCCTCGCGCAGCGCGGTGTCGGCCGCATCGACGTCGGTCGCGTCCCGCTTGCCACCGGGGAAGGCGACCTGCCCCTGATGGGTGGTGAGGTGCGCCGTGCGCTCGGTCAGCAGCACCATGGGCTGTTCACGCTGGACGATCGGCACGAGCACCGAGGCATCGGCCATCTGGCGGTTGGTGAAGCGCCGCTCGGACTGCAGTTCGGGCTGCCACGCCGGCGGGTGCGCGAAGCGCCAGCGCAGCGCCTCGGGCGCCATGCGCGCCGCGCTCACCGCGGGCAGGTGCGCGTCGATGCCCACCACGGGCACCTCGCGCGGGTCGAAGTTGGGAATCTTCGACAGCGGCGTGTCCGGGGGGATGGCGGCGGCAGGATCGATCGGCA
The DNA here is from genome assembly GCF_057784995.1 of Ramlibacter sp. G4-7. NCBI lineage: Bacteria > Pseudomonadati > Pseudomonadota > Betaproteobacteria > Burkholderiales > Comamonadaceae > Ramlibacter > Ramlibacter sp. G4-7. The sequence goes on from NZ_JBYNTT010000016.1 coordinate 100,719, forward strand.
TGGCGGAAATGAAGAAACCGCCGCGAGCACGGGGCCGGCGGCGGCTTCTGGCGCTGGTCCCGATTACTCGGCGGCGGCAGCGGCCTTGTTGCCCTTCTGGCTGTGGGCCAGCTTTTCCTTGATGCGGGCGGACTTGCCGGAACGCTCGCGCAGGTAGTACAGCTTGGCGCGGCGCACGTCGCCGCGGCGCTTGACCTCGATGCCGGCGATCAGCGGGCTGTAGGTCTGGAAGGTCCGCTCGACGCCTTCGCCGCTGGAGATCTTGCGCACGGTGAACGCGCTGTTCAGGCCGCGGTTGCGCTTGGCGATCACCACGCCTTCGTAGGCCTGCGCGCGCTTGCGGCTGCCTTCGACGACGTTCACGGAAACGATCACGGTGTCGCCGGGGGCGAACTCGGGGATCTTCTTGCCCAGGCGGGCGATTTCCTCTTGTTCGAGGGTTTCGATCAGGTTCATGGCTACCTCTGCGATCTTGTCCGCGCTACACGGAAGGCCCTGGCTTCGCTGGGTTCCACCCTGGGTGGAGCGGCTCGGGCGGCCGGACAGAGGATCTGGAAAGCCGGCGATTATAGCCCGGCGAGGAAATCCTCGTCCGCCGGGCTCAGGCGCCCGGCCTGCCGGGCCTGCGCGATCAGGTCCGGCCGGTGCCTGGCCGTGAGCGCCAGGCGCTGCTGGCGGCGCCAGGCAGCGATGCGCGCGTGGTGGCCGGAGAGCAGTTCCTCGGGCACCTTGCGCCCGTCCCATTCCTCGGGCCGGGTGTAGTGCGGGCAATCCAGCAGGCCGTCCACGACGGGGTTGAAGCTGTCTTCCTGGTGGCTGCCGGCGTCGTTGAGGACCCCGGGCTGCAGGCGGGCCACCGCGTCCAGCAAGGCCATGGCGGGAAGCTCTCCGCCGGACAGGACGAAGTCTCCCAGGCTCAGTTGCACGTCCACATGGGTGTCGATGAAGCGCTGGTCGACGCCTTCGTAGCGGCCGCAAAGCAGGATCGCGCCCTCGCCTGCCGACCAGGACGCCACGCCGGAGTGGTCCAGCCGCCGGCCGATCGGGGAAAAGAGCACCACCGGCGCGGCATCGCCGCGGTCCGCCTTCACCGCCGCCAGGCAGCGCGCCAGCGGCTCGGCCAGCATGACCATGCCGGGACCGCCGCCGAACGGCCGGTCGTCCACGCGCCGGTAGTTGCCTTCGGCGAAATCGCGCGGGTTCCACAGGCGCACGTCGACCTGCCTGGTCTCGTAGGCGCGGCGGGTCACGCCCGCGGCCAGGAAGGGCGTGAAGAGATCGGGAAAGAGGGTGACGACGTCGAAGCGCATGGCTTCTTCAGTAGTCGGCCTGCCAGTCGACGGTGATGCGCCGCTCGCGCAGGTCCACGTTGTCCACGTACACGGACACGAAGGGGATCATGCGCTCCAGGGCTTCGCCGGCGTCCTCGTAGGCGACGACCAGCACCGTCTGCGGGCCGGTGGACAGCAGTTCCTTCACCTGCCCGAGGGCCACCCCTTCGCGGTTGACGACGTCCAGTCCGATCAGGTCGACCCAGTAGTACTCGTCGCTGTCCGCCGTGGGGAAGGAAGAACGGGGGATGAAGATGCGCGCGCCCCGCAACGCCTCGGCCGCGCTGCGGTCCTCGACGCCGTCGGCGCGCGCGACCACCGTGTCCGAATGGTCCTTGGTCTCGCGCACGCGCAGCAGCACCGTGCCGCGGAAGGCCGGGGGGCCTTTTTCCGAGGGCTGCAGGTACCAGCGCGTGGAAGAAAAAAGCGCCTGGGGATCGGCGCTGTGGGGAAGGACCTTGAACCAGCCCTTGATCCCCCAGGCATCGGCGATGCGCCCGACTTCGATGGCATCCGCGGGAAGTTCCGCGGCTTCGATCGCTGCCGGCAACGTGGCTGCCGGACGGCCGGGTGCGGCCATCTCTCAGCCGCCGCAGGGCCGCCCCAAGGCGGCTGCGGCCCCCTCGGGGGGTGGCGGAGCGCAGCGGAGACCGGGGGCCAACATCATTCAGGCTTGCGCGGGAGCGGCGGCTTCGCCGGCGGCCGGGGCATCCTTGAGCAGGCGCTCCACCGTCGGGGAGGCCTGGGCGCCGACGCCGCGCCAGTAGGTCAGGCGGTCCTGCGCGACGCGCAGCTTTTCCTCGCCGCCCTTGGCCAGCGGGTTGTAGAAGCCCAGGCGCTCGATGAAGCGGCCGTCGCGCCGGACGCGCTTGTCCGCGACGACGATGTTGTAGAAGGGACGGTGCTTGGCACCGCCGCGGGAAAGTCGAATGACGACCATGATTTATCCTTCGGGTGGATGACGCAGGCCCACCGGGCCTGACAAAGTTCTTTCGGCGTCGAGACACGCGACATGGCCACCCGGCCAGCGGCACGCCGAAAAGCCGACGATTATAGCTTTTTCGCCATGCCCCTCACCCTTCGCTCCAGTACCGACGCCGACGTGCCCGCCATCACGGCCATCTACGCGCACCACGTGACCCACGGCACGGGCACCTTCGAGACCACCGCCCCGACCGAGGCGGACATGGCGACGCGACGCGCCGACGTGCTGGCCAAGGGCCTGCCCTACCTCGTGGCCGAACTCGATGGCCGGCTCGTGGGCTTTGCCTACTGCCAGTGGTTCAAGCCGCGGCCGGCCTACCGCTTCTCCGCGGAAGATTCCATCTATCTCGACCCGGATGCGGCCGGCCAGCGCCTGGGCAACAAGCTGCTGAGCGAACTGGCCAGGCAGGCCGAGGCTGCGGGCGTGCGCAAGCTCATCGCCGTCATCGGCGACTCCGCCAACGTGCGCTCCATCGGCGTGCACCGCGCCGTGGGATTCCGCCACGTCGGCACCATCGAGTCCTGCGGCTGGAAGTTCGACCGCTGGCTGGACATCGTGCTGATGGAGAAATCGCTGGGGCAAGGCAACCGGACGGCGCCCGAGGCGCCGCCGAAGTGAAAAGCAAGACCCTCGCGGCCTGGCTGGCGTTCCTGGGCGGCCCCTTCGGCGCGCACCGCTTCTACCTGCACGGCTTCGGCGACTGGCTCGGATGGCTGCTGCCGCTGCCCACGCTGCTGGGCGCGTATGGCGTGCTGCGAATGGGATCGCTGGGCCAGGACGACGTCCTGAGCTGGGTGCTGGTGCCGGTCCTGGGCTTCACCATCGCGGGCTGCTGCCTCACGGCGATCGTGTACGGCCTGAGAAAGCCCGAGGAGTGGAACGCACGCTTCAACCCCTCCGCAGCGCCCGACGCGCCGGCCGGCCGCACGCGCTGGGCGACCATCTGGGCGATCGTGCTGTCGCTGATGATCGGCGCGGCGGTGCTCATGACCAGCATCGCCATGAGCTTCCAGGCCTACTTCGAAAACCAGGTGGAAGCCGGCCGCGAAATCTCGCAGTAAGCCGGCTCAGGGACTGGCGAACAGGCGGCCGAAGCCCGGGCTGGAGGGGTCCGATCCCGCCAGCCGGACGACGTCCCAGAACCCCGCTGGCGAGCTGGCCGTCGCCGGCACGCCGACTTCGTCCTCCAGCTGCCGGATCGCGTCCAGCGTCAGCAGGCCGCCGCAGGAGATGAAGATGCCGTCCGCGGACGGGTCCTGCGCATGGACCCTCTTGGCCAGCGCCACGAGCGTCTCCGTGCCGACCTCGCCGACCTCCTTGACGCCGGTGATGGACAGTCCTTCGAGGGCGGTCACGGTGAAGCCCGCGTGCGTGAGGTAGGCGCGCAGCTTCTCGTTCAGCTCGTCGATGTAGGAAGTGGCGACGGCCACGCGCTTGACGCCCAGCCGTTGCAGCGCGCGCACGATGGCATGGCTCATGGTGGTGCAAGGCACGCCGCTGGCCTCCTCCATCGCGCGGCGCAGCGATTCGGTGAACGCGGGGCCGCGGTAGAAGCTGATGGAGGTCCCCATCATCGAGATGACCTCGGCGCCCGCCTTGCGCAGTTCCACGGCCTGGTCGACGATGCCGTCCACCACCGGTGCGAAGCCTTCCGGCGAGACCCCGCCGATGCCGAGGCCGCGCGCGATGAAGCGGTAGCGTCCGCCATACAGCAGGGCGGCATCCTGCGGCACCTGGCCATGCGCGGGCGGCACCACGAGGCCGATGCAGGGAGTGTCGCGGGCCATGCTCATTCCGCCGAGATCTTCTGGTCCTTGATGATCCTGGCCCACTCGAGCGACTCGCGCTGCATCTCCGGGCCCAGTTGCGCCGGCGCCATGTACGCCGGGGTGGCGCCCTGCAGCGCGGCGGCCTGCGCCAGGTCGGCGCTGGCGAGCACCGTGCGCACGGCTTCGTTCAGCTTGTCGACGACCGCCTGCGGCGTGCCGGTGGGCGCGAGCAGCATCAGGCGCGGTGCGACGTCGAAGCCCGGCAGCGCATCGGCCATCGTGGGCACGTTCTCCGCGCCCGGCAGCTTGCCCGTGTTCATCAACGCGATGGCGCGCAGCTTGCCGGCCTTGGCCTGGGCCAGGCCTGCCGCGGCACTCACGACGCCGATGGGCACCTGGCCGCTGATCACGTCCGGCACGATCTGCGAAGCGCCGCGGTACGGCACGTGCACGATGAACGCGCCGGTACGCGCCTTCATCAGTTCGAAACCGAGGTGGTGCACGGTGCCGACGCCGGAGGTGGCGTAGGAGTAGCGGCCCGGGTTCTTCTTCAGCAGCGCGATCAGTTCCTTCGGGTTGGTCGCCGGCAGGTTGTTGTTCGCCACGATCATGAGCGGCGCGACGAAGGTGCCGGCCACGGGCACCAGCGCCTTGAGCGGATCGATCGGGCTCCTGGCCTGCAGGTGGGGCGCGATCAGCAGCCCGCTCTCCCCCATCAGCAGCGTGTAGCCGTCCGGCGCCGAACGTGCGACCAGGTCGGCGGCGATCATGCCGGTCGCGCCCGCACGGTTTTCCACCACCACCTGCTGGCCGAGGATGGCAGGCAGGCGCGAGGACAACATGCGCGCCAGCGCGTCGACGCCGCCGCCCGCGTTGTAGCCCACGAGCAGCCGGATCGGCTTGTTCGGATAGTCGGCCTGGGCGACGGCCAGCGGCGCGGCCGCGGCCAGGGCGGCGGCCAGTACGGCGCGGCGGGTAAGGGATGCGTTCACTGCGTTGTCTCCTGTGTTTGTCTCGTTCCTCAGGCCTTGCCCACGCCGCGCGATCCCGGCCGCCTGGCCAGTTCGGCCACGCGCTCGCGGTTCGGGCGGAAGCCCAGGCCGGGTGTGTCGGGCAGCGCCAGCATGCCCTGGCTGGGTTCGGGCAGGTCGTCGAACACCTGCTTGCAGACCTCGACGGCCACGGAGTGGTATTCCACCAGGGATCCGTTGGCCAGGCCCGCGTGCAGGTGCATGTTGTGGTGCGGCCAGGCGCCGCCGTTGGCGAACTGCGCGTTGAAAGCCGCCGCCATGCCGGCGATGCGCAGGCACTGCGTGTAGCCGCCGCTGATGCAGGCGTTGGGCTGCACAACGTCGACGGCCTGCGCCACCAACATGTCGCGGAAGCGGCTGGCCAGCCCCTCGTTCTGGCCGGCGGCGAGCGGAATGCGGGTCTTGGCGCGCAGCTTGACCATGTTCGGGATGTCGTTCTGCGACACCGGCTCCTCGAAGAAGGCGATGCCCAGGTCCTCGATGCGCTGCGCCAGCGCCGATGCGTGGAAGTAGTCCAGGCTGCAGTTCGCGTCGATGAAGATCTGCACGTCGGGCCCCACGGCGGAGCGCACGGCCTCGATCCGCTTGACGTCCTCGGCGATCACCTCCGCCAGCGGCCGCGGCTCGTCGCGCCGCTGCAGCGCATGGTGGCCCACCGTCATCTTCAGGCGCTTGAAGCCGCGCTCGACCCAGTTCTTCGCGGCGGTGGCGAGTTCCTCGCGGTCGAAGAAGGCGAAGCCGAAGGTGGCGTACACGGGCACCTGCGCGCGCGCGCCGCCGAACAGGCGCCACACGGGCTGGCCGAGGATCTGGCCCTTGAGGTCCCACAAGGCCAGGTCGATGGCCGCCATGGCGTGGCTCGCATAACCGGACTGGCCGCGCGGCGTGAGCAGCCAGTACAGCTTGTCCCAGATCTGCTCGTGGCGCAGCGGGTCCATGCCCACCAGCGCGTGGCTCGCGACGTCGTTGACGATGGAGCCGATGACCTCCTCCTCCGTGATGGCGGTCATGCCGGTGCCGACGCGGCCGTCGTCCAGCGTCACGTCGACGAGGCACAGGGACAGCGAGGTGGACTTGGCGCGGGCACCGCTGCCCATCGTGATGGGCAGGTTGAGCGGAGTGGCGCGAACGGATGCGATCTTCATCGCGGCGAGTCTGGGGGGTCGCGCGCCCGCGGGCAAGCGGCGTGGGCGAAGGGCGCTTTCGCGTTCCGCGAAATCCCCGGGTTTACCCCGAGCGCAGCGCATCGACCAGGGTGCGCGCCGCGGCCGGCGCTTCCTCGCCGGTGCGCAGCGCGAGGTAGTGCGTGCGCTGGGCCCAGTCCTCCGCGACCGGCACCGCCTTCAGCGCGAGATGCGCCAGCTGCGGCGTGATCGCCTCCGTGGGCAGGACCGCCACGCCCAGGCCGGCGGCCACCATGCGGGTGGCGGCATCGAAGCTGCGCATCTGCATGCGCACCTGGATCGGCGCACCGACCGCCGCGGCCGCATTGAACAGGCGCGTCGTCACCGCATTCGCGCCGGCCAGCACGATGAAGTTCTCCGCCAGCAGCTGCGGCAGCCGCACCTCGCGCTCGCCGGCCAGTGCATGGCCCGCCGGCAGCACCAGCGCAAGCTGGTCGCGGAAGAAGGGGACGAATTCGAGGCCGCGCGAATGCATGGCCACGTCCACCACGCCCACGTCGGCGCGGCCTTCGGCGAGCGCGCCGAGGATCTCCGGGCTCATGCGCTCCTCGACGTCGACGTGGATGCGCGGGTGGCTGCGCATGAAGGCCTCCAGCCGGCGCGGCAGGACCTGCAGCAGCGCCGATGCATTCGTCAGCAGGCGCACGTGGCCGGCCAGGCCCAGGCTCCAGTCGCGCAGGTCGGTGGCGAGCTGGTCGGCGCCGTCCAGCAGCTCGCGGCCACGCTGCACCAGCATGCGGCCGGCCGGCGTGAGCTCCACGCCGCGCGGCGAGCGCTCGAAGATGCGGATGCCCAGGCTCGTTTCCAGTGAGGAGATGCGCGCGCTCGCGGCGGCGACGGCCAGCTGCAGGCGGTCGCTGCCCGCGCTGATGGAACCGGAGTCGGCCACCGCGATCACCACGCGCAGCGTGAGGAGGTCCAGGCGCTCGGTCATGCGGGGATTATCCAGGGCCCGCTCGCTATCATCCCGCGCATGAAGCTGGATGAGCGTTTCCTGTCCCTGCACGATTTCGAGGCCGCCGCGCAGGCGCGCCTGCCGCGCGGCCTGTTCGGGTTCGTCGCCGGTGGCTCGGCGGACGGCTGGTCCGCCGCCAACAACCGCGCCGCCTTCGACCGTTGGGCCCTCGTGCCGCGCACGCTGGCGGCGGGACCGACGCGACAGCAGGACCTCACGCTGTTCGGCCAGGCCTTCGCGTCGCCCTGCGGCATCCCGCCGCTGGGCGTGAGCGGCCTCTTCCGCTTCGACGCGGACGTGGCGATGGCGCGCGCAGCCGCGGCGGCGCGCGTGCCCTTCATCCTCAGCGGCGCGTCGCTCGTGCCGATGGAGCGCGTCTTCGCGGCGTGGCCGCAGGCCTGGTTCCAGGCCTATGTCGACGGCAACCGCGAGCGCATCGCGCGACTGCTGGCACGCCTGCATCGAACCTCCTGCCAGGTGCTCGTGCTCACGGTGGACACGCCGGTGCCTCCCGGCCGCGAGCTGAGCCTGCGCCACGGCTTTTCGATCCCGGTGCGGCCGGGGCTGCGGCTGGTGGCGGACACCTTGCTGCATCCGCGCTGGCTTCTGGGCACCGCGGCACGCACCTTCTTCTCCGGCGGCATCCCGCGCATGGAGAACCAGGACGACGTGCCGCTGAACCGCGTGACCGACGCACCCGCCGGACCCGCGCATGCTCCGCTGGACTGGGACGACTTCCGCTTCATTCGCAGCCGCTGGGACCGCGCGCTCGTCGTCAAGGGCGTGGTGAGCGCCGACGACGCCGTGCGCTATCGCGCCCTCGGTGCCGACGGCCTCGTCCTGTCCAACCACGGTGGACGCCAGCTCGACGGGACCATCGCGCCGCTCGATGCGCTGCCGGCGATCCGCCAGGCGGTGCCGGGCCTGCCCTTGCTGCTCGATGGCGGCATCCGCCGTGGCACGGACGTCATGAAGGCGCTGGCGCTGGGCGCGGCGTGCACGTTCACGGGCCGCCCCATCCTCTTCGCCGCAGCGGCAGCGGGCGAAGCCGGCGTGGCCCGCGCGCTCGCGATCCTGCAGGCGGAAATCGACCGCAGCCAGGCGCTGCTCGGGACACGCACGCTCGCCGAAGTGAGCCCCATGCACCTGGCGCCCGCCGCACAGCCACTGCGGCAGCAGGCGCAGCACGATGGTGCCGAACGTCCCGATGTGCCCGGCCTCCCGGAGGTCGCCCGCCAGGGCCGGATGGCTGCCTGAGGCATCGACTCTTGCGGCGAACAGGAAAGGGTTGACGGACGCCGGGCCGGGTGCGACGCTCCGCTTCGCACCTTCGCCTCGTCCGACAAGAAAAACCCGATCCGCATCCACGTGTGCCTGCGCGCGATCGGCTGCACCCGGAGGCGACCATGAGCAGCCCGATACGGTTCCTTTCCGAGATGGACCAGCAGTCCGCCGGCCGGCTGCTGCTCGACGTGCTCATTCGCGCCGGGCTGATCCTGGTGATGGTGCTGCTGTGCTACCAGGTCTTCTCGCCCTTCGTCGTGCTGATGGAGTGGGCGCTGATCCTGGCCGTGTGCCTGTACCCCTTGCACCTGGCGCTGGCGGCGCGGCTGGGCGGCAGGCAGGGCTGGGCGGCCACGCTGATCACGCTGCTCGGGATCGTGCTGATCGTCGGGCCCGCGGCGGTGCTGGTCAGCTCCATGGGCGACTCGGTCCAACGCGCCATCGCCGCCATCCACGAGAACACGCTGGTGATCCCGCCGCCGAGGGAAGGGGTGGCCGCCTGGCCCATCGTCGGTCCGAGGGTCTACGCGGCATGGGATGCCGCGTACACCGACCTGCCTGCCCTGATCCACAGCCTGCAACCGAAGATCGGCGCCGTGGCCAAGGCCTCGCTGGCGATGGTGGCGGGCATCGGGGCGGACATCCTGTTCTTCCTGGCCGCCTTCATCGTCGCGGGCATCATGATGGCCTTCGGCCGGGCCGGCGAGTCCGCCACCAAGGCCATCTTCGCGCGCCTGTTCGGCTACACGCGGGGCCGGGAACTGGCGGTCCTCTCGGTGGCGACCATCCGGGCCGTCGCGCAAGGCGTGATCGGCATCGCCTTCCTGCAGGCCGTCGCCGTCGGCCTGAGCCTGCTGGTCGCGGGCGTTCCCCTGGCCGGCGTGCTGGCAGGCGTCGTGCTGGTGCTGGGCATCGCGCAGGTGCCGGCCGTGATCGTGACGCTGCCGGCGATCGGCTGGATCTGGTGGACCGGTGACTACGGCACCGCAGCGGCCACCGGCTACACCGTGCTGCTGGTCCTGGTCGGCATGATCGACAACGTCCTCAAGCCCCTGATGCTGGGCCGCGGCGTCGATGTGCCGATGCCGGTCATCCTGTTCGGCGCCCTGGGCGGCATGGCGACCGCGGGCATCCTCGGCCTGTTCGTCGGAGCGACCTTGCTCGCGCTGGGTTACGAGATCTTCATGGGCTGGGTGGCGGCGAACCCGCACGTGGACCCGGCCGTGAACCCTGCGTTGAGCCCCGCGGTGGAGCCGGTGGAGTACCCGGCCCTGGCCGAGAGCGAGGGTGAGCGGCCGGCCATCGCGATCGACTGAGCGCGGCCGCGTCCGTCAGAAGATCTGCAGGCTCACCCAGTACGCGATCGCGGCCACGAAGGCGCTCGCCGGGATGGTGAAGATCCAGGCCCACACGATGTTGCCGGCCACGCCCCAGCGCACTGCGCTCATGCGCTGCGTCGAGCCGACGCCGACGATCGCGCCGGTGATGGTGTGGGTGGTGGACACCGGCACGCCCATCGCAGTGGCGATGAACAGCGTCAGCGCGCCGCCGGTTTCGGCACAGAAGCCGCCCACCGGCTTGAGCTTGGTGATCTTCTGGCCCATGGTCTTGACGATGCGCCAGCCGCCGAACATGGTGCCCAGGCCGATGGCGATGTAGCACGCGGTAATCACCCAGATCGGGGGCGACTTGTCGCCGGCCGCCACGTGGCCGGTGGCGATCAGCAGCATCCAGATGATGCCGATCGTCTTCTGCGCGTCGTTGCCGCCGTGGCCCAGGCTGTAGGCGCCGGCGGAGACCAGCTGCAGCCGGCGGAACCACTTGTCCACCTTGTTCGGGCGGGTCGAGCGGAAGATGTTGGCGACGATCACCATCATCAGCGAGCCGAGGATGAAGCCCAGCGCCGGCGAGACGAAGATGAAGATCACGGTCTTCCAGATGCCCGCGGCGATCAGCGCGCCGGCGCCCGCCTTGGCGATCACGGCGCCGCAGATGCCGCCGATCAGCGCGTGCGAGGAGCTGCTGGGGATGCCGTACCACCAGGTGATCACGTTCCAGGTGATGGCCCCCACCAGGGCCCCGAACACCACGTGCGTGTTGACGATGCCCGGCTCGACGATCCCCTTGCCGACCGTCGCCGCCACGCTCAGGTGGAAGATGAAGATCGCCACCATGTTGAAGAAGGCGGCGAACACCACGGCCTGCGTCGGCTTCAGGACGCCCGTGGACACGACGGTGGCGATGGAGTTCGCGGCGTCGTGGAAACCGTTCATGAAATCGAACAGGATCGCGATGGCGACCAGCAGGACCACGACCCACAGGGCCGTTTGGGCGACTTCCATGCGCGTCCTCAGGAGTTCTCGAGGACGATGCCTTCGACGACGTTCGCCACGTCCTCGCACTTGTCGGTGATCGTCTCCAGCAGCTCGTAGATCGCCTTGAGCTTGATCACCTCGCGCACGTCCGGCTCCTCGCGGAACAGCTTGCTCAGGGCGGAGCGCATCACGCGGTCGGCATCGGACTCCAGCTTGTCGATTTCCTCGCAGGTCTTGAGCGCCGCCACCGCGCTCTGGTGGTCGGACAGCTTGCTCAGGAGCTGCACCGCCTCCCGCACGCGTTCGCAGCAGCGCACGGACAGGTCCGTCAGGCGCATGATTTCCTCGGTCATGTGCCGCACGTCGTACAGCGCCATGGTCTCGGCCGAGTCCTGGACCAGGTCCGCCACGTCGTCCATCGTGTTGATCAGCGTGTGGATCTGCTCGCGGTCGATGGGCGTGATGAAGGTGGAGTGGATCAGCCGGTTGACCTCGTGGGTGACCTTGTCCGCCGCGCGCTCCGCGTGGTCCACCTCCCGGTTGTACCGCTCCCGCAGGTCCACGTCGTTGTAGTTGGCCACCAGCTTGGAGAAGGCATGGGCGCCCTCCACCATGCGTTCGGCGTGCTGATTGAACAACTCGAAGAAGTTGCCTTCCTTCGGCAGCAGTTTCTTGAAGAGCATGGGGAGAGCTCGGAATCTTGTAGTGGGGGCGCGGCGAGTTTACCTGCCGCATCGGCGCCCTCAGGCATTGCGGAATATGAAATACACGGCGCCCACCATGCACAGGCCCGCCCAGAGGAAGTCCAGCTTCAGCGGCTGCTTGAGATACAGCAGGCTGAACGGCACGAAGACGGCGAGGGTGATGAGTTCCTGCATGATCTTGAGCTGGCCGACCGAGAGCCCGGCCTGCTGGAAGCCGATGCGGTTGCCGGGCACCTGCAGCAGGTACTCGGCCAGGGCGATGCCCCAGCTCACCACGGCCGCCACGTACCAGGGCGAGGTCGCCAGGTTCTTGAGGTGGCCGTACCAGGCGAAGGTCATGAACACGTTCGAGCCGATCAGCAGCAGTACCGTCTGCAGCGTGGGCGACATGGAAGAGAAATAAGCGGTCATGCCTGGATTATCCGAAGGGCTGGTTTGGGTCGACGAACACCTGCTGGTGCTGGACAAGCCTGCCGGCCTGCTGGCCGTGCCCGGTCGCGGCGAGGACAAGCAGGACTGCCTGTCGGCCCGGGCGCAGGCGCTGTGGCCCGATGCACTCGTGGTGCACCGGCTGGACATGGCGACCTCGGGCCTGTTCCTGATGGCGCGCGGCCTGCACGTGCAGCGCGTGCTGGGCCGTGAGTTTGCCGAGCGGCGCGTGCACAAGCGCTACGAGGCCGTGGTGGCGGGGACGCTCGCCGCCCCCGGCGCGACGGGCGTCATCGCGCTTGTGCTGGCCGCGGACTGGCCGAACCGGCCGCGGCAGAAGGTCGACCCCGAACACGGTCGCCCCAGCGAAACCCGCTGGACGGTCCTTGCGCACGAAGACGGCTGCACGCGGCTGGCGCTGGAGCCGCTCACGGGCCGCACGCACCAGTTGCGCGTGCACCTGCAGGCCATCGGCCATCCGATCCTGGGGGACACGCTCTATGCCTCGCCCGATGTGGCGCAGCGCGCGCCGCGACTGCTGCTGCACGCCAGCGCGCTGCAGCTGGCGCATCCGGCCAGCGGCGAGCCGCTTTCGTTCGCCAGTGTCGTGCCCTTCTAGCAAGTGCGGCGGACTTGGGCCATGCTCGGGGTCCGTGAACACGGAGCCTGCCATGCCCAGCCTGTCCCGCCGCGGCACCGCCGCCGCGCTCGTCGCCCTGCCCTTCTGCTGGCGCAGCGCCCGCGCCCAGACCACGCAGGGCTTGCGCGCCACGCCGCGCCAGACCGAAGGGCCGTTCTATCCGGTCGCCCTGCCCAGGGACACGGACGCCGACCTGCTGCGCAACGGCAACCTGCAATACCCGCTGGGCGAGCCCGCCTGGGTCGAAGGCACGGTGAGCGACCTGCAAGGCAAGCCGGTGGCCGGCGCGCAGGTGGAGATCTGGCAGTGCGACCACGCCGGGCACTACCACCACCCGGGCGATCGCGGTGCGGCCGATCCGCGCTTCCAGGGCTTCGGTCGCGTGACGGTCGGCGCCGACGGGCGCTACCGTTTCCGCACGATCAAGCCGGCGCCGTACGCCGGGCGCACGCCGCACATCCACGTCAAGGTGAAGCTGGCGCAGCGCGAACTGCTCACGACGCAGCTCTATGTCGAGGGGGACCCGAACAACGAGCGCGACTTCCTCTGGCGCAACCTGGGCGAGGACCGGGCGCTGCTCACCGTGCCCTTCGTGCGCGAGGGCGAGGGCCTGAAGGCCGACTTCCCCATCGTGCTCGGCTCCGCATAGGATGGCGCCATGAGCCAGCGACACCTCACCATTCTCACCGGCGCTTCCCGCGGGATGGGCCACGCGATGGCGCTGCAACTGCTCGCCGCCGGCCACGACCTGCTGTGCATCTCGCGCAAGACCAGCGACGCGCTCGCCCAGGAGGCGCTGCGCCTGGGCCGCCGCTGCGAGCAGTGGCCGCAGGACCTCGCACGTGCCGACAACCCGGCGGGGCGGCTGGACACCTGGCTGCTCGCGCAGGATGAGCACACGCTCGCCTCGGCCACGCTGATCAACAACGCCGGGCTGGTGCCGCGCGTCGCCCCGCTGGAAGACATCCCGCTCGCGCAACTGAAGGATGCCTTGCGCGTGGACCTGGAGGCGCCGATGCTGCTGGCCAGCGTCTTCCTGCGCACGACGGCGGCCTGGAAGGTGCCGCGAAAAGTGCTCAACATCTCCTCCGGCCTGGGGCGGCGCGCCATGGCCTCGCAGGCCGTCTACTGCGCGGCCAAGGCCGGCATGGACCACTTCACGCGTTGCGTGGCGTTGGAACAGGCGGCCTTGCCGAACGGCGCACGCGTGTGTTCGCTGGCACCGGGCGTGATCGACACGGACATGCAGGTGCATCTGCGCGAGGCCGATGGCGACCGCTTCCCGGACCGCGGCAGTTTCGTCGGGCTGAAGCAGAAGGGGGCGCTGGCCTCGCCGGAGGACGCGGCGGCGCGGGTGCTGGCGTACCTGGCGCGCAAGGATTTCGGCAGCAATCCGGTGGCGGACGTGCGGGAGTGAGGGACGGTCGGGGGGTTCGCCGACGCCGCCCTAATCCCCCTGGAACCCCTGCCCGCGCAAGGTCAGCACCAGCGTATCCCGGTGCCCGGGCCCGTCCAGCGGCTGGATCGGTGTCGTCTCGTGGATCACGCGCGCGTCGTCGAGCAGCAGCACGCTCCAGGGCTCCGTCAGCGTGAAGCGCTGGCCGGCGGGGCCGTCGGACTGGAACACACGCGTCTCGCCGCCCTTGATGTTCTCGCGCGCCAGCAGGAACACGGCCACCAGGTCCACGCCGTCGCGGTGCGCGCCCTCGGGCGTCGGCCGGCCGATGCCGCCTTCCGTGTCGATGCGGAACTGGTGCGCCTCGATGTACCAGGGCTGCGCGCCCTTGAGGTCGCTCGCCACGCGCGCCATCGCTTGCAGCAGACGCGTCCAGGCGGGCTGCGCCACCGTCTCGGGCAGCATGGGCTCGAACCAGCGCTGCATGCCGCCGTGCAGCGCGTTGTATTCGACCGGCTGCCAGTGCGCGCGATGCGGCGCCTGCGCCAGCGACGCGCCGTCGGCGACGAAGCACGAGTGGCGCCGGCGGCGGTAGCGTCCGCCGTCCTTGAGGTAGTTGTCGGGCGGCAGCGCGTCCCAGGAAGGCAGCAGCGCCTGCAGTTGCGCGCGCGTGCAGCCCGCCAGCTCGCCGACGCCGTCCGGACTGAGCACGGCGTAGCCTTGCTGGTGCAGCAGCGCGGGCAGTTGGTCCGGGTAGGTGTAGGCGGGACGCAGGAGCATCCGGCTAGCTTAACCAATCGCGCGCCGGGGACCTTTCAGTCGGCGACCTTCACGCCCTTCCAGAAGGCCACGCGGTCCCGCACCATCTCCGCTTCCGGCTTCGGGTCGGGGTAGTACCAGACCGCGTCGGTGTTCATCTCGCCGTTGACCAGCAGCGAGTAGTAGCTCGCCTGCCCCTTCCAGGGACAGCTGCTCTTGTGGTTGCTGAAGGTCACGTACTCGCGCTTGAGCGCGCTGGCGGGGAAGTAGTGGTTGCCTTCCACGACCACCGTGTCGTCGCTCTCGGCGATGACGGTGCCATTCCACGTTGCCTTCATGGCCGGGCTCCTGCGGGCGCGTGCAGCCAGTGCACGCTGAACAGCCGCTCGGGATCGGTCCACACCGGGCCGGGCCGGAAGCCGGCGCGCTCGGCGAGGGCGCGCATCCCGTCGACCGTGAACTTGTACGAATTCTCCGTGTGCAGGCTCTCGCCCTCTTCCAGGACGTAGCGTTCCCCACCCACGGCCACCGTCTGGCGCACGCGGCTCACCAGGTGCATCTCGATGCGCTGCAGGGGCGCGTTGTAGAAGCTGTAGTGGGCGAACTGGGGCAGCACGAAATTCGCGCCCAGCTCACGGTTGGCGCGCGCCAGCAGGTTCAGGTTGAAGCGCGCGGTGACGCCTTCGGCGTCGTTGTAGGCAGCGTGCAGCACCGCAGGGTCCTTCACCAGGTCGGCGCCGAGCAGCAAGGCGCCGCCGCGCAGCAGGCCGGCCGCGCGCTGCAGGAACTCCAGGGCCTCCTCGGGCGTGAAGTTGCCGATGGTCGATCCGGGAAAGAAGCCGATGCGCCGGCCCGGCCCCGCATGCGGCTCCAGCGCGAATGCGTGCGTGTAGTCGGCGACCACGGGGTGCACGTCCAGCGCCGCGAATTCGCCGCGCAACATGGCCGCGGCATCGCGCAGGTGTTCGCCGGAGATGTCGATGGGCAGGTAGCGCGCCGGCGCCTCGAAGGCCTGCAGCAGCAGCCGCACCTTGCGCAGCGACCCGGCGCCGAACTCCACGATCTCGGCGCCGCGGCCGGCGAGTGCCGCCATCTCGCCGACGCTGCGCTCCAGGATGGCCAGTTCGGTGCGCGTCGGGTAGTACTCCGGCAGTTCGCAGATGCGGTCGAACAGGCGGGAGCCCTCGGCATCGTAGAAGTACTTGGGGGAGATCGAATGCGGGCGCGTGGCGAGCGCCTCCTGCAGGTCGCGTCCGAAGGCGCTAGTCAAGGGCAACCTCCCCGACGCTGGTCCGCCTTGCGGCGTGCCGTGCGACGCTCACTGGACTACCCTCCTGACATTCGTCTGCGTAGGCGTGCCGCTGCGCAGGGTTGTCCACGGCGACGGGCGTCGCTGGCGACGAACGCTCGCCGCGGGGGGCAACCCGTGTTCAGCG
>NZ_JBYNTT010000017.1:0-105421 GCF_057784995.1 Ramlibacter sp. G4-7
CAAAGAAACTCGTCCTCGGTGCCCTGATGCGCAAGATCCTGGCGATTGCCTACGGTGTACTGAAGTCCGGAAAGCCGTTCAATCCCGCACTTCACGCTTGACTTGCGAGACAGTATCTACAGGGTGCGCCTCGCAGGGTGGCGGTGGAGCGGCGAGAAACCCCACCGGCCAGCGCTCACCCCAACTCGCGCAGCCGCTTTTCCTGGCGCCTGACCAGGAAGCGGATGTCGTCCACGTCCTGCGCCGACAGCTTGGGCCCCGGCTTGCGCACGAAGTCCGAGGCGATGACGCCGCGCTCCTGGAACAGGAACTTGCGCACCGCCAGGCCCGCACCCGCCTGCTGCTCGTACTTGGCCAGCGGCAGATACGCGTCGAAGAGGTCGTGCGCGCGCTCACGCTCGCCGCGCGCGTGCGCGGCCACCACGTCCACCATCATCTCGGGATAGGCGAAGCCGGTCATGGCGCCGTCCGCCCCGCGCGTGAGTTCCTCCGGCAGGAACAGGCCGCCGCCGTTGCCGCAGAGGATGGAGAAGCGCTTGACCTCGCCCTTGTCGCTGGCCGCCCGGTAGGCGGTGAGCTTGGCCAGGCCCGGCCAGTCCTCGTGCTTGAGCATCACGCAGGTGGGCGAGTTCTTCAGGATGCGCAGGATGACCGGGGCGGTCATCTGCACGCCCGTGGACACGGGGTGGTCCTGCAGCACCCAGGGCACGTTCGCGCCCAGGGTCTGGTCGACCATCTGGAAATAGGAAACGATCTGGTCGTCGGTGCGCAGCGTGGAAGGCGGGGCCACCATCACGCCCGAGGCGCCCAGGTCCATCACCGAATCGGTGAGCTCCTTCATGGGCGCGAAGCCGGCCGCCGAAGCCCCGACCACCACGGGGACCTTGCCGTTCACGCGCGCGAGCACCTGCTTCACGTAGCTGCGCGACTCCTCCATGGTGAGCTTGGTCGCTTCGCCCATGATGCCCAGCACCGTGAGGCCGGTGACGCCCTGCTCCAGGCAGAAGTCCACCATGCGGTCGGTGCTGGCGAGGTCCAGCGCGCCGCTGTCCGTGAACGGGGTGACGGTGATGAGGTAGACGCCCTTGGCGGACGCGTCGAGTTGCTTCACTGCTGTACTTCCTTGCGTGCCAGGCCACCGGCGGCCGGGCGCAGGTACTGTACCGCGAGCACGCCCACCACCAGCGCGATGCCGACGATGTCGGCGGTCCAGGTGGGATAGGCCAGCGCGAAGCCCGCGATGATCAGCAGCGTGCGCTCGATGCGCGTCGTGCGGCGCAAGGCCCAGCCCTGGAAGCCGGCCGCCAGCGCGGCGATGCCGATGGCCGCGGTGACGGTCACTTCCGCGATCGACCACCAGTTCGCGTTCGCCAGCGCCTTGGTCGAGCCCATGAGCAGCAGCCCCTGGCCGCTCGGGTCCAGCACGAACATGAAGGGCAGCAGGAAGGCCGGCACCGTGTACTTCCAGCACTGCAAGGTCGTCTTGTACGGATCGCCGCCGGTGATCGCCGCCGCGGCGAACGGCGACAGCGCGGTGGGTGGCGAGACCTCCGACAGCACGGCGTAGTAGAAGATGAACATGTGCGCGGCGAACTCTGGCACGCCCAGCTTGATCAGCGCCGGCGCCGCGATCACGGCGCAGATGATGTACGAAGCGGTCACCGGCACCGCCAGGCCGATCACCCACACCACCAGGGCCGTGAAGATCGCGGTGAGCACCAGGTTGCCGTTGGCGTAGTCGATGACGATGGAGCTGAACTTCAGCCCCAGCCCGGTGAGCGTGACCACGCCGACGATCAGGCCGGCGCCCGCGCAGGTTGCCGCGACGTTGAGCACGCCGATGGAGCCGCCTTCCATGGCCTTCACGAAAGGCGAAGTCCACAGCTTCTTGAAGAAGCCGCGGCCGCGGAAGGTCTCGTAGGGGATCAGCGCGGTGTCGCGCCGCAGGAAGCTGGTGAAGAAGGACACCACCGTCGCCCAGAACACCGACAGCACGGGGGAGAAGCCCCACAGCATGAAGAAGATGATGGAGACCAGCGACAGGAAGTGGAACCAGTAGCGGCTGGTCAGCCGCCACACCGAGTCCACCTTCTCGATCACGGTCTCGTGCATGCCGTACTTGCGCGCGTCGATCTCCACCATGAGGAAGAGCGCGAAGTAGAACAGGATGGTCGGGATGACCGCCATCAGCAGCACGTCGAGGTAGGAGATCTTGAGGAACTCCGCGATCAGGAAGGCCGCCGCACCCAGCACCGGCGGCGAGATGATCGCGCCCAGGCCGCCCGCGGCGAGCAGGCCGCCGGCGGCGTTCTTCTCGTAGCCGACTTTCTTCAGCATCGGGTAGGCGACCGAGCCCAGCGTGACGGTGGTCGCGACGCCGGAGCCCGACGGCCCGCCCAGCAGGAAGGACGCCAGCACCACCGTGCGCCCGGCGCCGGTGGGCTTGCCGCCCATGGCGGAGAAGGAAAAGTCCAGGTAGAACTTGCCGGCGCCCGAGTACTGCAGGAAGGCGCCGAAGATGGTGAACAGGATGATCAGCGAGGACGAGACGTCGATGGCGCTGCCGAAGATGCCCTCCAGCGTCATGTACATCACGCCGACCAGGCGGCCGACCTCGTAGCCCTTGTGCGTCCAGGGCGCGGGCAGGTAGGGACCGAACAGCGCGTACGCGAGGAAGGCGATGCAGATGGCCGGCATGATCCAGCCGGCCGTGCGCCGCATGGCCTCCAGGATCAGCACGATCAGCGCGATGCCGAAGAAGATGTCCCAGGGCAGCGGCGAGGTGTTGCGGTCGGTGAAGTCGTCGCCGCCGTTCACGGCATAGACGACCACGGCCACCGCGAGCAGCGCGGCGATCCAGTCCCACCACATGATGCGGTGGCGGAAGCGCTGCGAGACCGGGAACACCAGGAAGCAGAGGAAGAGCACGAAGGCCACGTGCACGGGGCGCAGCGTCTGCGTGGGCACGATCGCGTACGCCGTGTAGAGGTGGAAGGCCGACATGACGACGGCCGCGAGCGTGATGAAGAAGGCCAGCCCGCCCTTGAGCTTGTTGGCCGCACCCTCTTCCTGCTCGATGTACTCCTCGGCCTTCTGCAGCGCCGCCGCGTCGATGTCGGCGCTCAGCTGCGCCCTCTCCGCCTGGTGATCCGTCATCGCGTCAGTTCAGCTTGATGCCTTTTTCGGCGAAGTACTTGACCGCGCCCGGGTGCCAGGGGATGGGGCTCGCGTCCTTCTTCTGGTTCTCCAGCTTGAAGTTCTCGGCCTCCTTGTGCACGGCGACGATGTCGGCCTTGTGGTCGAAGGCGGCCTTGACGATGTTGTAGGCCGTCTTCTCGTCCATGCTCTCGTGGGCGATCAGGATGTTCTGCACGGTGGCCTGGTGGTTGTCCGCGTCCATGCCCTTGTAGGTGCTCTTGGGGATCACGTCCTGCACGTACAGGTTGCCGTACTTCTTGTTCATGGCCGGCACGAGCTCGGCGTGGTCGACCATCTTGATGTGGTTGCCGGGCGTGTTGGCCAGGTCGGACACGGCGGCGGTCGGCAGGCCTCCAACCCAGAAGAACGCGTCGATCTTGCCGTCCTTCAGGGCGTTGACGGATTCGGCGGCACCGAGGCGCTCGCGCTTGAGGTCCTTGTCCTTGTCCATGCCGGCGGCCTCGATCAGGCGGAACGCCATCACTTCGGTGGCGCTGCCGGGCGAGCCGGTGGACACGCGCTTGCCCTTGAGGTCGGCGAACTTGGCGATGCCCTTGCCTTCGACCGACACGATGTGCATGCGGTTGGGGTACAGCACCATCAGCGTGCGCACCTGCACCTTGTTGCCCTTGAACTTGTCCTCGCCCTTGAAGGCGTCCTGCGCGGCGTCGCTCATGCTGAAGCCGACGTAGGGCTTGCCGCTGGCCAGCAGCTTGAGGTTGTCGACCGAGCCGCCGGTGACCTCGGCGGTCGCCTGCATCCCCGGCACGTACTTGGAGAGCACGGCGGCAAGGCCGCCCCCCATCGGGTAGTACACACCGCCGGTACCCCCGGTGGCGATGGAGATGTTCTGGGCCTGAACGGCCAGCGCGAGGCCGAGCATCGCCGCGAGGCCGAGCAACAAGGTCCTGAGGAACTTCATGGTTTGTCTCCGAAGAAGAAAGCATTCGCACACCGTCGCGGTGCGGACCCGGCATTGTGAGGGCGCGGAACCCTGCCGTGCCTACTGACTTTCCAGCATCCCAGAGGCGCTGCCGAGGTAGCGTGCTAACCTGAAAGGATGTTTGCGCCCTCCCAGGAAGACGTGCGCCGCTTCTTTTGCGGCGTGCACGCCAAGGCCCGCGACGGGCAGATGCTCGACGCGCTGGAGACGCTGGCGCACGAGTGGCTCAAGGAGCATCGCGAGTACGACGCGGACATGGCGGATGCGGAGGCGGCGGTCGCGCGCGTCTACGACGGCGCCGACGGCACCAATCCCTTCCTGCACCTGTCCATGCACCTGTCGATCAGCGAGCAGTGCTCGATCGACCAGCCCCGCGGCATCCGCCAGGCCGTGGAACTGCTGGCCGCGCGGCGCAACTCGCTGCACGATGCGCACCACGAAGCGATGGAATGCCTGGGCCAGATGCTGTGGGAAAGCCAGCGCGCCGGCCGCCCGCCCGATGGCGACGCTTACGTGGAGTGCGTGCAGCGGCGCGCGACGCGCTGAGCCGGCGCGTCACTCCCGCGCGGGCGGGAAGCCAGCCGGTTCCAGAAACGAAAAAGCGGCCGATGGCCGCTTTCTCTCGATGCCCTGGCCCCGCCTGCGCGGGACTGAGGGGATCAGTGGCTCTTGTGCCAGCGTGACTCCGGCACCGTCTCCATGTCGCCTGCGAGCGAGCTCACGTAGTTGGCCAGCGCCTTGAGTTCCGCGTTGGAGAACTGCTTGGCGATCGCGCCCATCACGCCGTTGTTGCGGCCGACGGCGGGGTTGTTGTCCGTCTTGTACGACTTGAGCGCCGCGAACAGGTAGTCGTTGTGCTGGCCGGCGATCTTCGGGTAGCTGGGGTCGATCGGCCTGGACAGGTTGGCGCCGTGGCAGGAGACGCAAGCGGCCTTCTGCATCAGCGCAGTGATCTGCGCATCCGGCTCGCGGCTCGGTTTCTCCGGCGCCGGCTGGCGGCCTTCGGCGCCGAGCTTCTCGTAGTAGGCGGAGATGTCGGCGACGTCCTGCTCCGTCAGCGTCTCGGCGATGCCGCGCATCGTCGGGTGCTTGCGGTCGCCCGTCTTGTACGCGTTCAGCGCCGCGGCAATGTACTTGGCGCTCTGGCCCGCGATCTTGGGCACCCGGTAGACCTCCGGGAAGCTCGCCTTGTAGCCCACGATGCCGTGGCAGCCCACGCACATGGCGACCTTCGCTTCCAGCGACTTCGGGCTGGCGGGCGTGGCCGCCGGCTTGGCGGCAGCCGCCGGTGCAGCCGCCGCGGGAGCCGCCGGTGCCGGCGCGGGTGCCGCGGCCGGGGCCGCCTGCGCCTGCGCGAGGCTCGTCGCACAAGCGACAGCAAGGGCGAAAACCGTGTTCAACAACTTGTTCATTTTGCGAGCACAATCTGACGAAGGTCAGTCAGGTTTCTTTCGATCAACCGGCGATTATAGGGGTCGCTTCCCTGCCGCCTTTCCCCATCCAGATCCATGAAGTTCCAAGGCTCCCAGAACTACGTCGCCACGCAGGACCTGATGCTGGCGGTCAACGCGGCCATCACCCTCAGGCGCCCGCTGCTGGTCAAGGGGGAGCCGGGCACCGGCAAGACGATGCTGGCCGAGGAAGTGGCCCAGGCGCTGGATATGCCGCTGCTGCAGTGGCACATCAAGTCCACCACCAAGGCGCAGCAGGGCCTGTACGAATACGACGCGGTGAGCCGCCTGCGCGACTCGCAACTGGGCGACCAGCGCGTGAAGGACATCCACAACTACATCGTCAAGGGCGTCCTGTGGCAGGCGTTCACGGCGGACCAGCCGGTGGCGCTGCTGATCGACGAGATCGACAAGGCGGACATCGAATTCCCCAACGACCTGCTGCGCGAGCTGGACCGCATGGAGTTCTACGTCTACGAGACGCGCGAACTGGTCAAGGCCAGGCACCGGCCGCTGGTGTTCATCACCTCCAACAACGAGAAGGAACTGCCGGACGCCTTCCTGCGCCGCTGCTTCTTCCACTACATCAAGTTCCCCGACGCCGACACGATGAAGCAGATCGTGGACGTGCATTTCCCCGGCCTGAAGAAGGATCTGCTGACGGCGGCGATGAAGACCTTCTACGACGTGCGCAACCTGCCGGGGCTGAAGAAGAAGCCCAGCACCTCCGAGCTGCTGGACTGGCTGAAGCTCCTGGTGGCCGAGGACATCCCGGTCGAGGCCCTGCAAAGCAAGGACGACAAGGTCGCCGTGCCGCCGCTGGTGGGCGCGCTGCTGAAGAACGAACAGGACGTGACGCTGTTCGAGAAGCTGGTGTTCATGCAGCGGCACAACCGCTGAAGGAGCCGCGCGTGGGGCAGGCCTGGGTCCAGCCGATCGAACTCGCCGGCCGCGGCGTGCGGCTGGTGCCGCTCGGCCTGGAGCACGAGGAAGGCCTGCGCGCCGCCGCGGCCGACGGCGAACTCTGGACCCTCCGCGTGACCTCTGTCCCGGCGCCGCAAGAGACGCGCAAGTACATCCAGGACGCCCTGCGCATGTACGAGGAGGGCAAGCGCGTCGCCTTCGCCGTGCTCGATGCGCACACCGGCCAGGTGGTGGGCAGCAGCAGCTACCACGACATCCTGCCGGAAGTGAAGCGCCTGGAGATCGGCTACACCTGGTACGCCAGGAGCCGCCAGCGCACGGCGCTGAACACGAGCTGCAAGCTGCTGCTGATGCAGCACGCCTTCGATACCCTGGGCGCGCTGACGGTGGGCTGGCGCACCGACAACTACAACTTCGCCTCGCAGCGCGCGATCGAGCGGCTGGGCGCGAAGAAGGACGGGGTCATCCGCGGCCACGCGCTGCGCCGCGACGGCACCATCCGCGACACCGTCATGTACAGCCTGGCCGCCGGCGAATGGCCGGAAGTCAAGGCGCACCTCACCTACCAGCTCACACGTCCCCGCGAGGCCTGAGCATGCTGATCGACTTCTTCTACACCTTGCGCAGCGCCAAGCTGCCGGTCTCGGTCAAGGAGTACCTCACCCTGGTGGAGGCGCTCAAGGAAGGCGTCGTCGGGCCGCACAGCGACGGCCAGTACAGCCTCGACGACTTCTACTACCTCGCCCGCACCGCGCTGGTGAAGGACGAAAAGCACTACGACAAGTTCGACCGCGCCTTCGCCGCCTACTTCAAGGGCGTGGAGCTGCTGACCGACTTCACCAAGGACGTGCCGCTGGAGTGGCTGCGCAAGAACCTCGAGCTGGAGCTCTCGCCGGAAGAGAAGGCGAAGATCGAGAAGATGGGCTGGGACGAGCTCATGGAAACGCTCAGGAAGCGCTTCGAGGAGCAGAAGGAACGGCACGAGGGCGGCAGCAAGATGATAGGCACGGGCGGCACCTCGCCCTTCGGGGCCTACGGCTTCAATCCGCAGGGCATCCGCATCGGCCAGGACAAGTCGCGCAACAAGAGCGCGGTGAAGGTCTGGGACCAGCGCGCCTACAAGGACTACGACGACAGCCAGGAACTGGGCACGCGCAACATCAAGGTGGCGCTGCGCCGCCTGCGCAAGTTCGCGCGGCAAGGAGCCGAGGAGGAACTGGACCTCGACGACACCATCAAGTCGACGGCCGCAAACGCGGGCTATCTCGACATCAAGATGGTGCCCGAGCGGCACAACAACGTGAAGGTGCTGTTGCTCATGGACGTGGGCGGCACCATGGACGAACACATCCACCGCGTCGAGGAGATGTTCTCCGCGGCGAAGGCGGAGTTCAAGCACCTGGAGTTCTACTACTTCCACAACTGCGTCTACGACTTCATGTGGAAGAACAACCGCCGGCGCTTCAGCGAGAAGTTCCCGACCTGGGACATCATCCGCAAGTACAACAAGGACTACAAGCTGGTGTTCGTGGGCGACGCCACCATGAGCCCTTACGAGATCCTGCAGCCGGGCGGCAGCGTCGAATACAACAACGAGGAAGCCGGCGCCGAGTGGCTGCAGCGCCTGACGAACGCCTTCCCCAAGTTCGCCTGGATCAACCCGGAACCGCTGGGCGTGTGGCAGTACCGCCAGAGCATCGCCGTGATCCAGCAACTGATGAACCAGCGCATGTTCCCGCTGACGATCAAGGGCCTCGAGGAGGCCATGCGGCTCCTGAGCAAGTGAGCCGGCGACGTGGCCGTGCTGCGGTGGCGCGACGCTTCCGACCCGACTGACGTCCGCCCATCCACTGTCCCACTCCGTCTGTAGTCTTGGGACTACAAGGCAGTTCGCTCCTGGTGCTTACTCTGGCTGAACCAGAGAATTCCACGCGAACCATGCAACCACCGTTCACTCCGCACCGACGCGCCGTGCCGGCTGGCCGCCACGAGTTCGCTCGCGAAGGGCGGGACTGCGAGCTGTCCCGCCGCGTGACACCCTTGGTGCTCTTCCCGCGCGGCGACGCCGTGCCCGGCGCGTGGCTGCTGCTGCTGGCGGCCACGTGCACCTTCGTGGCTGTGCGAGCGCTGGAACTGGCCGCTGGCTGAAGCCTGCGGCGCCTGCGCCCTACAATGGCGGACGCCGCCGCCGTAGTTCAATGGATAGAACGAGCGCCTCCTAAGCGCTAGATGTGGGTTCGATTCCCGCCGGGGGCGCCAGCTAGAACAAAAAAGTCCTTGGGAATCAAGGCGCTTTGCCCACAATGCGGGGTTCCACGGGACAACACGCGGGACAAAGCATGCCGAGCAGCCTTCGTACTACGAGAAGCAAGGTACTTCCTACCTCTTCACCAAGCGCCTCAATCCGAGCAAGGGAACCTACCAGCAACCCACCCAAGAACAGACGCCGTGCCACACGAGAGAAGTGACTTTGGACCCCTTGCAGGTTCATGCTAGGCCCATGTCGGGCACACTTGGCCCTGAGGGAATCCCTTGAGCCGTCTCACGCCCAGCAGCGACAGGATGCCCGTAATGAAAAGCCAAGCTGCGCCCGGGAGCGGGACTTGCGACACCGAGTATCCGAGGATGTTGGTCACAGAGGCGGTGTAGGTAATCGATTGCCCTGGAATGCGCGAGTAGATGCCCGTCATCGTCCCGTACAGAAGATCGGAGATGGTTAGAGGGACGTCTGGAAAATCATCCAATGAGAACGGCTTGAGCTTGAGGTTCACGGAGAAGCCGGTTTCAGGGGCGATTCGACTGGTCAGCGGAAGTGCGAAGTTCACACTGTCATTGAAAAGGGACAGGTTGCCGGTCACGCCTCCGGTCCCGGCTCCAGTCGTGCGAATCTGGATGAAAGACACCTCCCGGGAGGCAGAGTCATAACTGACGCTCGCCGTAACAGGATCACCAATCGAGACGTTCGCGTACGGATCGGAAGTCCAGGTATCTGGCTGCGGGTGTTCAACGGAGGTGATCTGACCCGTCACCACGATCTGGACCGGAGCGGCGCCCGCCGGAGCGAGTTGAGCCAATAGCAGCGCCGCCGCGCAGGCAGCGCGAGCCACGAACTTAAAGCACATCGCGAGGTCCCCTTTTGCTCTTAAACTCAGAACGGTACGTAGGAGCGCCAGGGTGCGCAATAGCGCTTAGCTCCTTCGGACCAATGACGCTTCGCGTGCGCTTGTATTCAGCCCTTGTGCTGGGACAGCGGCGAGTCCGCACTTGCAAAAGGGAGCGGGCGTAGCCACCCTGCGTGCGGCTTAGCTCCAAGGTGCCATTGCGCAGCGCATCCTGGACCTTGAGACTCGTTTAGTACTACCTTCGGAGTCGCAATGAAGAAGCTTCTTGCGTTGTCACTTGCCGTCTTCGCACTGAATGCATCGGCTGCTTCAGTCGCTCTCGGTGATGCGCTTGGTTCGTCTTATGAGCGATTCAACGGCTTCGAGGCGACCGCGCCTGGAGCCACATTTCTGGCAAGCCCATATTCCGAGGGTGGCATCACTGTTCAAGAGTTCGGCGGGCCTGCCTGGCTCCGCTATACGGCCGGTGCCCAGCATGAAGGCGCGAGCTCTTGGTATTCGTACGCAGGTAACAACGGCTATACCCGCATAACGGCATCCGGAGGCGAGGATTTCGATGCGTTGTCCTTGCGGACAGGCAATGGGTGGACCTCCGCAGGGCAGACAAGTGGCCCGGACGTGTACTTCAACTACCTTCTGCGCAACAACGGGACGAACGTCCTCTCGGGCTTTTTTAAGCAAAGCGTCGGGTCGCCGACTCTCGTTTCCTTTCTGGACGGCGGTTTCGATGAGCTGTTGATGACAGCTACGATTTTCCAAGCTTCGCCTCCTCTGAGTGGTGTATTCCAAGCGCTTGCGATCGACAGCATCAAAGCGAATGTCGCAAACGTCTCCGCAGTGCCGCTCCCGGCTGCAGCCTGGCTGTTTGGTTCCGCAATTCTTGGGATGTTCGGCTGGGGCAAGCGTCGCAAGCCCGAGGCGCTGGCGGCCTGACATTCAGGGAGCGTTTCAGCGAAAGAAAGAGCCCGCACGTAGCGGGCTTAGAAGCCGCTAAGACGCTCGCCCAAGCAGCCCCTGTCAGGGAAATGGACAGGGCCGGCCGAAGCCAGAGCCGTACTGTAACGCGGCAGATCCTCTCTTCGGTTCTGCCGGTTTCAGGTTTGGCGCCCCACGCATCTGCAGTTCCGCGAGTTACTTCTGCACAGGGATGGTGTGCGACTTCAGCATCGTGTCGCGACGTCCTGGTCCAGCCGGGTGCTGGTCGGTGCGCTCCAAGCTGCGCTTCACGAATACGCGCAGGTCCGGACTGAACCAGTCCACGTTCTGGTTTCCCATGTTGTCTGTGCTACGAATTCGGAAAGCCTTGAACGTGCCCGCTGGAACCGTGACGTCCTCGAACGCTTCAACCGTCTGGCGCAGTTCGAGCGGAACGGATCGGTTCTGCGCATGCATCTTCAACTGGTGGCTGGTCACAAAGCTCTTGCCGACCTCCAAAGGCAGTTCCCATCGCAGGGGCGGGTCCCAGCTAACAGCAACCTTCCCGTCACTGCCCTTTAGCCCAACCCATCGACCGGTATCGGGCTGCAGAACCAGTGTCCCCTCAGAAGACTGCACACCACGAAGGCTCTGACCTTCCCACATAGTCTCAATCATGCGGCTTTCCACCTCGGTGCTTCCGCTCCCGAAGCTGCCACTGTTCTGCACCTGATTGACCCAGGATAGCCCCGGAGGAAGTGCCTCTGTCCGCTCCAGCTTTTGCGCGAAAGTGCTGCCGCCAAAAAGCGAAGCCAGGACGAGGATACCGGCTTTAGATGCGATCGTCGTATGCATGGCAAACCCCCTTTTCCCTTGCGAGCGGAAGTATGGTTCGCGCCCCTTCAAATTCAAGGCTGACCCAAGGTCAAGACTGCGGCACCAAAACAGACAAAAAGAGCGGGCCGCGTGAAGCAGCCCAAAACATGCGACAGCCCGGCAACGGAGGTAAAGCCGGACGGAGTGATTTTGCCCCGGACCGTTAGGCACGAGTGGTGGTCTGCGCCCGCGCTATGGTCCGCAGCGCCGCGTCCCCTCGTCATGAGAAAAATTGCACGCAGGGTGGAGGAGGCCACCGACCCAACGGGAGGTGGAGGCACCTCGACCTTAGAATCAGCCCTAAGCATGCGTAGTAACACAATCACAGTAGCAATCGCCGACGACCACTTCCTCGTCAGGTCTGGGTTGCGGCGCGTGATCTCGTCGTTCAACGATATGCAAGTGCTGGGTGAGGCAGCGAGCGCTATGAGGTGAAGTATGACGGCTGGCGACTGATTGCCGGCATTGCAGCCGGCCAGGTGCACATCCGCACGCGCGGCGGAGCCGACTACACCCGCGTCTTCCCCGAGGTCGTGAAGGCGCTCAAGGCCTTGGGTGGAGGCCCGCACATTCTGGATGGAGAGGGCGTCGTGCCGGATGAGGAGATCCAGCCCGGTTTGCCGAGCGGTGAGGCCGTACCTTCGGACAGCAGCATCGGGTCGGGCAGGATCATGCGCGCATCGTAGGCCCACTTTCCCAGGGCTTGGGCTCACGTTCGGCGACGCCCCCGCTCAGGCACATGCTGTGCAAGAATTTGGCCGCGCACGGTAGCGCTGTGGAGACCAACATGAACAAGCTCGCGCTCTGATCTTGATCGCCTTTGCTTCCTCATTCGCCCATGCTGCCGATTCCGCGTGCATGACCGCAGCCAAGGAGAAGAAACTGGCCGGCGCCGCTCAGAAGTCGTTCGTGAAGAAGTGCGAGACCGACGCGAAGGCGAGGTGCGAAGTCGCGGCTACTGAGAAGGAGCTCGCAGGCGCGGCGAAGAACAGCAACGTGAAGAAGTGCGTGAAGGAGACCGGGCCGTCTGCATCCTGATTCGCGGGTCCGCAGCGGATCGGCCCCATCGTGGGCCCGGCCTGCCAACCGTTCAAACCGCGCGCTTGCGACCCCGCGAAAAGCCCAGCATTCCAAGCACTGCGGAGCCGAATAACCAAATCGCCGCCGGGAGCGGGACCACGGAAGGACGGATCTGAACGCTGGCAGAGAGGGCGGAATCCGCCAGCGCTCCATAGGTCAAGAGATAGTTCTGACCGGGCAACAAGGCAAAAATGTACTCATGAGGTGTCGGGCCCGCCGGAGCTGAACCAACCAAAGCGCCAAAGTCCCAGGCGAACGCGGTAGGGTTGAGGTCCTCGTACAGATTGAATATGCCGCTTCCCGCGCGGACGTTCAGGACCAGATCAAGGGCCTGTGCGCCGGGTAACGCCAGCTCGTTGAATGAATAATTGCCGCCTGGAGCGTCGCTTAAGAAAGTTGTGACAGGAGCAGGACCCAAGAAGGTACCGGTAAAGTCCATATTCACGGGAGCGGCAGAGGCACTTCCGGCGAGCACCACAGCGAAGACCGCAATGGCTTTTGAGAAACCACCAAACATCGGCATATGCGCTCCACGGTAGGACGAAGTTTCACTGTACGTGGATTGGTTCAGCTGGCCTTAGGCCAAAGTAGCTAAGGTGCGGCTTTCGGCCCTCCTCCGATTGGCGGAGGCATCCAAAGCCTGCACATGCAGGAGTGAGTCAGCGGTGCTCCTACTCCTCTTTTTTTTTCGTGAGGGGAACGGGATTCCAGCGCTGGTGCGGCGGTGAACAGACCCCTCCCCCTTCAACAGCGGCGTGGAAACTGACCCGGCACGGCACCAACTGCGGGACAACTGAGAAGGTTGTACGGGACAAGCGCGGAGCCGCCCCGAGGTAAGTGCGCGTGGCGTCAGGCCTTTTCAGAAGTCTTTATATGCGTTGGCGCCCGCCGGGGGCGCCACGCGATCGCGCGGCTCAGTGCACCAGCGGCACCGCGTTTCCCGGCCGGCGGCCCGCCGGCTCGCGTGAACCCGTCAGGCTCACCAGCAGGTGGCGCAACTCCGTGGTCGCCGGAGCTTCCTGCAGCGCCGGCATCACCTTCAGCAGCACGCCCTGGAATTCGCTCACGTCCGCCAGCCACAGCGCGGTCACGGCCTGGCGCACCTTCTTGTCCAGCATCGGCAGTCCGATCAGCACCCGCAGCACCGCGTTGCGGTCCCAGCCGGAGAGCACGATCGTCGCGACGAAGACCTCGCGCCGTCCCTTGCGCTGCTCCAGCTGCTGGATCTCGACGTGCGCGCAGTGCTCGCCCACGCCCCAGCGCCGGAGGTGGTGCTCCACCAGGCGCTGGTATTCGGCCTCGAGGCCACCCGAGGCGTGTCCGAGCGCCTGGTAATCCGTCTGGTGTTCGCTGCCGGGACTCCCATCCTCGCGCCGGAACCACCGGGCGAGGAATGCAGCGACCGGATTCTTTTTCTTGCCTTGCATGGAAGCGATCGTTGCACGGACGTGACGCGCAGCCAACGGGGGGCATGCAGTTACATCCCGTAACCGTGAGGTATTGCGCAGTGCGACTGTGCACCCCACGCACGATCGGTCCGGGACGTGGAGACAATCCGGTCAAACAACGATTGGGAGCCTGGAGTGCACGATCTGTTCTCGCGAACCTGGTGGCTGGTGACCGCGGCGCTGGCCGCGGTGGGCGCCTTCGCCCTGGGGCGCGCGCTGCAGCGCCGCAGCGCGCGCCACCTGCACGTGGAGCGCCTGGCCGCCGAGATCGTGGAAGTCGCGCGTTCCATCGAGGTCGACCTGCACGAGCTGCCGCGCACCAGCGAGGCGCTGGCCCTGGGACGGCGGTGCAGCGAGTGCTGCAACCGCACGCGCAGCGCCGCCGGCCGCCGCCTGAAGGACGAAGCGCTCGAGGAAGCGATCGCGCAGTTGCACGACGATCACCGGCGCGTGGTGGACCTGCGCTCCGAAGTGGACGTGCTGATGGCCGCCAAGCGCAGCGGGCAACCCGTGAGCCGCGAACTGCGCTTCGCCAAGAGCACCAAGCCGGGCCGCTCGCGTTTCGCAACCACCAGCCTGCTCACGCGGCCGTCCACGCTCGGCTGAAGCCTGCGCTTTTGCAGCGTGTCGTGCGACACGCTGCGCTCCTTACGCATCTCCCTGACAGGCCTTGCGCCTTCTTCCCGGCAGGCTGGCGCGAGCCTTGCGTGTGCTGTTGCGACGCACCATTGCGAAGGGTTACCACTTGCCCCTCGCCCTTGCAATCCACCGTCTTCGCATTGTCATGAAGGCCTCCTAGCATGGGGCACAAGTTCGAAAACGAGACGCCGCAGGAGACACGATGACATCTGCCGACTACCGCATCGAAAGCACGCAACCGATCGCCGGCCGCTTCTGGCCCGTTGCGGGAACGACGGAGCTTGCGGTGAAGGATCGCGCGCTCGCGGTCAGCATCGCTGCCAAGAGCTTCACGCGCGGCAGCGAGATCCGCGTGGTGCACGTGCCGACGGGGGAAGTCGTGTTCCGCAAGCCGCCGCAGGACCGGCATCCGACCGCGGACGATTTCTGATCAGGCGCGCGGCGCCCCCCGCAACGTCCGGCTCAGGAGCATCACCGGCACCAGCCCCACCAGGACCAGCGCCAGCGACGGCAGGGCCGCCTCGCCCAGGCGCTCGTCGCGCGCCAGCTGGTAGGCCACCACTGCGAGGGTGTCGCTGTCGAAGGGCCGCAGCACCAGAGTCGCCGGCAGTTCCTTCATCACGTCCACGAACACCAGCAAGGCAGCGGCCGCCGCGGAGCGCTTGAGCAGCGGCCAGTGCACGCGCGCGAGCAGGCCGGCGCCGTGCGCACCCAGCATGCGGGCGGAGTCGTCCAGGCTGGCCGGGATGCGCGCATAGCCGCTCTGCACGGATTGCAGCGCCACCGACACGAAGCGCACAAGGTAGGCCCACACGATGCCCAGCACCGTCGCGGTCATCCAGTAGCCCACGCCGCTTTCGGGCCAGGCCTGCTGCAGCCAGCCCACCGGCAGCAGCAGGCCCACGACCAGCACGGTGCCCGGCACCGCATAGCCCAGGCCCGCCAGCTGCACCACGCCGCGCGTGAGCCCGCCCGGCGCCCGGCGCACCCGGTACGCAAGCAGCAAGGCAAGCAGCACGGCGAGCCCGGCGCTCAGCCCCGCGAGACGCAGGCTGTTCCAGGACCAGTGCAGGAAACGGTCCCAGGGCAACACCGCCCACTCGGCGGCCAGCGGGCGCAGCATGAAGGCCAGGGGCAGCACGAATCCGCACAGCACCGGCACTGCGCAGGTGCACCACGCGGCGAAACGGGGCGCGCCCTGCAAGGCGATCGGCTGGGCCTCGGCTCCCCCCCGCCCGCGGCTGGCCGAAAAGCGCAGGCGCTTCTGGGCGCGCGCCTCCATCCCGAGCAGGGCCGCCACCACGACGAGCAGCACGGTGGCCAGCTGCGCGGCGGCGATGCGGTTGTCCATCGCCAGCCAGGCCTTGTAGATGCCGGTGCTGAAGGTCTGGATGCCGAAGTAGCTGGACACGCCGAAGTCGGCCAGGGTTTCCATCAAGGCGAGCGCGACGCCGGCGGCGATGGCCGGACGCGCGAGCGGCACGGCCACCGTGCGGACGCGGCGCGCCAGCGGAGCGCCGAGCAGGCGGGCGGCTTCCATCAGCTGCGCGGCGCGCTCCGCCAGCGCCGTGCGCACGAGCAGGTAGACATAAGGGTAGAGCGCGAACACGAACACGAAGACCGCGCCCGGCAGGTTGCGCACCTCCGGGAACACGCGGCCTTCCAGCCCCAGGTTCGCGCGCAGCCACTCCTGCAGCGGCCCGCTGAACTGCAGGAAATCGGTGTAGGCATAGGCGACCACGTAGGCCGGCATGGCCAGCGGGAGCAGCAAGGCCCATTCGAAGTGCCGCCGGCCCGGGAAGTCGAACAAGGTGACGGCCGCCGCACAGGCGGTGCCGACGACGGCCGCGCCGACGGCCACCGCCACGCAGAGGATCAGGCTGGTCAGCGCGTAGTCGGGCAGCACCGTGGCCGCCATCTCGCCCAGGATCTGGCCACTGGCGCCGTTCCAGGAGAACCAGGAGCCCAGCACCGCGAGCACCGGCAGCAGCAGCAGGCCGGCGACGAGCAGCAGCGGCAGGTCCTTCAGCCGGCGCATGGGGGAGGAGGCGCCGGGGCGCAAGCAAGGGCAATCACGTAAATGAGAATTGTATGCATCTAGAATCGTGCTCATGCATCTGGAGCTGCGCCAGCTGAGCGTCCACTACCCCGGCCGGCCGCGGCCGGCGGTGGAAGGCGTGTCGCTGGGCCTGCGCGCGGGCGACATCGGCGTGCTGATCGGGCCCTCGGGCTGCGGCAAGACGACCTTGCTGCGCGCGGTGGCCGGGCTGGAGCCGGCCAGCGCCGGCGAGATCCTGATCTCCGGCCGGCCGGTCGCGGACGTGCCGCCCGAGCGGCGCCAGGTCGGCATGGTGTTCCAGGACTACGCGCTGTTCCCCCACCTCGACGTCGAGCGCAATGTCGCGTTCGGGCTGCCGCGCAGCATCCCGCGGGGCGAGCGGCGGGCGCGCGTGGCCGAGGTGCTGGGCCTGGTCGGCCTGTCGGGCAGCGAAAAGCGCATGCCGCACGAACTGTCCGGCGGCCAGCAGCAACGCGTGGCGCTGGCCCGGGCGCTCGCGCCCAGGCCGCAGCTGCTGCTGCTCGACGAGCCCTTCTCCAACCTCGACGTGGACCTGCGCGAGCGGCTCGCGCACGAGGTGCGCGGCATCCTCAAGGCCGCGCAGGCGACGGCCTTGTTCGTCACGCACGACCAGCTGGAAGCGTTCGCGATCGGCGACGTGATCGGCGTCATGCACGAGGGCCACCTGCACCAGTGGGACGACGCGTACACGCTGTACCACCGGCCCGCGACGCGCTTCGTCGCCGATTTCATCGGCCACGGCGTGTTCACGCCCGCCACCCTCAAGCGCGTGGGCAACCAGGTCGTGGTGCACACGGCCCTGGGCGCGCTCACGGACGGCGCCGAATGCCCGCTGCCCGCCGCCTTCGGCTGGGGCCAGTGCGAAGTGCTGCTGCGCGCCGACGACATCGTCCACGACGACGAGGCCCCGGTGAAGGCGCAGATCGTGCGCAAGGCCTTCCGCGGCTCGGAGTTCCTCTACACCTTGCGCCTGGCCACCGGCGAGACCCTGCTGGCCCACGTGCCCAGCCACCACGACCACCGCATCGGCGAGTGGATCGGCATCCGGGCGCAGGTGGACCACGTGGTCACCTTCGAGCGGGAAGGCGGGGTGGCGGCGCCGCCGATTGCCTCGTTCCCGACCTGAACCAGGACGCCCCGTCAGACGCCGTGTGGGTTCGGGTCAAGCCCGGGACGGCACGGATTCGGTACGCAGCGCTTCGATCGTTTTTCGCAGATCCTCCGCCCACTGCCGCCGATCGCGCCCGTCCGCTTCCTGCGGCTCGCCGAAGCGCACGTGCGCCACGAACGGCCTCCCGGCCAGCGTGCGCCACAGCGAGCCCACCAGCGTGTCGTCGCCCAGGTACAGCGGGCCGTCGCTGTCCTTGCCGCTCGCCCGGTCGACGAAGCGCAAGGCCACGGGCTGCACGGGCGCATGGGCGGAGATCGCGGCCTGGATCAGGTTGGCGTGGAAGGGCAGCAGCGCGCGCCCATCGCCGGTCGTGCCTTCCGGGAACACGGCCACGACGTCGCCGGCCTTCAGGCTCTCGGCCATGTGGTGCACCACGCGCATCGCGTCGCGCCGCTTCTCGCGCTCGATGTAGAGCGTGCCGCCCCCGGTGGCCAGGGTGCCGATCAAGGGCCAGTGCCTGACGTCCGCCTTGGACACGAAGCGGCAGTGCCGCGCCGCATGCAGCACCAGGATGTCCAGCCAGGACAGGTGGTTGCACACGAGCAGCATCGGGCCCTGCGCCACGGGCTGGCCGGTCACGTGCAGCGGGACGCCCAGCACGCGCAACATGCGTTGCGCCCAGGCCTGCACCGTGGCGTCGCGCCGCTGCTGGTCCCAGCGCGGGAACAGCAGGGTGATCGTCAGCCAGCCGGACAGCGCATGGAGCAGCGCGTGCAGGATCTTGGCGAAGGCGCGCAGCGTCCTCACGCCGCTGGCTTGGCTTCGTACGCGACCTGGCCGCCCACGATCGTGTAGCGCACCGAGCCCGGCAGCTCGTGGCCGCCGAACGGCGTGTGCCGGCCCTGGCTGCGCAGGCTCTCCGGCGTCACCGTCCAGTGCGCCTGCGGGTCGAAGATGCAGACGTCGGCGACGCCGCCGTCCACCAGCTGGCCGGCGCTCGCCTGCAGCGTGCCCAGCGCGGAGCCGAGCACGCGGGCCGGCTCGCTGCTCAGCACGGCGAGCGCGCGGGTGAGGCTTACGCCGTCCTGCTGCGACCATTTCAGCGCCAGGCCGAGCAGCAGCTCCAGCCCGGTCGCCCCCGGCTCCGCTTCGGCGAAGGGCAGCGTCTTGGCATCCTCGTCGACCGGCGTGTGGTCCGAGACGAGCGCGTCGATGGTGCCGTCCGCCAGGGCCGCGCGCAGCGCGTCGCGGTCGCGTTGCTGGCGCAGCGGCGGCGACAGGCGCATGCGGCTGTCGAAATAACCGATGTCCACGTCGGTCAGGTGCAGCGAGTTGATGCTGACGTCGCACGTCACCTTCAGGCCTTCCTGCCTGGCGGCGCGCACGAGCTCGACGCCCTTGGCGCTGCTGATGCGGCACAGGTGCACGCGGGCGCCGGTGATGCGCATGAGCTCGAAGATGATGTGCAGCGCGATCGTCTCGGCGGCGACGGGCACCCCGGACAGGCCCAGGCGGGTCGCCAGCGGCCCGCTGGCGGCCACTCCCTGGCCCAGGTAATGGTCCTGGGGGCGCAGCCACACCGCGTAGCCGTAGGTCGAGGCGTATTGCAGCGCGCGCTGCAGCACCTGCGTGTTCACCAGCGGCACCTCCGCCTGGCTGAAGCCCACGCAGCCCGACTCGGTGAGTTGCGCCATTTCGGTCAGCACTTCGCCGGCGAGGTTGCGCGTGAGCGCGCCCAGCGGGAACACGCGCGCCTGGTGCAGCTTCTCGGCCCGGAACTTCAGCATGTCGACCAGCCCGGGCTCGTCCAGCACCGGGTCGGTATCGGGCGGGCAGACCAGGCTGGTGACGCCGCCGGCGACGGCCGCGGCCATCTCGCTTTCGAGCATGCCCTCGTGCTCGTGGCCGGGCTCGCGCAGGCGCACCGCCAGGTCCACCAGGCCGGGCGCGACGATGCAGCCGCTGGCGTCGATCACCCGGTTGGCGGCGAAGCCCTCCGGGATGTGGCGCACGCCGATCACGCGGCCGGCCGCGAGCGCCACGTCGCAGGTCTCGTCGAAGTTGCGGGCCGGATCGATGACGCGGCCGCCCTTGATCAGGAGCTTCATGCGGCCTCCCGCGTGTTGGCGGCGACGATGCCCATCACCGCCATGCGCACGGCGATGCCGAAGGTCACCTGCGGCAGGATCACGCTCTGCTTGCCGTCGACCACCGCGGAGTCGATCTCGACGCCGCGATTGATCGGACCGGGGTGCATGACGATCGCGTCCGGCTTCGCCAGCGCCAGCCGCTCCGGCGTCAGGCCGTAGCGCTTGAAGTACTCCTGCGAGGACGGCAGCAGGGCGCCGCTCATGCGCTCGTTCTGCAGCCGCAGCATGATGACGACGTCGCAGCCCTTGATGCCCTCTTCCAGCGAGTGGAAGACCCGCACGCCCATGTCCTTCATGTCGCTCGGCACGAGCGTCTTGGGACCGACCACGCGCACTTCGGCGCAACCGAGCGTGGTGAGCGCGTGGATGTCGCTGCGGGCCACGCGCGAATGCAGCACGTCGCCCACGATTGCCACGGTCAGGTTGGAGAAGTCCTTCTTGTAGTGGCGGATGGTGTACATGTCCAGGAGCCCTTGCGTGGGGTGGGCATGGCGGCCGTCGCCGGCGTTGACGACGTGCACGTGCGGCGCGACGTGCTGCGCGATCAGGTAGGGCGCGCCGGACTCGCTGTGCCGCACCACGAAGATGTCGGCGGCCATCGCGGACAGGTTGGCGATGGTATCCAGCAGCGACTCGCCCTTGCTGGCGGAGGAGCGTGCGATGTCCAGGTTGATCACGTCGGCCGACAGCCGGGTCGCCGCGATCTCGAAGGTGGTGCGCGTGCGCGTGCTGTTCTCGAAGAACAGGTTGAACACGCTCTTGCCGCGCAGCATGGGCACCTTCTTCACCTCGCGGTCGTTCACGCTCACGAAGTTCGACGCGGTGTCCAGGATGTGCGTGACGATGTCGCGCGGCAGCCCCTCGATGGAGAGCAGGTGGATCAGCTCGCCGTTGCGGTTCAGTTGTGGGTTTCTCTTGTGGAGCATGGCGGGTCTCAGCTGGCGCTTTCCACCTGGAAGGTGAAGCGGCCGGCCGCATCGTGGGCGAGCGCGAGCGAGCGGTCGGGCGGCAGGCTCACGCGGGCAGCGGCGTAGTCGGCCTGCACCGGCAGCTCGCGCCCGCCGCGGTCCACCAGCACCGCCAGCGCCACCGAGGCCGGCCGGCCGAAGTCGAACAGTTCGTTGAGCACGGCGCGGATGGTGCGGCCGGTGTAGAGCACGTCGTCGAGCAGCAGCACGTGCGCGCCGTTCACGTCGAAGTCCAGCCGGGTCTGCGCGGTGGCGGCCAGGCCGCGCCGCGCATAGTCGTCGCGGTGCATCGCCGAGGAGATGACGCTGGCCGCGCCGGGCAGGCCCAGGTCCTTGTGCAGGCGCTCGGCCAGCCACGCGCCGCCGGAGGTGATGCCCACCAGCTGCGTGTCCGGGCGGCGCAGTTGCTGCACGCCGCGCAGCAGCTCGCGGTACAGGGCCTCGGCGTCGAGCGTCAGCGCGCCGTTGGTGGATGTACTCATGGTCATTCCAGATCTCCTTGCCGGGCGCGGCGCCCTTCAGCACACAGCCGAACCCAGTGCCACCGCGGAACCGGCTTTGCCGGGCCGCTGGTGGCGCCCCCTTGAGGGGGAGGCGCCGAAGGCGCTTCGGGGGTGGGCTTCAAGGCAGGCTCCTCAGGAACTGTTCCAGGATGACGCAGGCAGCGCCCGCATCGGCATCGGCCGCGCCGCCCGCCAGCGCCTCGGTGGTGCTGTACCGCTCGTCCACCTCGTACACCGGCTTGCCGCAGCGCGCGCGCAGCTGGCGCGCGAACTTGCGCGCGCGGGCCGTATTGTCGTGGCTGGCGCCGTCGGGGTGGAACGGCACGCCGACGACCAGGGCGTCCGGCTGCCATTCCCTGACCCGCGCCTCGGCCTGGGCCAGGCGGGCATCGCTGGCGTCGGCGCGGATGGTGGCTTGCGGCGTCGCCGTGCGCAGCATGCGGTTGCCCACGGCCACGCCGGTGCGGCGGGCGCCGAAGTCGAAAGCGAGAAAGGTCTGGAAGTGCGCGGGGACGTCGGCACCAGGGGCGGTCATGCGTGCCCGGCCCCGGGGGACAGCATCCAGGACTGCAGCCCCAGCAGGGACAGCGCCTTCTCGTAGCGCTCCTCGATCGGCGTGTCGAAGATGACGGACACGTCCGCGTCGACGGTGAGCCAGCTGTTTTCCGCCAGTTCCGATTCCAGCTGCCCTTCCCCCCAGGCCGAGTAGCCCAGCGTGACCAGCAGCTTGCGCGGGCCGGCGCCGGTGGCGATCGCCTCCAGCACGTCCTTGGAGGTGGTCATCTCCAGGCCGCCCGGGATCGTCATGGTGGAGGCGTACACGGATTCGCTGGCGTCCGCGCCCTCGGCGTGCACCGCCTCGTGCAGCACGAAGCCGCGCTCGGTCTGCACCGGGCCGCCCTGCAGCACCGGCGTCCTCGCCAGTTCGTCGCGGCCCAGCGGCAGGTCGACCTTCTCGAACAGGTTGCGCAGGTTGATGTCGGTCGGCTTGTTGATCACCAGCCCGAGCGCGCCGCGCGGGCTGTGCTCGCACAGGTACACGACGGAGCGTGCGAACGACGCGTCCTGCAGTCCCGGCATCGCGATCAGGAAGTGGTGCGTCAGGTTCATTGGGGTGCCATCGCTCGCCATGGGGTAGATTTTAGTTGGATGCACCCGACCTATGCCTCGGCCCTGATGTGGTTCCGCCGCGACCTCCGCGCGCGGGACAATGCCGCCCTTTCCGGGGCCCTGCAGGCGGCGCAGGCGCTGCATTGCGCCTTCGTGTTCGACCGGGCCATCCTGGGCGCCCTGCCCCGGCTGGACCGCCGGCTGGAATTCATCCGGGAGTCCGTCGCGGCGCTCGACGGCGACCTGCGGGCGCTGGGCGGTCCCGGCACGGGGCTGATCGCGCTGCACGAGGACGCGGCCGACGCCCTGCCGCGCCTGGCGCGCCAGCTGGGCGTGCAGGCGGTGTTCGCCAACCACGACGACGAGCCGGCGGCGCTGACGAGGGACGCCCTGGTGCGCGAACGCCTGGCCGCGGCCGGGATCGCCCTGCATACCTTCAAGGACCACGTGGTCTTCGAGCGCGGCGAGGTGCTGACGCAGGCCGGCACGCCCTATTCCGTCTTCACCCCGTACAGCCGGGCCTGGCAGGCCAAGCTGGACGAGGCGGACCTGCGCGCGCACCCGGTCGGCCCCTGGGCGGCGCGGCTGGCTGCGCGGCCGGCGGGGCTGGACGGTGCCGTGCCCACACTGGCCGAACTGGGATTCGAGCCCACCAACCTGCGCGAGCTGCGGATCCCGCCGGGCAGCGCCGGTGCCGCCGAACTGCTGCAGGACTTCCAGCTGCGGATGGACCGCTACGACCACGCGCGCGAGTTGCCGGCCGTGAAAGGCCCCAGCTACCTGGGCGTGCACCTGCGCTTTGGCACGGTGTCCATCCGCGAACTCGTGCGCGCCGCCCGCGCGCATGACAGTGCCGGCGCCGCCACCTGGCTCAAGGAGCTGGTCTGGCGCGAGTTCTACTTCCAGGTGCTCGCCAACTTCCCCCAGGTCGCGCGCGGCGAGAGCTTCCGGCCCGAATACGACCGCATCGCCTGGGAGGAAGGCACGCTGGCGGAGCAGCGCTTTGCCGCCTGGTGCGAAGGCCGCACCGGCTACCCGCTGGTGGACGCGGCGATGGCGCAGCTCAATGCCACCGGCTACATGCACAACCGCCTGCGCATGGTCAGCGCGAGCTTCCTGTGCAAGGACCTGGGCATCGACTGGCGCCGCGGCGAGCGCTACTTCGCCGAAAAGCTCAACGACTACGAGCTCGCCTCCAACAACGGCGGCTGGCAGTGGGCCAGCTCCTCCGGCTGCGACGCGCAGCCCTGGTTCCGCATCTTCAACCCCGTGAGCCAGGGCGAGCGCTTCGACCCGGAAGGCAAGTTCGTGCTGCGCTACCTGCCACAGCTCGCGGGCTTGCCGGCGAAGTTCGTGCACGCGCCGTGGGGGGCGAAAGCGGCGGATCTTGCCGCCGCCGGGCTCACGCTGGGCAAGGACTATCCGCTGCCAATCGTCGATCACGCGCAGGCGCGCGAAGAGACCTTGCGCCGCTACGCCGTGGTGAGGCAGGTGGATACGTAGGGTGGTGGTGAGCGCCAGCGGACCCCACCGGCGCGTTGCACCGAAAGATCCTTGCAAATGAAAAAGGCGCCCGAAGGCGCCTCCCATGCAAGGTGATGAAGGCTTACGCCATCACCGCCTGCGCGCAGTAGTGCTTCACCAGGCTGAGCAGCTCTTCTTCCGAGTACGGCTTGCCCAGGTAGTGGTTCACGCCCAGCTCCTTCGCATGCTCGCGGTGCTTCTCGGCGATGCGCGAGGTGATCATCACGATCGGCAGGTGCGCCAGGCGCGCGTCGCCGCGGATGTTGCGGGCCAGGTCGAAGCCGTCCATGCGCGGCATCTCGATGTCCGACAGCACCACCGAAGGAAGTTCCTCGGCCAGGCGCTCCAGTGCCTGCAGGCCGTCGGCGGCAAGCGCCACGCGGTAGCCTTCGCGCACCAGCAGGCGCTGCGTCACGCGGCGCACCGTGATCGAGTCGTCCACCACCAGCACCAGCGGCACCGCGGGGGCGGCCGGGGCGATCGGCGTGCTCGGGGTGACGACGCGCACCGCGCCTTCGCCCAGCACCTCGGGGCTGGCCTGGTCGGCGCTCAGCGCACGGGCCTGCTCGCCGTAGACCTGGGCCAGCGCCACCGGGTTGTAGATCAGGACCACGGCACCGGAGGCAAGCACGGTCATGCCCGCGAGACCCGGCAGGCGCGCCATCTGCGGCCCGAGGTTCTTCACCACCACTTCCTGGTTGCCCAGCACTTCGTCGACGTGCACCGCGACGCGCTGCGCGGCGGAGCGGAAGATCACCACCGGCAGCGTCTTGCCCTGCGGCTCGGCGCTGCGGCGCGAGGACTGCAGCAGCGCGCCCGACCAGAAGAAGGGCAGCCACTCGCCGCCGAACTCGAAGCTGCCCGTGTTGTAGGCGGCCTGCACTTCCTTCAGGCTGGCGCGGCGCACGAGTTCCACCAGGTTCGCCGGCACGCCGATCGCGAGCTTGCCCGAGCGCACCATCACCACCTGCGTGACCGCGGTGGTCAGCGGCAGCACCAGCTTGAAGCTCGTGCCGCGCCCCGCGGCGGTGGCGGTCTCGATGCGGCCGCCCAGCGCGTTCACTTCGGCGCGGACCACGTCCATGCCGATGCCGCGACCCGCCAGTTCCGTCACCTGTTGCGCGGTGGAGAAGCCGGGCAGGAAGATCAGGTTGGCCGCGTCGGCGTCCGTCAGCTGCTGGTCCGGGGTGATCAGGCCGTTCTCGATCGCCTTCTGCCGGATGCGCGCGATATTCAGGCCCGCACCGTCGTCCTGGAATTCGACCGAGACGTCGTTGCCTTCCTGGCGCACGTGGATGGCGATCGTGCCGGCGGCGTCCTTGCCCGCCGCGCCGCGCACGTCCGGCGTCTCGATGCCGTGCGCCACGCAGTTGCGCAGCAGGTGCTCGAAGGCCGGCGTCATGCGGTCCAGCACGCCGCGGTCCATCTCGATGGAGCCGCCCAGGATGTCCAGCTTCACCTGCTTGCCGCTTTCCTTGGCGGCCAGGCGCACCACGCGGTACAGGCGGTCCGAGATGCCCTCGAACTCCACCATGCGGGTGCGCAGCAGGTCGCGCTGCAGCTCGCGCGTCTGGCGGGCCTGCGCGATCAGGTCGTCTTCGGTCGCCTCCACCACGCGGTGGATGCTGCGCTGCACCGTGGCCACGTCGTTGACCGACTCGGCCATCAGGCGGGTGAGTTCCTGCACGCGGGTGAAGCGGTCGAACTCGAGCGGGTCGAAGCCCGCGGCCGTGTCCTTGGCCTGCGCCATGCGCGACTGCATCTGCGATTCGGCCTGCACCTCGATCTCGCGCAGCTGGCTGCGCAGGCGGTCCAGGTTGCCGGTGAGGTCGCCCAGCGAGCCGCGCAGTTGCTTGAGCTCGGACTCCAGGCGCGAGCGGGTGATCATCACCTCGCCGGCCTGGGTGACCAGGCGGTCCAGCAGGTGCGAGCGCACGCGCACGGCCTGGTTCGCGGTCTGGCGGGCCGCCGAGACCGCGGTGGCGGCAGGCATCGCGATCGCCGTGCGCGTCGGCGCCGGCGATGCAGGTGCGGGCGCCGGCACGTGCACGCTGGGGGCGGCAGCCGCGGGCTGGGGCGCTGGCTCTGCGCGCGGCGCTTCGGTCGGCCGGGCCTGCGGCACGGGCGCGGACGCCGCGGCGGCAGGAGCCGGGGCAGCCGGCGCGTCGGCCGGGGCGAAGCCGCCGGTGGCGCGCAAGGTGTCGAAGCGCGCCTGCATGGCGTCGAATCGCTGCAGCAGCGCCTCGATGTCGGCGGCGGCGATGTTGTCGTGGCCGAGGTATTCCACCTCGGATTCCATGCGGTGGGCCAGTTCGCCGAGTTGCAGGGCGCCGGCGAGGCGGGCGCTGCCCTTGAGCGTGTGCAGGGCGCGCAGCACCTGGTCGCGCGGCTCGCGCTGCTCGGGGCGCTGCGACCACATGCGCAGGGCGCCACCGAGCTGCGGCATCAGCTCCGCGGCTTCTTCCTCGAAGATGGGGAACAGGTCCGGGTCGATGGCATCGACGACGTCGAGTTCTTCGTCCGCGACCGCGACCAGCGGCGCGCGCTGGTGGACGGAGGCGGTCAGGCCCGCGGGCTGCGCAATCGGGCCGTGCGCGACCGGCTTGGCCGGAGCGGCTTGCTGCACAGGCGCGACCGGCTTGGTGGCCTTGGGGGCGACGAAGGCCAGGTCCTGGTCGTCCGGTTGCGGCAGTTCGCTCAGGAACTCCGACCGGGGCTCCCCTTCCGCGACCTTGAGTTCGTGCAGTTCATGCAGCAGGCGCGCGTCGGGTTCCTTGAGGAAACCGGCGGCGAACTGGTGCAGCAGGCGACGGACTTCTTCCGCCGCTGCGGTGAAGGTGCGCGCATGCTGCGGCGTGCCCTGGGCGAGGGTCTGCGTGTGCTGCAGCGCGCCTTCGAGCGCGCGTGCGATATCGGACAGCGCCTGGAAGCCCACGGTGGCGGAGCTGCCGGCCAGCGCATGGGCCCAGCCCACGGTGGAGTCCGGCACGCGCTCGTCCATCTGCAGCGCCCACTCGCTGACCTCGGTGGCCAGGCGGCGCGACCACTCGTCCGCCTCGTTGAGGTAGACGTTGTAGAGCGGGATGCCGATGCGCAGGCTGCCGATCACCTTGACCTGCTCGTCGCGCGTGTCGCCGGCGTCGGCGACTTCGGGCTCGGGCTCGAATTCGATTTCGGCCACGACCTGCGCCAGCGGCTGGGCCGCGGGCTTGGCTTCGGGCGTGCCGAAGTCGAAGTTGAAATCGTCCAGCGGCGACATGGGCACGTCGGCCGACGGCATCGCGGCGGCGCCCGCAGGGCCGGCGACCGCAGTGAGGCTGGAGAAATCGATGCCGGCGATCTCGTCGCCCGCCTGCGGGAGTGCGGCCGGCGCGGTCGCCTCGAAATCCATGGGCGGCAGGATCGCCGTGGAGGACAACTCGGGCAGATCCTGCCCGTTCGCGGCAGGCGCGGGCGACGTTTGCCCCATGGGCATGATCGCCGTCGTCCCGAACTGCGCGAACTCCGGCGGCAGCTCGTCGGCGCTCAGTTCCGCCACTTCGGTGCTCGACACCTCGGGCGCGGGCGCGACCCCCTCGGCCTCGAGCTCGAGCGGGAAATCGAAATCGTTCGAAGCGGACGCTGCCGGCTCGGCGGCCGGTTCGGCCG
The DNA here is from genome assembly GCF_057784995.1 of Ramlibacter sp. G4-7. NCBI lineage: Bacteria > Pseudomonadati > Pseudomonadota > Betaproteobacteria > Burkholderiales > Comamonadaceae > Ramlibacter > Ramlibacter sp. G4-7. The sequence continues at coordinate 27,691 of NZ_JBYNTT010000017.1, forward strand.
CCGCGGCCGCGGGCACTTCCAGCGTGAAGGCCGGGGCGTCCAGTTCCAGCGCCGGGACGACCGGCGCTTGCGCGAGCTCCGGCACCTCGGTGGCCAGCGCCTGCAGCGTGGAGAGGATGGCCAGGTCCTGGGGCGGTGCCTCGGCGAGCGGCGCAGCTTCCGCAGCTTGCGCAGCCACTGCGGCCTGCGCCGCCTGCGGGGCATCCGTCGCCGCAGGCAGCTCGATCGCCACCAGGCGCGCCTCCGTGCGCAGGGCATCGGCCGGGCCGCGGAAGGCGCCGGCCTTCCAGGCGAGGTCCTGGCCGGCCGCGATGTCGGCGATCCAGCGGGCGAAGCCTTGCAGCGCCGTCGTGGACAGCGTGCGCAGATCGTCGCTGGCCGGCTTCTGGTCGGCCAGCCAGGTGTTGAGCACCTGCTCCAGCGCCCAGGCGGCCTCGCCGAACTCGTTGAGCCCCACCATGCGCGAGCTGCCCTTGAGCGTGTGGAAGGCGCGGCGCAGCGTCGTCATCTCGCCGACGTTCTTCGGCTCCTCGGCGAGCACCTGCAAGGCGCTCAGGCCGTTGCCGACCACCTCGCGCGCTTCCTCCAGGAAGATCTCGCGAAGTTCCTCGTCGCCGTCGTCGTCACCGGTGCTCGGCGCGGCGGTGGCAACGGGCGCGACCTTGGGCGCCGCGGGCGGGACGGGCTTGCTCTCGACCGGCTTGGCGGCGGCGGGCGTGAGTTCGAGCGAAGGCAGTTCCAGCGCCGGCAGTTCGAGCGCGGGCGCGGGCTTGGCTGCAACCGGCGCGGCGACGGGCGCAGCGGCGGCAGGCGCGCTGCGCGCCACAGGCATTTCGGCGCGGCCCATCACGGCCCGCAGTTCGCCCTGGACGTCGTCCCAGACGAACAGCTTCTTGGCCAGCGTGGGCTGGTAGTTCAGCATGTCGATCAGGAAGCCGAGAGCGCCGAGGTTGGTGCCCAGCCGGTCGAAGGTGCCGGCGCCGCGCGCCTGCTCCTCCTCGATGTCCGTCGAGAGGATGTTCTCGACCGTTTCGCGCATGCGCGACACCGCGTGGGCCGCGTGGTCCAGGCCCAGGACCGAGAGCACGCCGCGCATCTGCGCGAAGAAACCCGGCGCGTCGCGCAGCGGGCCCTTGTCGGCCGGGTTGCGGAAGAACTGGTCGAGCAGCTTTTCCAGCTCGCCCATGGTGCCGCGCAGTTCCCCGACCACGCTGCCCATCGTCTGCTTGTCGCTCACGCGGCGGTACAGGTCCTCGACCCAGGACTCCAGCGGCTCGGGTGCGCCGCCCTGGGACACCTTCTTCAGGCGCTCCGCGAGGCGGCCGGTGCGCGCCGACAGCTGCTGGTCACTGGGGTCGATGTCCTGGAAGGCCGCTTCCAGGTACAGCACCGCGGTGGCGACTTCCATCGCGAGTTCCGCGGCCGGGGCCTTGCCGCTCTTGACCACGCCGTCGACGGCGCCGGACAGCACGGTCGCCAGCGGTTGCGCCGGCGGATAGAGCTTGAGCAGCGTGTCGCACAGCGAGTGGAACTGCTCGCCGACGCCCTTGATCTTGTGCGCGTCGCCGCTGGACAGCGCCGACCACAACTCCTTGGTGTTGGCGATGCGCTTGCGCAGCTGCGTGAGCAGCACGGGATCGAAGCGGCCGAAGGGGCTGCTCGCGTAATCGACGGGGCCGGACTTCTCCAGGCCGTAAGACTGGCGCACCGCGGTGAGCGCGGGCGCAGCCGCCGCATCGGCGGGGACCGCCTGGGCGCAGAAGAACACCAGGTCCTGTGCGAGACGGTCGGAGACGCTCGCGTCGCCCTTGGCCAGCGATGCGTACTGCAGCAGCACGCGCGAGGCGGCGCGCTTGACGTAGACGTCGGCGGGCAGCAGGCCGTTGGCGATCGCATCGAAGTAGCCCGCGGCCACGTGCCAGAAGGTCCTGGACTGCCTGGCTTCCTGCGACGCGGCCAGCCCCAGGCTGACCTCGACGAGGTCCTTGCCCGCGGCCGCATCGGCCGTCTTCACGATGCGCAGCACGGACTGGTCCATGCGGGCGCGGATCGCGGGGTCGTAGTTCAGTGTCGGCGCCGTGGGCGCGGCGATGTCGTTCCAGCGCCAGTCGATCGCCCACAGGTCGGTCGGGTGCGCCTGCGCCCCCGCCACGTCCTGCACGTCCTTGTACTGCGGGAACAGGGACAGCGCCGACACCTTCTTGCCGCCCAGCAGCGCTTCCAGGTATTCGGTCAGCGCGAAGCCGGCACGCTCCACCTTGGGGGCGGCCGCTTCCGTGCACAGCTCGGGGCGCTCGATGAACTTCTGCACCGCGCCTTCCATGGCGCGCAGGATGTGCGCCGGGGCGCCCAGGCCCACCATCTCCAGCGCACCCACCGCCTGGTGCATGTGCTGGCGCGCGATGCGCAGGTGGCCGGTGTCGAGGCTGGCCATGTCCTCGCCGCGCGCCTGCGCGGTCTCGCGCACGAAGCGCCGAAGCGCGGACGAAGCGGATTCGAGCGACTTGCGCAGCTCGTCCAGCACCCAGGCCAAGGGGCCCAGGTCGTTGTTCGCCAGATCGATGTCTTGGGCTGCTGCTTGCATGGATGTTCCGTCTTGCGCGCTCTGGCTTGCGGGGCCTTCCTCTGCGGCCCCGCCGGCGCTTGTTAGGCGATCTTGAACCGGGACACCGACTGGCGCAGTTCCTCGGCCATGCGGGTCAGTTCCCGCACCTGCTGCGCGGTCGAACGGGTGCCTTCACCCGTCTGCTCGGTCACCGCGAAGATGTGCTGGATGTTGCCGGCCACCACGTTGGCCGATTCGGCTTCGCGGGAGGCGGACATGGAGATCTGTTCGATCAGGTCGGCGAGGCGGCGCGACACCTGGTCGATCTCGGTCAGAGCCGTACCGGCGTTATCGGACAGCTTGGCCCCTTCCACCACGCCCTGCGTGGAGCGCTCCATGGCGGCCACCGCGTCCTGCGTGTCGGTCTGAATGGCCTTCACCAGCGCCGAGATCTGGCGGGTCGCGTCGGCGGAACGTTCCGCCAGCCGCTGCACTTCTTCCGCCACGACCGAGAAGCCGCGGCCCGCTTCACCGGCCGACGCGGCCTGGATGGCGGCGTTCAGGGCCAGCACGTTGGTCTGTTCGGTAATGTCGGAAATCAGCTCGGTGATTTCGCCGATCTCCTGCGAGGACTCGCCCAGCCGCTTGATCCGCTTGGAGGTGTCCTGGATCTGGTCGCGGATGGCGTTCATGCCGCCGATGGCGTTCTGCACCGCCTGCAGGCCGGACTCGGCGGCCTTGAGCGACTGGCGCGCCACCTGGGCCGATTCCTGCGCCTGGCCGGCCACCGTGTTGATGCGGCCCGCCATGTCCAGCACCGACTGGCCGGTTTCGCGGATCTCGCGCAGCTGCTCGGTCGAGGCGGCCAGCAGCTCGGTGGAGGTCGATTCCACCTGCGCCGTCGTCTGCGCCACCTTGGTGGCCGTGTTCTGCACGTTGCCCACCAGCTGGCGCAGCTCTTCCACCGTGTAGTTCACCGAGTCGGCGATGGCGCCGGTGATGTCCTCGGTCACGGTCGCTTCCTGGGTCAGGTCGCCCTCGGCGACCGACTGCAGTTCGTTCATCAGCCGCAGAATGGCCGCCTGGTTGGCGTCGTTCACGCGCTTGGCTTCCTGCTCCTGGCGCTCGGCCTCGTGGCGCTGCGCTTCGGCGCGTTCCTGGCGGGTGCGCGAGTCCTGCAGCTGCACGAAGGCCAGGCCGAAGGCGCACAGCACGGCGAAGGCACCGGCGCCGATCAGCGAGACCAGTTCCCAGAAGGCGAGACCGGTCTGCGTGGACAGCTTGCCCTGCAGGTCTTCCAGCGCTTTGCGCAGCGGCTCGGAGTCCGCAATGATCGAAGCCTGCGCCTCACGCGCGGAGACCAGGCCCTGCAGGTTGCCCAGGATGGCGCCGGCCTGCGTGCGGGTCTGCTCGTACAGCTGCAGCAGCGCCTGCAGGCGCTCGCGGGTCTGTTCGTCCTTGGTGCCGGCCAGGCGCAGCTCGGGGCTGCCATCCAGCAGGCCTTGCGCGATCTCCTTGAAGGAGTTCAGGTCCTTGCCCAGCAGGAACACGGCTTCCGGCGACACGCCTTCCATGGTCAGGAATTCGTTGGCCGACTTGCCGATCCGCTGCGTCAACATCACCAGCTGGCCGGCGGCGGAGATTTCCGCCGGGTTCGCGTTCTGCTGCAGCTTCAGCGAGGAGACCGTCTCGGCGATCTCCAGCAGGTCGGAGGACTGGCGGTTGATCGTGCGCAGGGCGGTGCCCACCTGCGTCAGGATCTTCTGCTGGCCCAGCACGGTCTGCGCGTGCTTCTCGGCGCGCGTGACCGGCGGCAGCACCTTCTCGTTGAGTTCGGTCTGCAGCTCGGGGCCGACGGCGGCCAGGCGCAGGTTGGCGTCGCCGTCCTTCAGGCCGCGCACGGTCTGCGCCAGCACCTGCGAGGACTCCTTCACGTCGGGGAAGGCCTGGGGCGAGCCGATCAGGGCCTGCGACACCGACTTGGCCAGGCGCTGCGACTGCATCAGCGAGTTGCCGGTACCGGCCACCTGCTGGGCGATCTTGTCGGCCTGGTTCACCGCGTAGAAGGCCACGCCGCCCAGTGCGACGAGCGCCACCGACAGCAGCGTGAAGAGCGTGCGCTGGTGCGTGGCGGCGGTCTTGCGACCCAGCAGCGGGACGCGGATCAGCTCGGCCTCGTCGACTTCCTCGGTGATCGATTCGTCGCCGATGGTGGTGTCGTTCTGCGTGCTGCCCGCCTCGATGCTGGCGGTGGTGGTGGTCGGACCGTGCGTGCCCCCGAGGCTCAGCTCCTGCGTGACGGACGGATCGACCTCGTCGTCGGGACGGTTCTTGCCGAACAGGTTCTTCAGTGAAAAGACAGCGGACATGGTGTGCCTTCGAGAGGGGTCTAAGCGCTGATGCTCAGGAATTGCGGTTGTTGTGACAGCGCCTGCAGGTTGATCTCCTGCCAGTACGCGCCGCCGGCATCGGTGTAACCGCTGCCGAAGTATTCGGGGGAGCCCTCGGGGGCGTCGTTCGAGGAGACGAAGGCGTCGGTGTTGCGCAGGCCGGCGAGGCGGTCGATCAGCAGCGCGCAGTTCACGTCGAGCAGCGCGTTCAGCGCCACCAGGCGCGACTCGGCGCGGCCCGCGTCGGAGCGCTGCACCGGGGCCTTGCCGCTCACGTAGCTGGCGAGGTCGACGACACCGTAGAGGCCGCCGCGCAGGTTCGCCACGCCCAGGAACCAGCCCTGGGTGTACGGAACCTGCTGCGTCTGCGAATACGGAAAGATCTCGCCCGACTGCGCGAGCGGGAAGAGGTACTTGCTGCCGGCCGCCTCGACGGCGAGCCAGCCTGCCTGCACACCCTCGGTGCGGGCGGCCTGCAGCCGGCTGGCCAGCCGGCTCTGCAGTTCGCGGAGAGCTTCGCGGTTGGCCATGGGAGCGTGCTACCGGTGCTGCCGCTTCAGCCCAGGGCCTTGATCTTGGCCATGAGCTCGGCGGCGTCCACCGGTTTGGTGATGTAGTCGCGCGCGCCCTGCCGCATGCCCCAGACCCGGTCGGTTTCCTGGTTCTTGCTCGTGCACATGATGATCGGCACGTCGGCGTACAGCGGATCGCGGGTGATGGCGCGCGTGAGCTGGAAGCCGTTCTGGCCGGGCATCACCACGTCCATCAGGATCAGGTCCGGCTTGTCTTCACCGAGGCGGCGGAACGCGTCCTCGGCACTCTCGGCGGTCTTGACCGAGAACCCGTTCTTCTGCAGCAGGTCGGTCATGAACATCAGCTCGGTCTTGGAATCGTCCACAACGAGCACTTTGCGGATGGCCATTGCATCTCTCCTTCTTATGTCGCACTGCCGAACTGCTGCACGGTCTGCAGCAGCTGGTCTTTCGTGAATGGCTTGGTGAGGTAGTCCTGCGAGCCGACCATGCGGCCGCGGGCCTTGTCGAACACGCCGTCCTTGGAGGACAGCATCACGACCGGAACGGCGGAGAACTTGAGGTTGCGCTTGATGATGGCGCAGGTCTGGTACCCGTCCAGCCGCGGCATCAGGATGTCGCAGAAGATCAGGTGGGGCTCGTAGTCGTTGACCTTGGACAGCGCATCGAAGCCATCCTCGGCCAGCATCACTTCGTGGCCGCCCTGCTTCAGGAAGATCTCCGCACTGCGCCGGATCGTGTTGCTGTCATCGATCACCAACACCTTCAATCCAGTGGTGCTCAATTGATGCCTCTCCTCGTTTTTTAACTTCCAAGGTGCGGCATTCCCTCCCGGGTGCGTCCCAACGCCGCGAATCGAATTCTTGTTAGATCTGGACCATCTCGAAGTCTTCCTTGCGGGCCCCGCATTCGGGGCAGGTCCAGTTCATCGGCACCTGCTCCCACGGAGTTCCGGGGGCGAGTCCGTGGTCTGGTGCACCGGCGGCTTCGTCGTAGATCCACCCGCAGATCAGACACATCCAGGTCTTGGTCGTCGTCTCAGTCACAGCTTAAAGTGCCTTCATCTAGAATGCAACGATTGTATCTAGGCCCTTTGCCTACCATCACGGTGAGGCGCCGCAGGGAAGATCACGGGCCCATGACGAATTCCACACCTATCGAGACCAAGCCCTCCGCGCCAGAGAGCGAAGAGCAGGGCCCGGCCTGCGTGCTGGTGTTCAACGCAAGCGACCCGAGCGGCGCCGGCGGCCTGTCTGCCGACGTCACTGCGATCGCATCGGTGGGCGCGCATCCACTGCCGGTCGTGACCGGCGCGTATGTGCGCGACACCGGTGAAGTCTTCGACCATTTTGCCTTCGACGAAGACGCTGTCGCAGAGCAGGCGCGCACGATCCTCGAGGACGTGCCGGTGCAGGTGATCAAGGTCGGTTTCGTCGGCAGTCCGGAGACGCTGAGCACCATCGCGGAGATCGCCGCCGACTACCCGGACGTGCCCGTCATCTCGTACATGCCGTCGCTTTCCTGGTGGGAAGAAGACGCGACGGACCTGTACGAAGACGCGTTCCGCGAACTGATGTTGCCGCAGACGACCGTGTTGGTTGGAAACCACAGCACGCTGTGGCGCTGGCTGTTGCCGGAGTGGAACAACGAGCGCAGCCCCACCCCGCGCGAACTCGCCAAGGCGGCCGCGGACATGGGCGTTCCCTACACGCTGGTCACCGGCGTGCCGCTGCCCGACCAGTTCGTGGAGAACGTGCTCGCCACGCCGCAGACGGTGCTGGCCAGCGAGAAGTTCGAGCGCTTCGACGCGGTGTTTTCCGGCGCCGGCGACACCTTGTCCGGCGCGCTGGCGGCGCTCGTCGCGGGCGGCGCCGACCTGGCGGCCGCGTCCGTGGAAGCGCTCTCCTACCTGGACCGCTGCCTCGATGGCGGCTTCCGCCCGGGCATGGGCAACGTGGTGCCCGACCGCCTGTTCTGGGCGCAGCCCGATGCCGGGGAAGCCGACGACGAGGAGGCGAGTCCCTCCGCAGTTTTCGACCTCCCCGCCCATGACATCAAACACTGACCGCAACGTCCAACTGTTCGAGCGCGCCCGCGCGCTGATCCCCGGCGGGGTGAACTCGCCGGTGCGCGCCTTCCGCGCCGTCGGCGGCACGCCGCGCTTCGTCCAGCGCGCGCAAGGCCCCTACTTCTGGGACGCCAACGGCGCGCGCTGCATCGACTACATCGGCTCCTGGGGTCCCATGATCCTGGGCCACGGCCACCCGCGCGTGCTCGAGGCCGTGCAGCGCGCCGCGCAGGACGGCTTTTCCTTCGGCGCGCCGACCGAGCGCGAGATCGAACTGGCCGAGGAGATCGTCCGGCACCTGCCCTCGGTGGAGATGGTGCGGCTCGTGAGCTCCGGCACCGAGGCCGCCATGAGCGCGATCCGCCTCGCGCGCGGGGCCACCGGCCGCAACCGCATCATCAAGTTCGAAGGCTGCTACCACGGGCATGCGGACGCCCTGCTGGTGAAGGCCGGCTCGGGCCTGGCGACCTTCGGCCATCCGACGTCGGCCGGCGTGCCGGCCGAAGTGGTGCAGCACACGCTGGTCCTCGAATACAACAACATCGCGCAGCTGGAAGAGGCCTTCGCCACGCACGGCCGGGACCTGGCCTGCATCGTGATCGAGGCGATCGCGGGCAACATGAACTTCGTGCGTGCCAGCGTCCCGTTCATGAAGCGCTGCCGCGAGCTGTGCACGCAGCACGGCGCCCTGCTGGTGTTCGACGAGGTGATGACGGGCTTCCGCGTCGGCCTGCGCGGCGCGCAAGGCGTCTACGCGCAGCAGATCCCCGGCTTCGCGCCCGACATGACCGTGCTGGGCAAGGTGATCGGCGGCGGCATGCCGCTGGCGGCCTTCGGTGGCCCGCGCGCGCTGATGGAAAACCTGGCGCCGCTGGGGCCGGTTTACCAGGCCGGCACGCTCTCGGGCAACCCGGTGGCCACCGCCTGCGGCCTGGCAACGCTGCAGGAGATCGCCAGGCCCGGGTTCTACGAGGCGCTGGCGAAGAAGACGCGGACGCTGGTGGACGGGCTGACGTCGGCGGCCGCCGCAGCGGGCGTGCCCTTCAGCGCCGACTGCGAAGGCGGGATGTTCGGCTTCTTCCTGCTGCCCCAGCTGCCGCAGAACTATTCGCAGGTGATGCAAAGCGATGCGCCGAAATTCGGTCGCCTCTTCCACGGCCTGCTCGATCGCGGCGTGTACATCGCCCCGGCGCTGTACGAGGCAGGGTTCGTGTCCTCGGCCCACAGCGACGAGGATATCGCGGCGACGGTGCAGGCGGCAAGGGAAGTGTTCGCGACCCTGGCCTGAGCTTCAAGCGTGCGGCGGTCTGCCGTTCAGTGCCGGAAGTGCCGCACGCCGCTGAACACCATCGCCACGCCGCGCTCGTTCGCGGCGTCGATGACCTCCTGGTCGCGCATCGAGCCGCCCGGCTGGATCACGCAGGTGGCGCCCGCGTCCACCACCACGTCCAGGCCGTCGCGGAAGGGGAAGAAGGCGTCGCTTGCCACCGCCGTGCCCGCCAGCGACAGCTTCGCGTGCTGCGCCTTGATGCTGGCGATGCGCGCGGAGTCGAGGCGGCTCATCTGGCCGGCGCCCACGCCCATGGTCATGCCGTCCTTGCAGAAGACGATGGCGTTGGACTTCACGTACTTGGCGACCTTCCATGCGAACAGCAGGTCCTGCAGCTCCTGCTGCGTGGGTTGCTTGCGCGTGACGACCTTCAGGTCCGACAGCGCCAGCTCGCGGTTGTCCGCGGTCTGCATCAGCAGGCCCGAGCCCACGCGCTTGATGTCCATGAGGTTCTGGCCTTTGTCCCAGGGCCGGTCGCCCCCGGGCGGCAAGGCGATCTTCAGCAGGCGCACGTTGGCCTTGCCGGCGAAGACCTGCAGCGCCTCGGGCGTGAACTCGGGCGCCATCAGCACCTCGACGAACTGCTTGGCTACCGCCTGCGCGCCCGCGCCATCGAGCGGCCGGTTGAAGGCGATGATGCCGCCGAAGGCAGAGGTGGGATCCGTCTGGAATGCCTTGGAATACGCCTCCAGCGGGTCCTTGCCGAGGGCCACGCCGCAGGGATTGGCGTGCTTGACGATCACGCAGGCGGGCGTGTCGAAGCTCTTGACGCATTCCCAGGCCGCATCGGCGTCGGCGATGTTGTTGTACGAAAGCTCCTTGCCCTGCAGCTGTTGCGCGACGGCCAGCGAGCCCGGCGCCGGATACAGGTCGCGGTAGAACGCGGCCTGCTGGTGCGGGTTCTCGCCGTAGCGCAGGTCCTGGATCTTGACGAAGCGGCCGTTGGCCTGCGCCGCGAACAGCGAGCGCGAGCCATCCGGCTGCAACGACGACAGGTAGTCGCTGATCGCCGCGTCGTAGTTGCTGATGCGGTTGAACGCAGCGACGGACAGCGCGAATTTCGTCTGCAGCGACACGGCACCGGAGGCCTTCAGCTCGCCGATCACCTTCTCGTACTGGGACGCATCGGTGAGCACCGCGACGTCCTTCCAGTTCTTGGCGCCGCTGCGCACCATGGCCGGCCCGCCGATGTCGATGTTCTCGATCGCCTCTTCCAGCGTGCAGCCGGCCTTGGCCACGGTCTGCTCGAAGGGGTAGAGGTTCACCACCAGGATGTCGATCGTGGTGATGGCGTGCCGGTGCAGCGCCGCCATGTGTTCGGGCAGGTCGCGCCGCGCGAGCAGGCCGCCGTGGATCTTGGGATGCAGGGTCTTCACCCGGCCATCGAGCATTTCCGGGAAGCCCGTGAGCTCCGCTACCTCGGTGACGGGCAGTCCCTTGTCGGCCAGCAGCTTCGCGGTGCCGCCGGTGGAGATCAGCCGCACGCCCAGCGCGTGCAGGGCCTGCGCCAGTTCGGCGATGCCGGTCTTGTCGGAAACGGAGATGAGGGCGTTCATTTCAATAACTTGTGTTCGATCAGCTTTTTCCGCAGCGTGTTGCGGTTCAGGCCCAGCCATTCCGCCGCGCGTGACTGGTTGTTGTCGGCCTTGGCCATGACCACCTCCAGCAGCGGCTTCTCCACCACCTTCACCAGCATCTCGTACATGCCGTCGGGCTCGGTTCCGCGCAGGTCGCGGAAATAGCCTTCCAGGCTCGCACGGACGCACTCCTCGATGTGCTTCTTGCTCATGTTTCGTTCTCGGCAAGCTCCTCCACCCCCGCGGCGGACGCGACCGGCATGCGGTCCATCCGGGCCGCGAGGCCCTCGAAGAAGCGGTCGACCGCGGACAGCTGCGTCGTGCTGTCCTCGATCGCGTTCATCTCCGCGCGGAACGCCTCCCCTCCAGGAAGCGCTCGCACGTACCACCCGATGTGCTTGCGCGCGCTGCGCACACCGGTGAATTTCCCATACAGCGCGTAATGGTCCTGCAGGTGGGCGGCGAGCGCGCGCTGCACCTCGGCCACCAGCGGCGGCGCGAGCTCCTTACCCGTGGCCAGGAAGTGCACGATCTCGCGGAAGATCCAGGGTCGCCCCTGGGCCGCGCGGCCGACCATCACCGCGTCGGCGCCGGTGGCCGCGAGCACCTCGCGCGCCTTGCGTGGCGACACGACGTCGCCGTTGGCCACCACCGGGATGCCCACTGCCGCCTTCACGGCCGCGATCGTGGCGTACTCCGCCTGGCCCTTGTAGCCCTGCTCGCGCGTGCGGCCGTGCACCGTGAGCATCTGCACGCCGCAGTCCTGGAAGGCGCGCGCGAGCGCCACCGCATTGCGGTGGTCCGCCGACCAGCCCGTGCGCATCTTCAGCGTGACCGGCACCCCATGCGGCGCGCACGCGTCCACCACGGCTTGCGCGATCGCCACGGCGAGCGGCTCGTCCTGCATCAGCGCGGAGCCGGCCCACTTGTTGCACACCTTCTTGGCCGGGCAGCCCATGTTGATGTCGATGATCCGGGCGCCGCGCTCGACGTTGTAGGCGGCCGCCTCGGCCATCATCTGCGCGTCCGTGCCGGCGATCTGCACGGCCACGGGGCCGGGCTCGCCGTCGTGGTTGGCGCGGCGCGACGTCTTCAGGCTGTTCCAGAGCTCCTTGCGCGAGGTCACCATCTCGCTGACCGCGTAGCCGGCGCCGAAGGCGCGGCACAGCTGGCGGAAGGGCCGGTCCGTCACTCCCGCCATCGGCGCCACGAACACGTTGTTCGCGAGGGTGTAAGGGCCGATGCGCATGGGAGGGATGGGAGGGCTGCCGAAAAAAGAGGCACGATTGTAGGCCCGGGACGTTTCAGTGTCTGAAATCGCTCCTTGCGACAGATCAAGCCAATGGCCCTCGCCGGCCCGATATCATGCGCGCGCAATGCCTGCCTGGATGGAAACACTGTTCGCGCTGCTCGCGCTGCCGCAATACGGCCTGAGCACGCTCTTCGTCGCCGCCTTCATCTCGGCGACGCTGCTGCCCATTGGTTCGGAGCCGGCGCTGTTCGGCCTGCTGAAGCTCAACCCCGACCTGTTCTGGAGCGCCATCGTCGTGGCGACGATCGGCAACACCCTGGGCGGCATGCTCGATTGGTGGATGGGTTACGGCACGCACCAGGCGGTGGACAAGTACCGCCATTCCAGGACCCACCTGAAGGCGCTGGATTTCCTGGAAAAGCTCGGCCCCAAGGCCTGCCTGCTCGCCTGGCTGCCCATCGTCGGCGACCCGCTGTGCGCCGTGGCCGGCTGGCTGCGGCTGCCCTTCTGGCCCTGCACGGCCTACATGCTGGTGGGCAAGTTCCTGCGCTACATGGTGATGACGATGGCGCTGCTCTGGATGTTCCCGCACTGAACGTCGTCGCCGGTCGCCGGCGAAGCCGCCAGCACGACGGCGAACACCAGCGCGAGCAGCAGCGCATACAGCAGCAGCTCGTAGCAGTACACCGCCCGCTGGCGCAGGCGCAGAAGGAAGCGGTGGCTGGGGGTCATGGGCGGCTCCGGTCCGCCCATGATGGAAGCGGCCGCGCGCGATTGCAGTGAGATCTGCACGCGCGCGCGGCGAAGGGCTTCAGCGCGCGGCGACCGAGCCGGTGTAGCTCAGGGAGTTGAGTTCGTCCAGCGCCTTGGCGCGGTTCTCCGGCTCCAGCACGACGCGGCCGGCGACGATGCCCAGGCCGACCGACGAGCGGATGTACTTGGTCTCGCCGGCCTGCAGCGTGAACGACAGCGTCTTCTCCGTTTCCGTGCTGCTGCTGGCCACGTAGCTGCCGGCGGGCCGGTCGACGTAGAAAAAGCCGCCCGGCTTGGACGCGCCGACCACCTGGCCATTGAGGCGGATGTCCGGCTGGATCGCCGCGCCCACCATGGAGGACGTGCGATAGAAGTAGATGCGGCCCTGGCCCGCCTTCAGGCTGGGCATGCTGGCGGCCATCTGGTCGTGCTTGACGCCGCTGGCGGCGCAGCCGGCCAGGGCCACGACGGTGCCCAGCAGGGCGAGTTTCAGGAAGTGACGTTTCATCGGAATGCTCCTCCTTCGAGCGGGAATGGAATGGGTTGCTCCAGGCCGGCGTAGTGGTCCTCCCCCGGGAGCCAGAAACCTTGCAGGGCACCGCCGCGCAGCACCAGCCAGGCCTCGTGCATGTGCCGGCCCTCGATCGCGAAGACGGTGTTCAGCGGCTGGTAGACGGTGCCTTGCGCCAGCGAGCCGACCGCCTTCCAGCGGCTCTGTCGGGGCACCGTGCGCGTATAGCCGGTGGACAGCCGCACGGGCAGGTCACTTGCCGCGACGATCTCCGGCGCGGCGTGCGTGAGCGGTGCCAGCTGCGCTGGCACCACCTTCACCTCGGCCGCGCAGCCGGCGAGCAGCGCAAGCGCGAGCAGTGCCGCGGCGCGGCACGCGTTCGGGATGGACACGGGACCCCTCCTCGTTGCTTGTTGTTCTTCTCCTGCTCTGCGGCAGGTGGGCGCAATCTACCGGGCCGCGCACGCGGCTGGCAAGAAGGGGAAGGAGTTTTCGTGGCGAGACGGCGACAGGAAGGCCGCCCGTCGCGGCAGGTCACGCGTTCGCCGGGGCCTCAAACATTGAACAGGAAGTTCATCACGTCGCCATCCTTGACGACGTATTCCTTGCCTTCGCTGCGCATCTTCCCCGCGTCCTTCGCGCCCTGCTCGCCCTTGAGCGCGACGTAGTCCTCGAAGGCGATCGTCTGCGCGCGGATGAAGCCGCGTTCGAAGTCGGTGTGGATCACGCCCGCGGCCTGGGGCGCGGTGGCGCCGATGGGCACGGTCCAGGCGCGCACTTCCTTCACGCCGGCGGTGAAGTAGGTCTGCAGGCCCAGCAGCGTGAAGGCCGCGCGGATCAGGCGGTTCAGGCCGGGCTCCTCCTGGCCGATCTCGGCGAGGAACATCTTCTTGTCCTCGTCCGGCATGTCGGCGATCTCGGACTCGATCTTGGCGCAGATGGCCACCACCGGCGCGTTCTGCGTCGCGGCGTATTCGCGCAGCTTGTCGAGATAGGGATTGTTCTCGAAGCCGTTCTCGTCGACGTTGCCGACGAACATCGCCGGCTTGGCGGTGATGAGGAACAGGGGCTTGAGCAGCGCCTTCTCCTCGTCGGTCAGCTTCAGCGTGCGCACCGGCTGGCCCTGGTCCAGTGCCGCCTGCACCCTGGGCAGCAGCTGCACCATCTTGGCGGCCTCCTTGTCGTTGCCCGACTTGGCGGCCTTGGTGTAGCGCGCCAGCGTCTTGTCCACCGTGCCCAGGTCGGCCAGGCACAACTCGGTCTGGATCACTTCGATGTCCGACACCGGATCGACGCGGCCCGCGACGTGGATCACGTTGGCGTCGTCGAAGCAGCGCACGACGTTGACCACCGCATCCGTCTCGCGGATGTGCGCCAGGAACTGGTTGCCCAGCCCTTCCCCCTTGCTGGCGCCCGCGACCAGCCCGGCGATATCGACAAACTCGACAATGGCTGGCACGATGCGCTCGGGCTTGACGATCGCGGCCAGCTGTCCCAGCCGCGGATCGGGCAGTTCCACCACGCCGACGTTGGGTTCGATCGTGCAGAAAGGGTAATTCTCGGCGGCGATACCCGCCTTCGTCAGGGCGTTGAACAAGGTGGACTTGCCCACGTTCGGCAAGCCCACGATCCCGCACTTCAAACTCATGTCAGCACCCGTTAGCGAAGCCCGAAAGTGTATGCCATGGGGGATGGCCCGGCTGCTGGGGGCTTTCTGCGCGGTGCTGTGGTGCCTGCACGCCGCCGCGGCGGAGGCCCCGCCGGCGACCGTGCTGCGCGACGCCATGGGTGCCGTCGATGCCCAGGTCCTGGCCCGCAGCTGGGTGGACGCGGACGGCGACGCAACGCTGGCGCAGGTGCTGCACGCGCCGCCGGCCCGCTTCGCACCGGGGCAGCCCGGCGCGATCCACCACCTGCCCGCGCAGGGCGCGCTGTGGCTGCACCTGCGCCTGCAGCGCGGGGCCAGGGAGCGGCAGGACTGGCTGCTCAAGTTCCCGATGCCGCTGCTGGACCAGGTGACCGTGTACCAGACCGATGGCGCCCAGTGGCGCGCGGAAAGCGCCGGCGACACGCTCGCGGTCGCCAGCTGGCCCGAGCGCGGCCGCTCCCCCTTCTTCCGGCTCGAGCTGCCGCCCGGCGAGGCGCGCGACGTGTTCGTGCGCATCCAGCACGCCACGCCGGCGAATTTCCCGCTGGAGCTGGCCACGGAGGCGCACCACACCGAGCGCGTGCAGGCGGAGTACCTGGGCCTGGGGCTGGCCTTCGGCGCGCTGCTGCTGCTCATTGCCGGCTGCCTCGCCCTGGCCTGGGCGTACCGCGACGCCGGCTTTGCCTGGTACGCGGGCTATGCGGCCCTCACCACGCTGGCGGTGGCCTCGTACACCGGCATGGCCGGCCAGTTCCTCTGGCCCGGGTCCGGCCTGCTGCAGGACGCGCCCACGACCATGCTGGCCTGCGCCGCCGTCGGCACGGCCATGCTGTTCGTGCGCAAGACCCTGGGCCTGCGCAGGCGCCTGCCCTGGCTGGACCGGTGGACGCTGGTGCTCGGTGCCGCCGGCCTGCTGCTGGCCCTCGTGCCCGTGCTGGTCCCCAAGTCCATCCACATCCCGCTGGTGGGCGTGTACCTGTGCCTGGCCAGCGTCTCGGCACTGCTCGTTTCCGTGCTCGCCTGGTGGCGCGGCGACGGGGTCGCGCGCTGGGTGCTCGCCGCGCAGTTCCCGCTGGTGGCCGCGCTCGTCGCGAGCGTGTCGAGCGCGCTGGGATGGGGAGCCGTGCCCTTCGTCTCGCAGTACGTGGTGGTGGCGGGGATCGCGGCCGAGGTGCCGCTGATGCTGGTGGCCCTGTTCATCCGCTCGCGCGACCGCCACGGCGCCGAGGTCCGCGAGCAGGCGCTGTCCACGCACGACGCGCTCACCGGCCTGCTCGCGCCGCATCTCTTCACCGACCGGCTGCGCCAGGTCGTCGCCCGCTTCCGCCGCGACGAGGAGAACGCGGCGATCATGTACATCGACCTGGTGAACCACGCGCGCATCCGCGAGTACTTCGGCAGCGCGGTGGCCGAGCAGAGCCTGCTGCGCAGCGTGATCAAGCTGCGCCGCCTGCTGCGCGACGTGGACACGGTCAGCCGGGTGGGCGAGGCACGCTTCGGCGTCATCCTGGAAGGCGCCGGCGCGCGCAGCTCGGTCACGGAGCGCGCCACGCGGCTGATCGCCGCCGGCCTCATGCCCTTGCCCGGCCTCAAGCCGGACGTGACGCTGCAGTTCCACATCGCCGCCCTGCTCCTGGCCGAGCGGCCCATGGAAGCGGAGGAGATCCAGGGCGCGCTCGCCGGCCAGCTCGCGCGCATGTCGCCGCGCACGCGCCGGCCGATCCGCTTCATCCAGCCGGAGCAGGCCGAAGCGTCCGAGCCCGGCGATTCCGCGCTGTTCACCGAGGCCGGTGCCGCCGCGTCCGCTGCCGGCGACTCGCAGTTCGCGACCGCGCCGTGAGCGCAGCGTCTAGTCGAACTTGAAGTTCGCGCTGGCGGCCTGGCCCACCCGCAGGGTCTGGTCCAGCCCGTCCACGACGATCGCGTTCATGCCGAAGCTGATCCCGCCGCCGACCGCGGCGTTGCGGCGGTAGCCCTGCAGCGTGTCGGTGACGATCGGATCGCTCTCGGCCGTGGCCGGGTCGATGTTGGGGATGGGGCAGCGGGCGCAGGGCTTCACGGGCCGCAGCTGCACCTCGCCGCCTTCGGTGGCAATGCGGATGAGGTCCAGCCTGTCCTCGTCGTGCGCCTCCACGCCTTCCAGCAAGAGGTTGGGCCGGAAGCGCTCGATGCCCACGGGAGCGTGGCCGCCCGCGGCCAGCTTGGCATTGAGCTGCTCCAGCGAGGCCGTGCTCGCCACCAGCAGCGGATAGCCGTCGCTGAACTGGTTCAGCGCCTCGGCACCGCCGGTCCACTGCAGGCTGGACAGGCGCCGGTGCTCGGGGTCGAAGCGCACCAGCCGCAGCTTGCGCCCCAGGAAATCCGTGAACCACTGGGCGGCCACGTCGCCCATGTCGAACGCCGGCACCTCGTCGTCCCAGAGGCGCACGCGCATGGGTTCCTCGACCGTGTCCATGGACAGGTGCAGCGCCAGCATGCCCGGTGCGCGCAGCACCACCTCGTGCACCTTGAGCTGGGGTTTCACCAGCGCCATGCGGGGCAGCTCGCGCTGGGTGACGCCGGCGCCGGTTTCGTCCACCACCATCCAGGCGCGGTCCAGGTCCAGGCCGGTTTCCGTCAGCAGGG
Source organism: Ramlibacter sp. G4-7 (assembly GCF_057784995.1). Classification (NCBI taxonomy): domain Bacteria; kingdom Pseudomonadati; phylum Pseudomonadota; class Betaproteobacteria; order Burkholderiales; family Comamonadaceae; genus Ramlibacter; species Ramlibacter sp. G4-7. Next base: position 44,923 of record NZ_JBYNTT010000017.1, read on the forward strand.
CCTCGCGCACTTCCACCCCGGCGCAGGACTTGACCGGATAGACGAACAGGCGGGCAAGGCGGGCGGTCACGTCGGGGGCTTGGCTCATGGGCAGGGATTGTGCCCGGCTCCTACAATCCCTCCATGGCCGCCCCCTATGACGTGTGTATCCGCGGCGCCGGCATCGTGGGCCGCACCCTGGCCCTGCTGCTTGCGCGCGACCGGCTGCGCGTCGGCCTGGTCGACGCACAGCCCGCGCCCGCTTCCGGCCATGGGGACGTGCGCGCCTATGCGCTCAATGCCGCCTCGCGCGAGCTGCTGCTGGGCCTGCGCGCCTGGCCCGACGACCAGCACGCGACCGCCGTGGCCGCCATGCAGGTGCGCGGCGACGACGGCGGCCACGTCCGCTTCTCGGCCCAGGACGAACAGGTGCCGGCGCTGGCCTGGATCGTCGACGTCCAGCCTCTGCTCGCGCGCCTGGCCGAAGCGGTGCGCTTCCAGCCGCGCATCGAGCTGCTGGCCGCGCCCGCGCCCGCCGCGCTGACCGTGGTCTGCGAAGGCCGCGCGAGCAGCACGCGGGCGGAGTTCGGCGTGCCGTTCGAGGTCACGTCCTATCCGCAGCGCGCCATCGCGGCGCGGCTGGAGTGTGAAAAACCGCATGGCGGCGTGGCCCACCAGTGGTTCGAGGAAGGCAACGTGCTCGCCCTGCTGCCGCTGGGCGGCGCGCAAGGGAACTCGGTGGCGCTGGTCTGGTCCGTGAAGGAGCCCCGCGCCGACGAGTTGCTGGCCCTGCCGGCGGGCGACTTCGAAGCCAGGCTGATGGCGTGCACCGGCGCGGAACTGGGACGCATGACGCTGGCCAGCGAACGCATGGCCTGGCCGCTGCAGCGCGCGAATGCGCAGCGCTGGGTCGGCCCGGGCTGGGCGCTCGCGGGCGATGCTGCGCACAACGTGCACCCGCTGGCCGGCCAGGGCCTGAACCTGGGACTGGGCGACGCCGAGACGCTGGCGCGCGTGCTGCACGACCGCGAGTACTGGCGCAGCCTGGGCGACGAGAAGCTGCTGCGCCGCTACGAGCGGGCGCGCAAGATGGACGTGCTGGCCATGGCCTGGACGACGGACGGGCTGCAGCAGTTGTTCGCGCAGTCGGCCGAGCCCTGGTCCTGGCTGCGCAACTGGGGCATGCGCGGCTTCGACCGCAGCGGGCCGGTGAAACGCTGGGTGGTGCGGCAGGCAATGGGCCAGGGCCGCTCGCTTTTGAGAACGGAAAGAACATGAACGCGAATGCGATGCGGATCGCGCTGGCTGCGGCGCTGCTGGGAGCCGGGCTGGTGGCGGGCGCCGCCGAAAAAGACATGGCCCCGACGGCCGCCAATGCGGCACGCTCGGTGCCGCCCGCGGTGGAAAGCGCCTTGCGCAGGAACCTGCCCGAGCGCATGCCCAACTTCCCGCGCATCGACGAGATCAACCGCACGCCCATGGCCGGCATCTACGAGGTGCGCATCGGCACCGAGCTGTTCTACACGGACGCCGAAGGCAACTACATCCTCAGCGGCGAGATGATGGACACGCGCAACCGCGTGAACCTGACCGAGCAGCGCATGGACAAGCTGCTGGCGATCGACTTCAGCCAGCTGCCGGTCAAGGACGCCTTCACCATCGTGCGCGGCAACGGCAAGCGCAAGCTGGCGGTGTTCGAGGACCCGAACTGCGGCTACTGCAAGCGCTTCGAGCGCGACCTGCAGAAGATCGACAACGTCACCATCTACATGTACCTGTACCCGATCCTCGGCCCGGACTCGGTCGAGAAGAGCAAGGCCGTGTGGTGCGCCAAGGACCGCGGCCGCGCCTGGCTGGACTGGATGGTGCGCAGCGAGGCGCCGGCCAAGGCGGACGGCTCCTGCGACGTTGGCGTGCTCGCGCGCAACACGGAGTTCGGGCGCAAGTACAAGATCACCGGCACGCCGACCCTGATCTTCGCCGACGGATCGCGCGTCCCCGGCGCCATCGGCGCGGCGGAAGTCGAGAAGATGCTGGCGAACGGCGGGAAGTGATCGCGCGTCCGGCCGGCCCGCACTACCGGGTCGAGGCGGCGGATCCCGCCGCCCACCTCTTCCACGTCACGCTCACGGTGCCGCAGCCGCAGGCGGGGCAACGCGTGTCGCTGCCCGCGTGGATCCCGGGCAGCTACCTGCTGCGCGAGTTCGCCCGGCACCTGCAGAAGCTGAGCGCGCGCCAGGACGGCAAGCCGGTGGCGATCCAGCAGCTGGACAAGTCGACCTGGCAGGTGGACTGCGTGCCCTCCAACCCGCTGGTGCTCTCCTACGAGGTCTACGCCTTCGACAACTCGGTGCGCACGGCCTGGCTCGATTCGCAACGCGGCTTCTTCAACGGCACCAGCCTGTGCCTGCGGGTGCACGGCATGGCGCAGGAGCCGCACGAGCTGGAACTGGTGCCGCCGCGCGCCTACCCGCACTGGGAGGCGGCGACCGGCCTGGAGCCGCTGAAGACCGGCAAGCGCGGCTTCGGCACCTACCTGGCGCAGGACTACGACGAACTGGTCGACTGCCCGGTGGAACTGGGCCCCTTCTTCAGCGCCGAGTTCCGCGCCTGCGGCGTGCCGCACCGGCTGGTGGTGGCGGGCGCGACCGAATCCTTCGACGCGGATCGCCTGATCGCGGACATGCAGAAGATCTGCGAGGCGCAGATCCGCTTCTGGCACGACCGGCGCAAGCCCCCGTTCAAGAGCTACCTGTTCCTGCTCAACGCCATCGACGACGGCTACGGCGGGCTGGAGCACCGCAATTCGACCGCGCTGATCTGCTCGCGGCGCGACCTGCCGCGCGTGGGCGACGCCCGCATGGGCGAGGGCTACGTCACGCTGCTGGGCCTCATCAGCCACGAGTACTTCCACACCTGGAACGTCAAGCGGCTGCGCCCGGCGGAGTTCGCGCACTACGACTACAAGCAGGAGAACTACACCCAGCTGCTGTGGTTCTTCGAGGGTTTCACCAGCTACTACGACGACCTGCTGCTGCGCCGCGCGGGCCTCATCGACGATGCGACCTACCTCAAGCTGCTGACCAAGACCTGCAACCAGGTGCTGCAGACGCCGGGCCGCGAAGTGCAGTCGGTCGCGCAGGCGAGCTTCGACGCCTGGGTGAAGTACTACCGGCAGGACGAGAACACGGCCAACGCCACCGTCAGCTACTACACCAAGGGCGCGCTGGTGGCCCTGTGCTTCGACCTCACGCTGCGCCAGGAAGGGCATGCGAGCCTGGACGAGGTGATGCGCGCCCTGTGGCAGCGCTGCAAGGCCGGCCCGATGGCCGAAGCCGATTTCGCCTCCGTGCTCAAGGAGCTGGGCGGCCGCGCCTACACCCGCGAGCTGGCCGCCTGGGTGCACGGCACGCGGGAGCTGCCGCTCAAGGACCTGCTGGAGGCGCACGGCATCTCCGTCATGGAGGAGCCCGCGCAGCTGCAGCAGCGCCTGGGCGTGCGCGTCACGGAGAACGCGGGCGTGGTCCTGAAGAACGTGCTGCGCGGCGGCGCCGCGGAGCAGGCAGGCTTTGCCGCCAACGACGAATGGGTGGGCGTCGAAGTCGCGGGCAGCGCCTGGCGCCTGGGCAAGCTGGACGACCTGATGCTGTACGCGGGGTCGCACCGCCGGGTCACCGCGATGGTGGCGCGTGACCGCCGCCTGCTGCGGCTGGACCTGGCCGTTCCGGCGGCCGTCACCACCTGGCGGCTGGTGCTGCGCGACCCGGCGAGGGCGCAAACGTGGTTCGGCCCGCAAAGCTGACGCTCGCGCTGCTCAGCGCCGCGGTGGTGGTGGGCCACGTGCTGGGACTGGAGTGGATCTCGCGCCAGGCCGACCAGATCTCCGGCCTGCCCCTGATGGCGCCGCCCATGTACACGCGCATGCTCAAGCCCGCCGCGCCGCCGCCGGTGCCGGTGGCGACCGCGACGGTTGCCAAGCCCAAGGCGCGCGCGGCGCCCCAGCCCCGGCCTCCTGCATCTTCGGCGGAGGAACTGCGCCGCAAGAAGGAAGCGCAGGAGCAGGCGCGCGCGCAGCGCGAAGCCGAGGAACGCGAGCGCGAGGAGGCGCAGGCGCGGGTGGAGGCGGAGGAACGCGCGCGGCAGCAACAGCTGGCGCAGGCGGCAGTGCCGGCGGCTTCCGAGCCGCAGGTGGCGGCGTCCGCCGCGACGGCCCCGGCGAGCGCCGCGTCAGCGCCGGCAAGCGCCGCGGCCAGCGCGCCGTCCACGTCCAGTGACACCGCGGCCCTGGACGGGTGGCCCGTGGACACCCGCCTCAACTACGTGCTCACCGGCCGCTTCCGCGGACCGCTCTACGGCGACGCGCGCGTGCAGTGGCAGCGCGAAGGCAGCAAGTACCAGGTGCGCCTGGACGCGAACATCCAGGTCTTCGGCACGCAGGTGCTCACCAGCCAGGGCGAGGTCACGCCCGACGGCCTGATCCCGCGCGCCTACGAGGAGCTGCGCCCGGGCAAGCGGCGCACCGCGCAGATGGGCGACGAAGTGGTGATCCTCGAGAACGGCCGCACGGTGCCGCGCCCGCCGGGGGTCCAGGACACCGCCAGCCAGTTCGTCGAACTGAGCCAGCGCTTCGCCAGCGGGCGCGAGGTGCTGGAGGTGGGGCGCAGCGTGAAGGTCTGGCTCGCGCGGCCGGGCGGCGTCGACGAATGGGTCTACGAGATCGTGGGCAAGGACCAGTTGCATACCGGCAAGTTCGGCACGGTGGAAGCCTTCCACCTCAAGCCGCGCCAGCTCACCAATCCGCGCGGCAACATCAACGTGGAGATGTGGTTCGCACCCAGCCTGCAGTACCTGCCGGCCCGCATCCGGATCGTGATGGGCGAGGACGCGTATCTCGACCTGATGGTCGACCACATCGAGCAGCGCTGAGGATCGCGCGGGGCCGTCAGAGCCGGCGCTGGTCCACCACGCGCTTCGCCTTGCCCAGGCTGCGCTCGACGCCCCCCGCCGGCCGCAGGTCGATGCGCGCGCTGGTCCCGATGTAAGCCTTGATCTCGTGCGCCAGGCGCTCCGCGGCGCTGCGCACGTCCTCCTGCTCGGGGTCCAGCCCCTGCCCTGCTTCCACCGCCACCACCAGTTCGTCCAGCGCGCCTTCGCGCGTGAGGATGCACTGGTAGTGCGGCGCCAGCACGGCCTGCTTGAGGATCAGCTCCTCGATCTGCGTGGGAAACACGTTCACGCCGCGCACGATCATCATGTCGTCGCTGCGGCCGGTGATCTTCTCCATGCGCCGCATGGTTCGCGCGGTGCCGGGCAGCAGGCGCGTGAGGTCGCGCGTGCGGTAGCGGATGATGGGCAGCGCCTCCTTGGTGAGGCTGGTGAAGACCAGCTCGCCGAGTTCGCCCTCGGGCACGGGCTGGCCCGTCTCGGGGTCGATGATCTCGGGATAGAAGTGGTCTTCCCAGATCGTCGGGCCGTCCTTGGTCTCCACGCACTCGTTGGCGACCCCGGGGCCCATCACTTCCGACAAGCCATAGATGTCCACCGCATCGATCCCCATGCGCTGCTCGATCTTGGCGCGCATGTCGTTGGTCCAGGGCTCCGCGCCGAAGATGCCCAGGCGCAGGCTGCTTTCGCGCGGGTCCAGCCCCTGGCGCTCGAACTCGTCGGCGATGGCCAGCATGTAGCTGGGCGTGACCATGATGATGTCGGGCTTGAAGTCGGCGATCAGCTGCACCTGGCGCTCGGTCTGGCCGCCGCCGAAGGGCACGACCGTGAGCCCCAGCTTCTCGGCGCCGTAGTGCGCACCCAGGCCGCCCGTGAACAGGCCGTAGCCGTAGCTCACGTGCACCATGTCGCCGGGCCGCGCGCCGGCCGCGCGGATGCTGCGCGCCATCACCGCCGACCAGGTCTCGATGTCGTTCTTGGTGTAGCCCACCACCGTGGGCTTGCCGGTGGTGCCGCTGGAAGCATGCAGGCGCACGCACTGCTCGCGCGGCACCGCCAGCATGCCGAAGGGGTAGGCGTCGCGCAGGTCGGATTTGCCCGTGAAGGGAAACTTCGGCAGGTCCGCGAGGCTGCGGCAGTCGTCCGGATGCACGCCGGCCGCGTCGAACTTGCGCCGGTACACGGGCGAGTTGAAATAGGCGTGGCGCAGGGTCTGCCGCAGGCGCTTGAGCTGCAGCGCGCGCAGTTCGTCGACGCTCGCCTTCTCGATGGGTTCCAGCGCAAACGTCTTCATCATTCCTCCGGGATCACCGTGCCCTGGATGCTGGCGCTCTTGCCGCGGAACACCGCCACCACCTCGCCGCGCTGGTTGGTGACCCGCATGTCGTAGATGCCGTGGCGGCCCTGCAGCACCTGCTCCACGCCTTCGCAGGTGAGCACGTCGTCCAGGTGCGCGGGCTTGAGGAACTCGATGCTGGCGCCGGCCGCCACCGTCACCTTGTTGCGGCTGTTGCACGCGTAGGCGAAGGTCGAATCCGCGAGCGTGAAGATCAAGCCGCCGTGGCAGATCTTGTGCCCGTTGAGCATGGGCGCGCGCACCTTCATGCGCATCAGCGCGCGGCCCGGCTCGCAGGCGAGCAGCTCGATCTGCATGAAGTCGCGCACCGCCGGATCGTCGGCGTACATCGCCTCGCCCACGGCGGCGGCGAGCTGTGCAGGCGAACGCGCGCTCATTCGCCGGTGAAGTTCGCGGGACGCTTCTCGCGGAAGGCCATCACGCCTTCGATGTAGTCGTGCGTGCGTCCCAGCGCCGACTGCGTGTCGCGTTCGAGGTCCAGCTGCTTGTCCAGGTCGTTGGAGGCGGCGGCGCGCAGCAGCTTGCGCGTCTGCACCAGTGCGGTCGTGGGCATGGTGGCCAGGCGCTGCGCGAGCTTCATCGCGGCGGCCATGCAGTCCTCGCCCTCGGGCGCGACGTCCCAGATCATCCCCCACTCCTTGGCGTCCTTGGCGCTGACCTTGTCGCCCAGCATGGCGCAGCCCATGGCACGGGCGAGCCCAAGCTTCTTGATCAGGAACCAGGAGCCGCCGGCGTCGGGGATGAGGCCGATCTTGCTGAAGGCCTGGATGAAGCTCGCGCCCTGCGCCGCCACCGCGAGGTCACAGGCCATCGCGAAGGAGGCGCCGGCGCCGGCCGCGACGCCGTTCACGGCAGCGACCGTGGGCACGCGCAGGTCCATCAGCTTGCGGATCGAAGGATTGAAGGCCTGCTCGATCACCGGGCCGGGGTCGGCGCGCTTGACGAGGTCGGGGCCCGGCTCGAAGTCGAACTCCGCCAGGTCGGCCCCGGCGCAGAAGCCGCGGCCCGCGCCGGTGAGCACCGCGGCGCGGATCGCCTTGTCGCCGTTGATGCGGTCCAGGACGGACCTGAGATCCTGGTGCATCCGGCGCGTGAAGCTGTTGAGGGCCTGCGGCCGGTTCAACGTGACGAGGGCGACGCTGCCGCGCGCCTCGTACAGGACGGTGGCTTCGCTCATGGGGTCTCCTTTCGCGCCATTCTGGCACCGCGCCCGCGCGCGTCCGCAGCATGGTTTCCCTTGGTTATAGTTGCCCGCACACAGGAGGCCCGCCATGACCTACGAATTGATCGAGGTGCGTACCGAAGCAGGCAAGGTGGGGGTCATCACCCTCAACCGGCCCAAGCAGCTCAATGCGCTGAACAACCAGCTCATGGACGAGCTTGGCCAGGCGATGAAGGCCTTCGACGCGGACGAAGCCATCGGCTGCATGATCCTCACCGGCAGCGAGAAGGCGTTCGCGGCCGGCGCCGACATCGGCGCGATGGCCAGCTACACGTTTGCCGACGTCTACAAGGGCGACTACATCACGCGCAACTGGGAGACGATCCGCAGCGTGCGCAAGCCGGTGATCGCGGCGGTGAGCGGTTTCGCGCTCGGCGGCGGCTGCGAGCTCGCGATGATGTGCGACTTCATCATCGCCGCGGACAACGCGAAGTTCGGCCAGCCCGAGATCAAGCTGGGCATCATCCCCGGGGCGGGCGGCACGCAGCGCTTGCCGCGCGCGGTGGGCAAGGCCAAGGCCATGGACCTGGCGCTCACCGGCCGCATGATGGATGCGACCGAAGCGGAGCGCGCGGGCCTGGTGAGCCGGATCGTTCCGCTGGACAAGCTGATGGAAGAGACGCTCGGCGCCGCGCTGCAGATCTGCGACTACTCGCAGATCGCCGTGCTGGCCGCCAAGGAGTCGGTGAACCGCGCCTTCGAAGGCGGCCTGGCCGACGGCATCATGTTCGAGCGCCGCATGTTCCACGCCCTGTTCGCCACCCAGGACCAGAAGGAAGGCATGGACGCGTTCGTGAACAAGCGCAAGGCGGCGTTCAAGCACCGGTAGGGCGTTGCGGCGGCGAGCCGCAATCCACGGGCGCCGGGTCAAGCGCACCATGGATCCCGGCTCTAGGCCGGGACGCCCTCACCGGCCCAGCAGCCGCTGCGCCTCGCCGCGCAGCGCCCCGTCCACATCGGGGTCGGCGTGCAGCCGCCGGGGCGGGCCCGGCTCGCGCATGGAGGTCCAGCGCCAGGTTTCGCCGACGAGGTCCAGCGTCCCCAGCGCCTCGTCGCCTTGTGCGAGCTCCAGCCGCAGGCTGAAGGGCGCAGCCGAACCGGCGTCGTCCGCCGCGCTGGCCAGCACGCTGGTGACGAGAGCCGGCAGTTCCCCGGCCCGCGTCCGCGGCACCACCACCGACTTGCCTTGCGCCTCGATGCGCACCTGCGTCCACGGCAGCGCCAGCGGCGCAGCGCGCAAGGACGCCGTCGCTTTCCGGTCGAGTCCGCGCGTTGCCGGCGCGGCCGGGATGGGCTGGGGCACGGGCGGCGCTGCGGGCGCGACGGCGATCGCGGGTGGTGCGGCTGCGGCCGGCGCAGGACCCGGCGCGGGCGACACGGGCACACCCGGCGCGGGCGCGGCGGCAGGAGCCGGTGCCGACGGCGCTTGCGCCACGACGCTAGGCGCCCGCGCTTCGGCACGATCGCGACTGGACTCGGGCACGGGCGCGGCCTTCGCGAGCGCGTCGGCTGCCGGCCGGCCCGGAACCGCAGCGGGGGGCGCGGCGGGTCGCGTGGCGGGAGCGGGCGCAGTCGTCGCGGGCGCCCCCGGAACCGGTGCGGGCGCGGTGGCCGTGGACGGCGCCGGCGCCGGCTGCACGGACGCAGTCACCTCTGGCCGCGCGCCGGGTGGCTCCTTGCCCTGCCAGGTCACGGTGACGACGGTCGCGAGCACCACCGACGCAAGCGCGGCCGTCCAGGGCAGCGGGTTCGTGGCCGCACGCGTCCACCACCGGCGCCACGCGGGCTGCACCGCACCATGCGCGGCGGCGCGGATCGCCTCGCGCGTGCGGGCGTGCGGCTGCAGCCGGGCGTCGGGCGCGGCATCCAGGGCCTTGCCCAGGCGGGGGTCGCGCAACTGCGTCATCGTGCGGCCTCCAGCGGCGCGAGATAGGCGCCCATGCAGCCGCGCAGCTTCTGCAGCGCGTAGCGCAGCCGGCTCTTGGCCGTCTCGAAGGGCAAGGCCAGGCGTTGCGCCAGGTCTTCCACCGTGGCGCCGTCTTCGTGGTGCAGCAGGAAGGCGGCGCGCTGCGCCGGCGGCAGCGCCTCCAGGCAGTGCAGCAGCTGTGCACCGGCGGCGCGCCAGAACGCCTGGTCCTCGGTCGAAGGCGCCCACGGCTGCGCGTGCGTGGCGAGCCAGTCCAGCGTCTCCTCGCCGTCCTCCTCCACGTCGACGCTCACCTCGCGGCCGGAGACGCGCAGGCGGTCCATGGCCAGGTTGTGCGCGATGGTGAAGGCCCACGCGCGCCAGGACGCGCCCTGCGGCTGGAAGGACGCGCGGGCGGCGACGATGCGCAGCCACGTGTCCTGGAAGACCTCGTCCGCCTGGGCGGACAGACGCGCTCCGAGCAGACGGCGCACGAAGCGGTACAGCGCCGCTTCGTGCCGTGCATAGAGCACGTCGAAGGCGGCCGTCTCGCCCTGGGCGTAGGCCAGCATCAGGTCCTCGTCGAGCGCGTCTCGGTGGGGCATGGGCTGATTTTCACACCACGTTCAACGGCGCCCGAAGCGGATCGGGGTTAGACCGGGTCGTAACTTTTCACCCCGCGGCGACGCGCCGCCCGTGCAGGCAGGACCCACTCCAGGAGTCCGCATGCCCGCTCGCCGTCCCTTCCCTGCCGTCGCCGCCCTGCTTTGCGCGCAGGCGCTGCTCGCCGCCTGCAGCGCCACGGCCCAAGGCGTCTGGCCCGAGCCCCGGCCGCAGCCGCAGCCCTGGTCCGTGGCCGCGCCCCGCGTGCTGCCCAACTTCCAGGCGCCCTCCGCCACCCATTGCACGGGCCCGATCCGCACGCGCGAGGTGCCGGGTTGGCCCGAGGGCACGCCGCAGGGCCGGTACGCGCCCGACGCGCTGGCCAAGTCGGCGCCCGAACGCAGCGCCCGCGCCGAAGATCGCGTGCGCGGCGCCGCTCCTCCGGCCGCCGCTCCTGCCGCACCGTTCGCCGTGCCTGCGCCCGCGGCCCCGGCGGCACAACGCGAACTGCAGCCGCCGCACGATCTCGTGCCGCAGCCCTCGCAGGCCGTGACCGCAGGCGTGGTCGACGACAACGCGGACTTCAGCGCCTACCTCGCCTTCCGCGAGCGCACGCAGGTGGCGCACCGCCCGCGCGAGGTGCGCGAGCGCTACCTGTTGCAGGTGAAGGATGCGCGCGGCCGCCCCGTCGGCGACGCGGAGGTCGCCGTGCAAGGCACGAGCGGCTACGCAATGTGGGCGCGCACCGATGCCGGCGGGCGTGCGTGGCTACACCCCGCCGCATTCGACCCGGCGGCTTCGGGCGCGTACCAGGTGCTCGTGCGCAAGGACGGCCGGCAGGCCGGCGGCCAGCTCACGCGCGGCCAGAAGAGCGCGGTGGAAGTGCGGCTCGATGCGCCGCCGGCCAGTGCACGGGCCCGACTCGACCTGCTGTTCCTGATCGACGCCACCGGCTCCATGGCCGACGAGATCGACAAGCTCAAGGCGACCTTGCGCACGATCACCGCCGAAGTGGCCAACCTGCCCAGCCGCCCGGACCTGTGCCTGGGCTTGGTCGCCTATCGCGATCGCGGCGATGCCTTCCTGCTGCGCAGCCACGACTTCAGCAACGACGTGGGCGCCTTCCTTCGCGAGGCGCTCTACCCGCTGCAGGCCGGCGGCGGCGGCGACTACCCGGAGGCGATGAACGAGGCGCTGCACGAGGCCGTGCACGAACTGTCCTGGCGCGACAGCGGCACGACCCGCATGGTGGTGCTGCTAGCCGACGCGCCGCCGCACCTGGACTACGGCGGCCCGCAGTACGACGAGGACATGCTGGCCGCGCTCGGCAAGGGCATCAAGGTGTTCTCAGTGGGCGCCAGCGGTCTGGACCGGCAGGGGGAATACATCCAGCGCCAGATCGCGCAGTACACGGGCGGGAAGTTCGTGTTTCTCACCTATGCGAAGGCCGACCGCCCCGGCAGCGGCCCCGGGCGCGAAACGGTGCACGATGTGCGCAACTATTCGGTGGACACCCTCGATCGGTTGATCGTGCGGCTCGTAACGGAAGAGCTGGCACAGGCCGGCAACTGAACCTCGCCTGGGCTATAATTTCGGGCTTCGGCGCTTTAGCTCAGTTGGTTAGAGCGATGGAATCATAATCCACAGGTCCGGGGTTCGAGTCCCTGAAGCGCCACCAGACACCAAGAGGGTTAGCGTGCGAGTAGCCGCTAACCCTTTTCGCGTTTCTGCAGGCCTCGGGGCCCGGCCAAGAAGACGGGCCCCCCGCAACCAGCCTTGTGATCAGCAGCCAGCCTCAGCACTCGGCTTGCGACGTCGACCCCAACCGACAACCCCCAACAATGCTGAACCGAACAGCCACGCCGCTGCCGGGAGCGGAACCGCGGACACGTCGCCCAAGATCCGGAAGCCGGCGGTGTCGCCATTCGGGAAGCTGTACGCGTTAGGACCTCCAATCTGAGGGAAGGTCTGCCAGAGAAGATCGTCGATGCCCGTGACCCACGCCGGCACGCCCATGTTGCTGTCGTACCAACTCATACGGTAAGTGCCCGCACCCAAGGTGACAGGAGCGAGCGACGCGGAGACCACATCGACTGCGTTGGACGATATGACATTGTGGGAAAGTGCGCCCGCAGCGACGGTGGTTGAATAGAGTTGGGTTTGAAGAGCGGTGTCCCAAATGCTAACGGCGATGTTATGGGGTCCGCCGTAACCCAGCGTGGTCCCCAACTCGAACCCCGTGATTGTCGAAGTGGTGCCAAGGTTGAAAACGTCGCTGACCTCATAGGTCCCACCACAGCTGCTGCACCAACCGTTGACGTGGGCCGGCGTGCCGGCCATCATGGTCGTATAAGCTGCCGAGGTGAAAATCGGCGCCGATGCAGCTTGAACACTGAACGAGGCTGCTACAACCGCGGACAGACCGACGAGTCTGGCCAGGACGAGCGGGACCATCCGAAATTTCGCTAAAAAGGCATTGAGCGTGATGTACATAAAGCCCTCCTTGGGGACTTCAGACTAACGCTCGAGTGCTGGTCCAGAAAATGGCACTTAGGAACTAAGCCTTACGCTCGGCGGAGTCCATCGCTACGCGGCGCCGCAAACCTTTACCGGATTGCCTTGATGAAAAAGCGAGCGGTGGCGCGAGACCCGGCTCCTGTGGCGTTAGAAGGGGCGACAGCATCGCAGGCACTTTTGATTTGCCAGCGTCATCAGAACCAGCACTCCTGACGAGCGAAGAGGCACGTCCGCGCGAAGTGCAGCCCGCCCAGCGGCGGCGTCCCCTATTCGGCGCGCGGCTTGGACAATCTGAACATCGCCTTCGAGAACCCGGCGACGAGCAGCAACCCGATGGAATCGGCGAGGACGTCCAGCAGCTCGGGCGAGCGAGTTGGCGTGAAGGACTGCAGCACTTCGATCAGGATCCCGTAGCCGAAAAGCAGCACGAGCGACCGGGGCAGCCGCGCGGGCCAAGCGAGTGCAGCTAGCGCGCCCAGCGTGCCGAACGCCAAGACATGGTTCATCTTGTCCCAGCCTGTGCTGGGCAGCCCCTGCGCGGGCGAGAGGGCCAGGTACAGCACCAAGGCGGCGGCGAACCAGAAGACGGTCTTGAGGAGGGGGCGCCAATATGGAGGCATCCGGCGATTATTCCTCGCTCACGGTCTGGCCGGCGAGCCCGCCACCGTGTCTTTCACGCTTCACTTCGACCCTGAGACGCAACGATGCTCTAGTCCTGACTCGGGAGGACAAAGCCGATAGGTCGTCGCACTAGTACCAGTCAAGTCTAACCTTTTGCTCTAAGCGCTCGCGAGCGATGCGATCGCGCAGTGCATTGGTGTCCGCCAACAATCCTGGTGAAAAGCGCTCGTGAGTTTCTACTGCCGCGAGCTCGACATTGTCGATTGCACCAGTGTCAATCAGCGAATTGATCACTGCAATTTCCGCGCCTTCGATATCTATTTTTAGAAACTTGACACGGCCTACACGGCGGATGAACGCGGAGAGGTCAATGCACTCTACCTCCACCGAGTTGCTGCGATATTCGGCAGTCGTGTGAATGCCCTCAAGGAAGGTTGCTGCCACAGTTGCGTCCAGAGCATCAAAGCGTTCATGAGGCAGAGGGGTTTCCAGCCTGAGTGTCGTATTTCGGTCCATCACGCCCTGGTTGATGCACTTCACATTATCGAGCCCAAGGAATCGACGCCTTAGCACCTTGAAGCAGATCGGGTTTGGCTCAAAGGCGTAAACGGTCGCCCCTGCTCGGAAGAAACGCGAGGTGACGTCTCCGACATTCGCGCCGCAGTCGATGACGATGTCGCCCCTGGAAACGCGCAGAGTCATGTCGAGGGCTGCCAAACCAACTTTCGAGCCAGCGGCAGCTTTCTTTATCAACTCGGCGACAGGGTTGTAGCGCGCCGCTCGATATAGAGACTTGTTGATGGCAGCACTCCTAAACCCACAGGATAGGTGTGAAAACAACACTCTCCAAGAGTCCAAATGGATCAATGTGGGCGCGGCGCCGACGCAAGTTCGACGGTTACCACGCTGGCGGCTTCAGCGGGGGAGCGGGTCGGACGGCACGTGGGCCTACTTTACGAACACCGCAAAAGCAGTTCCGGCAGCGATCATGGCGACCGCCAAGGCGAAGCAAGCACGTCCAGCCCCCGTGCTGAACCAACGTTCCCGCCGTGAAAGCACCTTCCGATCAATGTACAAGTACAGCAGGACTGCCAGTCCCAGACTCAATAGGCTTGCCAAGATCTGGCGAGGGACGGAGTCACGCAACCCGTACGGAGAGAGCAGGAAGTTTGCGACGAACACTCCAATCCAGTGGTTCAAATAGAGCGGATAGCTCATGCCACCTGCGATCCTCCCGATCTGCGAGGGCGTACCAGGCGATGCGAGCAAGAGGACGGCAGAGACTCCAAAGAGAGGCGCCAGCAGTGTGAAGGGACCACCCCGCCAGAGTCCAAAGGCTGCCGCTGCCAGTGCGATCGAGAGTACCACCCGTGTGCGGCTCAAAAGATGAAACGGGCCGAAGGTCGCCACCGCGATTGCTGCAAGAACCCCCAGCACGATGCTGGCGTAGACATTTCCCGTCCAAAGCGCAACTGCTGCCAACGCACTCCACAGCAGGAGGGACCGGCCCCACCGAGGAGCGAGCACGAGCAGCAGCGGGCTTAGCAGGTAGAACTGCTCTTCTGCGTTGACAGACCAGAAGTGGCTTCCTGTCCCGTGAAGCGGCATCTGGTCGACGAACTCCGACAGTTGCGGCGTGCCGAACAGATTCCAGACCATGAGCGCCTTGTACGCGACGAACTCGATCCACTTTTCACCGATGTGGTCCTTCCACAGACTGGCTGTCAACAGCAGGGCGAGCGCGATGTAGTAAGGCACCCAGATCCGCAGAGCACGATTGAAATAGAAACGCGGCAATTCTGCGGGGGCAATGCCAATCAGAATCCCGCCGATCAACCACCCCGAGAGGGCAAAGAAGATCTGCACCGCGAACGAGCCGCCACCCTGCCAAGTTATGACGTGGTCGTGATGAAGCATCACGGTGATCGCAAGGGCCGCGCGTAGCCAGTCGAATGCCGGGATGTAACCAGCACGTTCCCCGACCCGATCGACAACTGACGATCGGGATGTCAGGTTGACCGCGTCGCTGTAACTGGTAGCGGCATTCATGAACTGAATTTTCGCCCTCCCGCATTCGCCCCGATTGGCTCGGAAGGACTAGCCAACGAGACGGCGGCCATATCTACTCACGGTGCTTGTGAGTGACAGTCCTAAGGGTTGCGTAGATCTCGAACTCTCGTCCAGCAGTTCGAGTCGCCAAGCACGAATAGGCATAAGGTTTTCTCTTGGCGGATGGGCTGATTGATCGAGATTCCTGCACCAAGCGGACGGGCTCGGCCGCCAGAGCATAGCCATCGCTCCGTGTGTGGCACCCGCGCCACAGCGACGCCCTCAACCACGCTGTGAGTTTGCCGCTTGTCAACCCTGCGAAGCCGACCGCCCCGCGCATGTTGGACCGGGGCTTCTTCCTCTCTACCTTGTCACTAACGGCTGGGCAACGGACGTCGAATACACGCTGAACGGAAAGCGGACATCGAGCCCGCGGAAACGCACGGCGCCTGCTCCAAAAACAACAGCCGCGTCTAACTGTAGGGAGCCTTCATGCGCACGATGCCCATTTCTTTGGCGCTCGCTTTTCTGCTTGCAAGCTGTGGTGGTGGTGGTGGCCCCAGCGGAGGAGGCGATGCTGTCGCCTCGGGCGTGCTAACTGGTACGCAGAACAATCAGGGCACGCCGAGCGTCGCGCCCGGTCCCGTCACTGGCTCCGACCCCAGCGCTGCACTGGATCCCGCTCTCGCCCTCGCCCCCCTGGGCGCGAACCTGGAAGGCCTGACCGACTACTCGCGCCTGCCGCCCTTCGTCGACATGATGAAGCTGTCACGCCATTGGGGTACCGCCGCAACGCCATATGACGAGGCGGCGGCGGTCGATGCGCGCGGCTGGCCAACCGGGGACGCCGGTGTCGTGATCTCCGTTTCTTCGACTGCGGACCAACCCGACCCTGGCGACAACACCAATGCGTATGCACTGATCCCGCAGGGAACCTACAAGCTGGCTTTCGTCGGCCGGGCGAACGTCAATTCTGTGGCTTCGCGCGACGTGCGCGTCGCCAACAGCACCTACGACCCGGCGACCAACCGCAGCACCGCTGACATCGTGGTCGGCGCCACCGCCTACCAGATGATGCTGAGCTTCACTGGCACGAACGGCGGGGTCAGGGAAGTGACGTTGCTTCGCCCGGGCTACACGAGCGCGGACACTTTCACGCGCGAGTTCAAGGCTGCCGTCGCGCCCTTCGGCGTCCTGCGCTTCATGGACTTTCTGGCCACGAACGGCAACCCCGTGAGCACGTGGGCACAGCGCACGCTCCCGACCGACGCCACGCAGGCCGGCGCCCGCGGCGGCGCGTACGAGTACGCGGTCCAGATCGGAAACGACCTGGGCAAGGACATCTGGCTGAACATTCCCGTCGGCGCGGACGACGATTTCGTGCGGCAGCTTGCCACGCTTCTCGATCGGACCTTGGCCCCCGGGCGGATCGTCTACCTCGAATATAGCAACGAGGTCTGGAACTGGGCCTTCACGCAATCCGGGGCGAACCTCGATGCAGCCATCGCGGAGGTCGTAGCGGGAGACACCTCGCTGGTGAATGGCGCGACGTGCACCCGCGACCAGATGGTCAATGGGCCTGCCCCCTGCGACAAGTATTGGGCCGCGTACAAACGCGTGGGCAAGCGCATCGCCCAGATTTCGCAGATATTCTCGGAGGTGATGGGGCCGGCCGCACTCAACACCCGGTACCGCCCTGTCTTGGCGACGCAATGGTCGTACTTGGCCATCGGCGAGCAGCAGCTGAAGTACATCGACAAATACATAGGCGCGCCGAAGAACCTGCTCTATGCGGTCGCCGGCGCGCCGTATTACGGCCTCACGTCGCTGGACACAATGCAAACAGCCGTGACCAACCCCACCCTCACGGTGGACCAGATCGTGGGAGACATGCAAACCTATGTCACGACCTACTACCCGCAGTTCAAGCCGAACATGGTCTACGCGGGACAGGACTTGAGCGGCGCCACGCAGAGGGCACTGGCGAACTATTACGGCATTCGCAGCGTCGCCTACGAGGGCGGCCAAGACCTGGGCCAGTCGGACGTGAACCTCCCCAACAAGACGCTGGCGACCAAAGATCCGCGTATGGCGGCCATCCAGGTCGATTACTGGGCGCAGTGGTTTGGTTGCGGTAACGACCTGTTCATGCAGTACACCGTCGCCGGCAGTTGGAGCCGCTATGGCTACTGGGGACTGACGAACAACCCGTACGACCTAAGCGGCCCGAAATACCAGTCTGCGAAGCAGGTGGCAAGCACGCCCTTGGCGAACTTCACGACATGCAAGTGACGGGCGCCGCTACCGGGCACAACCGCACGCCTCTAGAACCTGCGGCATGCGGCCGATTTTCATGCGCACGCGCGCTGGCGCGATCGCACCGGCCGCGCGGGCATTCCCACGACCGTCACGCCCTCGGGCACATCGGACAGCACCACCGCATTCGCACCGACCACCGAGTGATCGTGCAGGTGGACCCGTCCGAGCACCTTGGCTCCCGGGCCGATGTCGACGTGACCGCCTAACGTCGGCACGCCGCCCCGGCCGGAGCCCAGCGTGACTTGTTGCAGGATCAAGCAGTTGGGGCCTATTCGGCAGTCCGGATGGATGACGATCCCGTTCGGGTGCGGCAGCAGGAGGCCGCCGCCGATTTGCGTGTTAACAGGAATGTCGCAGCCGGTGACGACCGACCAGAACCGATGCCGGAGCACAGCGAGCTTCTTCAGCAAGAGGCTGGCCGGGTTCCTACGGCCGGCGTGCCGCTGATAAGCCCGGATGCTCGCCAGCAGAGACCGCGTAGGCGCCCATTCAAAAGGCGACTTGGCTTCCCTGCCCCAGTCGGGAACGGTCGCGGACACTTGCATGGAGGCGGCGGAATCGCAGCCACGTTCGAGCGTAGCGTCCGTCGTGAAGTGGCACGAATCAGCGCTCATCATGTGCAGCTTTCCTCGTGCCCGCCAGGGTGCGTGCCGCGGTACATATCGTGAAAGCGACCAACAAGCCGACTGTGTTAGCGGCGACATCCAGCAGGTCGGGCGTGCGCGTGGGCGTGAACGTCTGCAGGCCCTCGATCAACAGGCCGTAACCAAAGACCAGCGCCAACGAGCGCAGCAAGTTGCCAGGCCAACCCATCGCCACCAGGACCCCCAGCATGCCGAACGCCAGCACGTGGTTGATCTTGTCCCAGCCTGTGCTTGGCAGGTCCTGCGCCGGCGACAACGCAAGGAACAGAACCACGGACGCCCAGCCGCAGAAAGCCGCGCGTGGAAGCAGGCGCCAGCGATGCCACATCACGCCGCCCATCGCGCTTGCCACTTCATTCTTCAGCCATTCCCAGCAGGTAGTCGATGGCCACCTTCGCCTGCCGGATGGACGAAGCCTGCACCTCAGGCCCCGGCTTGCGCAGCCCGCGGATCGCCAAGCCGTCGCAACCGCGCTTGAGCACCTTGCCATCCAGCGAAATCTCGAACCGTCCCTGCAGGTCGGCCTGGATGCGGTAAGTGCGCCGCTTTCCGGCAGCGCGGGCGTAGTGACTGGTTTCCATAGGCTGAATCTCTGTCGAAGCCGGCTCCATGTAAAGACGTTGACGCCTGAGCGGCGGCGCGGCCGAGCAATGCGTGGATTTTTCTCGGCACGCCCCCGCCGCACGTTGCGCCGCTGCACGCCGGCCTTAAGACGCGCGGAGCAAGGACCGTTGTTCTACCGGGGCGAGCGCCACTCGCAATGGCTCCTTGGTGCCAATGCCCTGCTCGGCAGGTGCGTTAGCCTCGTTGCGGCGGCCAAGCGTGTATCTCCGGCGTCGCCCAAGCCTCGAGGAAAGCAGCCAGCCCGATGCCCGAAGTTCCGCAAGACGGCGCAGCGCTATTACTCCGCCATGCCGTGAAGATAGTCCACCGCCACCTTCGCATAGTTGATCGCGCTGTGCCGCACTTGCGGCCCGGGGGCGCGCAATCCCCTGGCCACCAGGGCATCGGTGCCGTGCTTCAGGACCTTGCCGTTCAAGGTGATCGTGTAGCCGCCGAAGCCGTCGGCCTTGATTTCGTAGGTCAGGCGCTTGCCACTTTCCCGCTGGTACAGGACGGTGACTGCCCGGCCCGGATCCGCAAGGGACGGGTTCGCTTCCATCGTGCTCCCATGCACTGTTGTTCCTTTGATTGCAACAAACTGTTGCGGCCAATTATTGGAGCGATCCCCCGGGCTGCGGTGGGCGGCGACGATCGGGATGGGGTTTCCACAACGATTCCCCGTTTGGGGAACAGACGTGTGACACCCCACGTGCTAGTGAAGACGGCACCGGCGGCATGAAGGACCTGGGACTTTTCAGCGGCCTGAGCGATGCCAGCATCGAGTGGCTGCTCGCCAATGCGGCCACCAAGGCGCACGAGGTCCACACTCCAGTGGTCGTCGAAGGCGAGGAGCCGAGCGCGCTGTTCATCGTGAGCGCGGGTCTGTATGGGGCGAGCATCGGCGACGACGGGGCGGAGCAGGAGCTCGGGCGTCTGCCGGCCGGGTCCGTGTTCGGCGAGATGGCCTGGCTGGGTCGCACCGTCGCCTCGGCACGGGTGAAGGCGCTCGAACAAAGCGAGGCCCTGGTCCTGCCCTTGCCGGTACTGGAAGACAAGCTGGCGGACGATCGCGCCTTCGCCGCCGAATTCATGCGCGCGCTGGCCGGCGTGCTGGTGGAACGGCAGCGATCGAGCAACGTGGCCCTGGCCGGCGGCGTGGCGCGACCTGCCATCGCACGCGCGGCGCGCGGCGAGTTCAGCGCACTGAACGAGGCACTCGACGCCTTCCGCGCGGCCGCGGCGCGTTGCGACAAGGAAGAGCGCGTGAAGGGCCAACTCGGCGCGGAGGCCGAGGCCGACTTGCGCGTCGCCCTGGAAGCCGTGCTGGAAAGGCTGGAGGAAACCTGCCGTCCCCTGGCCTCCAGGCTGCCGGCCGCTGCGCAAACAGTGGGTGCGCGCGTGCAGCAGGAGTTGCTGCCTTTCCTCCTCGCCACCCACACGGCGCTGCGCTGCTACGCGAAACCCCGGGGGTACGCGGGCGACTTCCAGACCATCGACGACATCTCCGAACGGCGCTGCGGCGGCGTGGGCGTCGGCCGGGCCATCGATCACTTCTTCATCGAGCACCCCGCCGCTGCGGCAGTGCGCAACCGCCGCGAGCTCATTGCCAGCCGGCTGGCCGCGCTCGCGATGTCACACCACGGCCGCCTGGCCATCACCTCGCTCGCGTGCGGCCCTGCGCGCGAGATCTCCGACATGATGGGCTTGCTCCCGGACCACCGCCGGCCTGATGTGACGCTGGCGGACATCGACCCGCAGGCGCTGCAATACGCCGGGGCGAGGCTGGACGCCGAGGGCTTGGGCAGCCACGTCCGCACTGTCAAGGTGAACCTCATCCGCCTCGCGCTCGGGCGCGAGAAGGTCAAGCTGCCGCCGCAGCACGTCATCTACGGCATGGGCCTCATCGACTACTTCAGCGATGAATTCGTGGTGCACCTCTTGGACTGGATCCACGACCGCCTTGCACCCGGCGGCCAAGTGATCCTGGGCAACCTGCATCCGCGCAACCCGGCGCGCGCGCTGATGGACTACGTGCTGGAGTGGCGGGTGATCCATCGCACCGAGGAAGACCTGCAGCGCCTGTTCGCGGCGAGCGCGTTCGGCGGCGCGCAGGAGTTCCTGCGGGAGCCGGCGGGGGTGCATGTGTTTGCGGTGGGGCGAAGGCAGCGCGCATCGTGACCTCTAGTTGAACGCGCCCCTACTCGTCAATGGCCGGGGGCCTGCATTGGCACCTTGGAGCTAACGGCCCCAGCACGTTTGTGGCAAACACTACGAACATGTCGCTTATCTCCATCACTCGTTGCGCATTGGCTGCCGC
This sequence comes from Ramlibacter sp. G4-7, assembly GCF_057784995.1. Lineage (NCBI taxonomy): Bacteria > Pseudomonadati > Pseudomonadota > Betaproteobacteria > Burkholderiales > Comamonadaceae > Ramlibacter > Ramlibacter sp. G4-7. The sequence goes on from NZ_JBYNTT010000017.1 coordinate 66,004, forward strand.
CATGTCCTGCCTCGGAGTGGCGCACGCCACGGTCCTTCCCAATTGGTACGAGCTCGAAGCCAAGGATGGCGCGCTCGTTTCCATCACCTTCAACGCGAGAACTTACAACCTGGTGACGGCGTCCCCGGCCCAGTACCTCGCTGACCAGGTCTGGTTCTACTCGGGGAACCTCACTCCCCAGACTCCGGCCAACATAGCGACCGCGGTCGAGACGCAGTACAACCTCCTGGCCGGCAGCCTCACCCCGGTCGCCTCCTGCAACAACGGGTACCAGCCATCCTGCACTGCCGGTGCATCGGTGACGAACCAGTTCACCTGGGCCGGTGCTCTCAGCACTTTTCACGCGGCCCAAGCCTTTCAGTATCTCGCCGTGAAGCTCCTGCAGGGAGAACTGCTGTTCCACTGGGCGGTGGCCACGGACACGGTCACGCTTGCGGGCCTGCCGCCTCCAGCCATCGACAACTACCAGGCGTACACCGGTCCTCAGGTGGTGGCGACCCCCCTGCCAGGCGCGGCTTTGCTGTTCGCATCTGGCTTGGTCGCCGCCGGCCTGATCGCTCGACGTCGAGGCAAGTCCAAAGCCGAGCCCGTGGCCTGAGCGATTCGCCGCCGTTGATTCCATTGAGCTATTGGCCGCCCCCGCCCCCTAGATCAAACTGATTCACATGAGCCAGACCTTCATTCCGCGCTGCCTGCTGCTTGCCACCTTGGCGTTCACCGGCCTGGCGTGCGCCGCACCGGTCGGCAATTGGTACGAGCTGAGCGAGGTGGATGGCGCCTTCACGCTCACGTACAAGTCCAAAACGTACAACCTGAGCGCGTCACCGGCGACCTACCTGGACGACCAGGTCTGGTTCTACGACTCGAACCTCACGCCGCAGAGTCCCGCCGCCATCAACGACGCGGTGGAGAAGCGCTATGGATTGCTCGCCGGCAGCCTCACGACGGTCGCCTACTGCGACAACGGCTCTTGCGCGGGCGGCTCGGTGAGCAATCAGAACCCGCCGAACGGCACGCCGACCAGCACCTTCAAGGCGGATCAGGCCTTCGACTACCTCGCCGTCCACTTGGGAAAGGGCGAGCTGGTCTTCAACTGGAGTGTGGCGACTGACACCTTCACGCTGTCTGGTCTGCCGACGGCCAGTATCAGCAACTACCGCGCCTTTCTCGGCCCGCAAGTTCTTGCCACCCCCCTTCCCGCGGCAGCATTGCTCTTCGCATCCGGCCTCGGTGCGCTCGGCGTGATGGGCCGGCGTCGGAACCGCGTGCACGGCACGGCGTCCGTCTGAACAGGCACTGGCCCCGCACCCTGCCAGGGGTGCGGGGCCCCTTCATCTCCTGCAGTCCATGGATTCCGGCTTCCTCCATTCCACCATTGACGACAAGCACACCGTGCTTCAGCGTCGCAGCAGCATCGCAGACGTGCGCCCGCTGCTGGACGGCATGGCCGTCGTCAGCCTGGCCTATTGGCTGATCCTGTTGAACGTCGGCGCATTGACCGCCGAATACACGATCACAGTCGTGCTCCTGCTCGGCGCCCTCGGTCTCCTGTACGACATGTTCGCCATCTACAGGAAGAACACGAGCTTCACCCGCAAGGCGCTGGACCTGCTGCAGGCCTGGACACTCGCGTTCGCGGTCCTGGTGGTTCTCGGCTTCGTCACCAAGCGCTCCGACGCCTTTTCCCGCCTGTTCCTCCTCGAACTCTATGCTGGCGGCTACGCGGCGCAGCTGGCCATCCACGCCGCGATGCGCCTATTGGTGAAGGAGGTCTTCCGCCACCAGGCCCAGGCGCACAACGCCATCATCGTGGGCACTGGGCAGCTGGCGGGCTACCTGCACCAACGCATCACCACCAACGAGTGGCTCGGGCAGAAGGTGGTCGGGTTCGTGCGTTTGAATTCCGCAGCCGACTCCGCCGGCAACCAGGCGTTCGAGCAGGAGGGCGAAATCCTCGGAGATTTGACCGAACTCATGGGCCTCATCCGCGACCACTCGGTGCGCACCGTGTATTTCGCGATCCCGCTGAACGCGTCCGAGGTGATCGAGAGAATCTATTTCAAGCTGCTGGACAAGCACGTGGCTGTCCACTGGGTTCCCGACATTTTCTCGCTGCGGCTTGTGAACCATGCGGTGAGCGAGATCGCCGGCGTGCCCGTTCTCACGCTTTCCGAGACGCCCTTGATCGGCACGCGCCGCCTGCTCAAGCAACTGGAGGACACCTGCTTGTCTGCGGTGTTGCTGGTGCTGTTTGCTCCCCTGATGGCCCTGATCGCAGTGGCGATCAAGATGGATAGTCCAGGCCCGGTGTTCTTCCGCCAGGCGAGGCTGGGATGGGGCGGCAAGACCTTCCACATCTGGAAGTTCCGCAGCATGTACGTGCACCAGCCGGAGGCCGGTGTGGTGCGGCAGGCGAGCCGCAACGATCCCCGCATCACGCGCGTGGGGGGCTTCCTGCGACGCACGAGCCTCGACGAGCTGCCCCAGATCCTGAATGTGCTCACCGGCGATATGTCCTTGGTGGGTCCACGGCCGCACGCCATCCAGCACGACCACGAATACGCCCGGCACATCTCGCACTACTTCGCACGCCACAACATCAAGCCGGGCATCACCGGCCTGGCGCAGGTGCGCGGCTTCCGCGGGGAAACGCGCGAGATCGAGACGATGATCCTGCGCGTGGAGTCGGACATCGAATACATCAACCACTGGTCCCTTTGGCTCGATCTGTCGATCCTGGTCCGTACGTTCAAGGCGTTCACTGGGACGAATGCGTACTGAGCTCGCACGCTTGGCACCAAGGAACTATTGCAAGCCCAGCACGCGAAGCTAACCTAGCGTACCCATTGCATCCACCCAACGAGGACCCTCGATGAAACTGAAACTCTTGCTCCTTTCCGCAGTGACCGCCGCCTTCCTGGCGCCGGCCGCACACGCCGCCACTGTCACTCTCGGGGACAGCTACGTGTTCAACGGCGCCGACTCAACGGACTTCACCACTACGTTCGCACCGGGTACCCAACCCACCACGACGTACTATGAACTGGTCAACGCAACCGGGGGCGAGATGAACACCAGGGTCGTCCTGGGAGATACCGACCCCACCAACGGCCTCAGCGCTTCATACGCTGTCTACAGCGACATCGACACGGGCATTAATTCCTCGAACACTGATGCTGAAATCGTGTCCGCGACTTTGCTGACGGACATTTCCGTCGAGAACAACCTTCCCTTCTTCACGTTCGTCATGCAGGCAGGACAGCAATACGTTCTCGCCCTGACGACCGACTCGCCGATCTCCGCGATCACCACTTCGGTCAGTGCGGTGCCGCTGCCTGGCGCGATCTGGCTGTTCGGCTCGGCGCTGCTGGGTTTCCTCGGCTTCTCCAACCGCCGCAAGATCTGAGCGTTTCCGAGAGCGCAGGAGGTGCCCTGCGTAACGGTGTATTCACAAGAGCCAGGCGCCGCCTGGTTCTTGTGTTTTACGGACTCCGATCGCCGGATCTCCTAAACCGCGCCTACACAATTACCAATGCCCATGAAGCGCCTCTTGAATGCCCTGCTCCTGCTCGCTGCAAGCATCCCGGCCTGGGGGCAGGAGCTTTCACCATACCTCCTTCGGCATGGGGACCGCGTGATGATCTCGGTCTGGCGCGAGGAGGGCCTGAGCCGCGAGGTGCGCGTGCTCCCGGATGGCAGCATAAGCTTCCCGCTGGTAGGTCGCCTGGTAGTAGCCGGGTCGAGCACTTCCGACGTCGAACGAAGGATCACCGAAGCGATTAAGCGTTACATCCCGGAGGCGAGCGTCACGGCATCCGTAATAGCGACCGAGGGGAACAGCGTTTTCGTGATCGGCAAGGTGCTCAAGCCCGGGCAGGTTCCGCTCACCGCTCCAAATGTCACGGTGCTCCAAGTGCTCAGCCAAGCCGGCGGACTGGACCGCTTCGCTAACGGCGACGCGATCCTGGTCTTGCGCCGGGATGCGACCGGGCGCCAGCAGACCCTACGCGTTCGCTACAACGATCTCCTGCATGGTGACGCCCTGGACACGAACGTGACACTGCTAGGCGGTGACACGGTGCTGGTGCCCTGATGACGGGGCTGGCGGCGCCCTTCGTATCACGCGCCGGTCTCGTCGCGCTGGCGCTCTACGGCCTCACTTCGGCCGCCGGCGCCCAGAGTCGCTGGATCTATTCGCTCGCGGTACCCACGGATCTCGAGCACGACTCCAACCCGCTCATGAGCAGCACGCACCCCCAACCCGTGACGCGCGTGCGCGCAACGCCGGAACTGCATGCGCGGTATCAGGTGGATCGTGATGAACTGGAGGTCAATGGCGCCCTTACGCTGGAACGCAGCAGCGATCCGCGGATCAGCGCTGACCGGGAGGACCCTCGGGTCCGGGCGGAGTGGCGGCATACCACGCCAATTGCCAACTACGGCGTGTTCATGGCGCTCGAACAGCAGGCATACCGATCAGTGGACGTAGCCGTGCAGGTTCCGCGAGAGATCGATGGCACGCGCCGGCTCAGCGCCGTTGGAGCGAACTGGAGCTATAGCGCCGGCCCCAATTACACGCTGGCGGCCAATGCGCGCGAGGAGTGGGTGACATTCGACATCGGGCAAGTCGCAGACTACCGTAGGTCAATCGCAGCGGTGCAAGTGGCCGCAGATCTCAATGAGCGTACCTCCTGGTACACGTCGGCCGACTTTCAGTCCTATCGTCCTTCCGCGGCGCCGGGCCTGCCCGCGAGTACGGAGGACTCAGGGTCGTTCGGCGTCCTCGGCGGTTATCGTCGTGCGCTGACCGAGGCGATCGACCTGGACCTCGCCGCCGGCGTGGTGCGGTTCACGGGGCCAGCCCCCGAAACCGGGTGGCAAGGCACCGCCAAGCTCACGTATAGAGGGCCGCGGCTCGAGGCCCGCATGGAGGCGAGCCGCAGGCCTGAGGTCGACACCGCGAACTCAAGGATGTCGCTCACATCCATCGCGCGAGTTGCCCTGCGTTATCCGCTGAGCGAGCGGAGCGGCCTCGGGTTTGTGGCGAGCGCGAGTCGCTTCCACGCGCTCCAAAATTCGAGCGCCAGGGACTTGACCGCCACCTACGACCGGCAACTGACCCCTTTCTGGACGCTGGCGGTACGCGCGCAGCACCGCGCACGCACCGACCAGACAGGAAGCGCGAGCGCCAACGTGGTTGCCCTGACCCTGACGTATGCACACGCCGATTTCTGAGACGCCCCCGCAGCCATGTCCCCTGACGACCATCAACTCACGGTAGCCGACTACCTCGCGATCCTGCGCCGCCACGCGGTTTTGATCGCCGGAAGCTTTCTTGGCATCCTCGCGGTCGCTGCCGCCGTCGCGCTGCTCGTGCCGCCCGTCTACCAGTCCACCGGGACGATCCTCATCGAGTCCCAACAGATTCCCTCGGAATTGGTGCAGGCCACCGTTACGAGTTACGCCGACGAACGCATCGAGGTCATCAAGCAGCGCGTGATGACGCGCGAGAACCTCCTGCGCATCATCGGCAAATACAAGCTCTTCCAGACGGAAGGGACGAGCCTCACGCCGTCCGAGCAGATCGACGAGATGCGAAAGAACACACTCGTCGAGCTCGTGACCGCGAACGTCAATCCGGGCTCGAGATCCACCGGGACGATCGCATTCAAGGTGTCGTTCGAGCATCGGCGTGCCGAGATGGCACAAGCCGTTGCGAACGAGCTGGTCACGCTTTTTCTGAATGAAAACGTGAAGGTGCGTACAGAGCGAGCCACGCAGACCACTGAATTCCTGAAAGAGGAGTCGGACAGGCTCCGAGGCGAACTTGACAAGCTGGAAGTTCAGATCGCCACCTACAAACAACAGCACGGCAACACGCTACCGGACAACCTGGCACTGGGTCTCGCGTCGATGCAGCGGACAGAGTCTGACCTGCGGCAGATCGAGCGCGACCACCGCTCTGCAGAGGAAGAGGTTCGCTCGCTCGAAGCAGACCGGGCAAGCGCCATCGCTATGATCGTGCAAGGCCAGTCCCCATCCGGGGCGGCATCCGGCAATGGGAATCTACCAGCAGAACTCCAGCGTGCGCGAGGCGAGCTGGCGCGCTTACAGGCCATCTACACTGAAAGTCATCCCGACGTACGCACGCAGAAGCGCCGCATCGAGAATCTGGAGCAAGCAATGGTGGCGGAGAGATCCTCAACCGCCGTAAGCGGAGGCGAAGCCTCAAGGGATCCCTCAATTGCCCGGCTGGACGCGCGCATAGTCGCTGCCCGATCCAGGATGGCCTCATTGAGGGCGCAGGAAAGCGCCGTGCGAGCCAGGATGGCACAGATGGAGGGCCGACTCCGCAACGCACCGGAAGTGGAACGAGGCCTCGCGGCCCTCACGCGGGACTATCAAGCCACGCAGCGGAAATACACCGAGCTCCGCGCCAAGCAGGATACGGCTCAACTGGCCGAGAACCTGGAAGGGGAGCAGAAAGCCGAGCGCTTCGCACTGCTCGAGCCACCGACTGTTCCAGAGAAGCCGATCAAGCCCGATCGCAAGAAACTTCTCGCCGCCGGTTTCGCTCTCGCCGCAGGTGGTTCCGCTGCTCTGACGGCCTTGGTGGAGACGATGCATGGGACCGTTCGCGGAGTTGACGGCATCAGCGGCATACTGGGTCAGCGACCTCTGGTCAGCGTTCCGTACATCGCAGTCGCGGCGGACGCCCACCGACGGCGCCGCGCTCTCTGGGTAAGCACGGCCGCGATTGGAGCAGCCCTAGTCGTGTTGGTAGTCTGTCTTCATTTTCTCTACTTGCCCCTGGACCTCCTCGTGGCCAAGCTTTTGATGCGATTTGCGTGAGGCACCATGGAAAGAATCAAGAGCGCCATCGACAAGGCACGCGGCGAGAGGCTGGCGGGGCCAGAATCCCCCCGCTCTAAGGCCGCAACGCCCTTCCCAAGCCCGCCGGCGACGCTATGTGAAAGCTGGCTAGCAGCGCTGCCGTCCGTTTCCTTGGATCGGGAGCATCTCGAGCAGAACCGCGTAGTGGCTTACGAGCAGAGTAATCCGACTCGCTGGGTATTCGACCTGCTGCGCACGCAGGTTCTGCAGCAGATGGAGGAGAAGGGGTGGAAGACACTTGCGGTGACCTCGCCGTCTGTCGGCGCAGGGAAAACCGTCATTTCGGTAAACCTGGCGATGAGCATCGCCCATCATCCGCAGCACCGCGCCACGCTCGTCGACTTCGATTTGCGCCGCCCGAGCATCAGTGCGTGCCTCGGCCTGCCGGTGCGCGCAACGCTTTCCGACTACTTGGAGAGGGACGCGAACCTCAATGATTGCATGGTCAACGTTGGCCTGCCGAGGCTGACGGTGCTTCCCGCTTCGCGTCCGATCGCAGGCGCGTCCGATGTGCTGTCTTCCGCCCGCGTGGCCAGCCTCATCGACCAGTTGCGCTCTGCCACCCCCAATGGAATCACCATCTTCGACTTGCCGCCGGTGACGGCTGTGGATGACGTGATTGCGGTGCTGCCCAAGATCGACTGCGTCTTGCTCGTCACTGGGAACGGCATGTCGACCAAGCGGGAACTTCAGGAGTCGCAGCGTCACCTAGCTCGCTTCAATGTCATCGGAACCGTGCTAAACAAGGCTGCCGTCGCGACTCCACCTGGCGGCTACTACTAGCCGGCCCCTTGCCATCGGTAGACTGAGCATGGAAAGACGCGGTTTTCTGCAAGGTACTGCGGCTTTCGCTGCGGTCACCTCGCTTGCACGGGCCGGAAGTTCCCGCGCTGGAACACCGGCCCCTCGTTTTTTAGGAGCGGCTGCCTTCAATGGCGGTCGCTCCCAGGTCAACCTAAGCTTCCTGCAGTCGGGGGGCGCCTACCCGTTCCTGAACTGCCTCAAGACTGCACAGAACTGGATGTTCTCCGACAACAGTTCTTGGCCGGAGCCGCACACGCTCGACTTGGACGGGTACCCCACGCGAGTATCGAACGGTGGCGTGAAGACCGTGTTCTTCATCCCCAGCCAGTCCTCGCGCCCTGGAAGGTATGTCGTCGCGTGGCGGGGAGTTGGGACGATCTTTCTGGGCATGGAACATCGCGCGATAAGTGGCCGACCAAGGAGCAACTTCGCAACTGGGGGACGGTTCGTTTTTTCGACGAACGAGACGCGCATCGTCCTGGGTATCGGCGCCGTGGGCACGCCACACCTTACGGATCTGCGGGTCTGCCATCAGGACGATGAGGAGGCTCTGAATGCGGGAGACGTGTTCGGCCTCAAGTTCATGGAGCGGTTGCGCGAGGCGAACTTCGGGGTCATTCGCTTCCTCAATTGGCAGGAGGGCAATACCACCAACGTGACCACATGGGACACTCGCAAGCCGACCTCCTATGTCTTCTACGCGGGTCAGGAGTTTCGCGGCAGCTTGTACGCGGGTCATACGCGGAATGTCGGTTCGCACTACTCGGCAGCGCTTTCCGGGTTTCGGCTTGTCGACAAAGCGATGGTGACCGTGCGGTTCAATGTGAGCTGCAACGGACCCTGCACACTGAATGTGAATGACACCGGTGACGTTCCAGTCCTGAACGAGTACGCCGGACCGTTGTCCGCGGGAAGCAATTCGCTCGTCATTGGCGGAACGTGGCAGAGTCTCGCGACGCTTGTCTACGACGCCGCACTTGGTGCCTGGATCAAATACGGCGGAGACATCGCCTTGGGAAGCGCCGGGATCCAAAATGGATGCCCTCCGGAACTCATGATCCGGCTGTGTGCAGAAGTGGGGGCGCATCCCTACTTCGTGACTCCGCCTCTCGCTATCGATCCCTCCACTGATTACGTGTCTCAATTGGCAACGTTATGCAGGGACATCGGTCCGGCATGGATGATCCCGCGCTTCGAAGGCCCTAACGAGGTCTGGAACTGGGCGGCCGGGTTCTTTCAGACATCCTACGCAGCCGCGAAGGCGGGTTCATATGGCTGGGGGGAGGATCATCACAACTGGTACGGAAAGACAATGTCCGTACTCGGTCAAACGATTAGCCGCATCTATCGCAATGATCGGACCAGATATCAGGTGATCTGTGGTGTGCAAACTGCAACTGGCACTTCCAGCGATGACACGAAGGCAAGCAACGCACGCCTGGCGTCCACCAAATACCTTCTGCAATCCACAGCGGCTCAAGCCGGTTTCAGCAAGACGCCTGCGTCCTCGTGGGTCACCCACATCTGCTGCGCACAGTACATCACGCCGGCAGAGTACAACACCAGCAATGAGGTCGTCCGGGCAGAGGCCTATCTGAAAGCAGCTGGAGACCTGGAACTTCAGCTAGCGCTGGCCGATGCGTACGCGCGCACAACGGAGAACGGCGAGGGCAAGTTCACTGTTGGCAGGGTGTCCTCGCTGTACGCGAATTGGAAGGCATGGGCACTCAGTTTTGGTATCCGTGGCATGTGCGGCTATGAGGGCGGATATTCGCCTGATTTTGGTCCACAGGAGCGGGTAAACGCCCTCCGAGGAGCGTCCAAGCTTGCACCGTGTCTCGACCACATAACCAGTGCGAACTACCTCAACTTTGTCCGCCTCACCGACAAGACATTCAGGGCCGAATTTCCCTCTTGTTTTCAGCTTTCCGGCGCAGTTCCGACGGCAAACGCATGGTCAGTGCTCGACGATATCTATCAGACCCCCAGTCCCGCCCAGTGGCGTGGCATCACGCGCTTCAACCACGCGGGTGCAGTGAGCCGATGACGTGTCTCTCGCGAAACGGCGGCACTGAAATGTCGAAGACAAGCCGGGCGCGGTTTACCTTCATCGATTCGTTGCGCGGCCTCGCAGCCCTGTCCGTGGTCATGTTTCACGCGCACGCCGGCGGACATCTTTCGGCCTTGAGCGCAGCGGTCCCGGGACTCGCCGCAGTGCTGTCGCATGGCGATCTCGGGGTCCAAGTCTTCTTCGTTCTCAGCGGCTTCGTCATCGCGCATTCTGTTGCGGGCAGAAAAGTCGATCGTGCGTTTATCTGCCGATTCATCCTGCGGCGTTCCGTTCGCCTCGATCTCCCTTATTGGGCCTCTATGGCCGTCGTGGTCGGCTTCGGTCTGCTCTCGGCTAACCTTGTTCCCGGCAAGTTCTACCAGGCGCCTTCAGCAGAAGTTATTGCCGGGCATGTGGCATATATGCCGATCCTGCTGGGCCAGCCACTGATCAACTCTGTGTATTGGACACTCTGTCTGGAGGTCCAGTTCTACCTTGTATTTGTGGCGATGATGTGGCTCGCCGGGCGACTTTGTCATGTGGTTAACCAACGGACGGCTTTTGCGGCCATCTTTGTTCCTACTCTGCTATTCGCCGATCTGTGGCCGCTGGGTATGGGGCCGCTGAACATACCCGGGCTGTTTCTTGGCCACTGGTTCTTCTTTCTGACCGGCGTTTGTGTTTGGTGGGCGCTGCTGACCCCGTCTGCCCCCGCAAAGTTCGTGCTAACTGCGCACGCAGGGGCATTGCTTGTAGCGGGCGAGATGCAAGTCAACCCAGCCTTCTTGGTGGCGGCTCTTACCGGCGCAGCGATTTTCGTGGCAGGATGGAATGGCAAGCTGGGACACTGGCTAGATGCACCTCCCTTGCTCCTCCTGGGTAGTATGTCGTACAGCCTCTACCTAATCCACAACCCTGTTACGGGCGCAATGTTCCGCCTCGGCCTCGGCATCACCAATCATTCTCTGGTCTCTGAACTGGCGTGGTGGCTCGCCGCGACTGTTGCGTGCGTGGCGTTCGCCGCGTTTTTCCACCGATTCGTGGAGGAACCGGCGCTTCGCCTCAGTCACCGAATACGTCTTGCGGCGCGTTGACCGTGCCATGCGTTTGCTCAGGCGAGCAACCTTGTATATGAAAACGCGATGAGCGGTGCTTATTGCAACCCGTTCTACGGCGTGACCTGGAGGATGTACCAACTTCACCGCGATGCCGTCGAGGTCTCACGACGGCGGTAGCGCACGGACGATTTCTTCGTAATCGTCAAGAGTCTTCCAATCGGCCTCCAACGTGGACATCATTCTGTCGATGGCCGCAGGGTAGCTCTTTGTAGCGTCGAAGAACTGCTCGCGAAGGGGAACGCAAGCGTCACGCAGACGCTCGAACTCCTCTCTGTCGGTCGCGAGCCGCACAATCGCGTCGATGTAGCTGTCAATGTTTTCGGCAACGGCTTCGGCAATCGCGGGACCGAGAACAGGCAAGGCGTTGCTGACCCTGCTGGTGATGATAGGCCGCTGACAAATCACCGCCTCGGCACAAACAAGCGGTAAGCCCTCGCAAAAGTTTCCCCGGGTGGGAACAACGATTGCATGGCATGTGCCATACACCTCTAGCAGACGAGCGCGATCGAGCCTGCCGTGAATGCGGATCACATCGCCAAGTCCGCTCTGCCGCACGTCAGCACGCAACTGATCCAGCGCGCTGCCGTCACCGCAGATTTCCCAACGCACCAACCCAGGTAGCCGCCGTTCGAGGCCAGCAGCCATCGCGGTGATGTCGAGGGCACCCTTATTCGCCTCGACTCGCCCGCTGAAGAGGACCCGGAAGGGCCGCGCGTTCCAGTCGGGAATAGCTTCCGGAAAACCTTCTTTGTGGAACTGGGCTCTCCATTCAAAAAACGGAACATCCACGCCCGCAAGTTCTGCAACTTGGCGGCCACACTCAGGCGAACATCCTGCCACGGCGAACACATGCCCCTTGAAGAACATCCCGTTGAGGTAGTCGAGAACTCCAGACCCGCGTCTAAGTCCCCTGAACCCCTGGGCCCACAACACATTGTGAAAATTGACGGCAACGGGTATGCCGAACAAGCGGAAGCCTAAAAGCGCAAAATAGTGCGCGGTACCAGAGTCGATCAGCGCCACCTCCGCGCCAAAAGTGCGCGCGCGAAATGCTAGTTGCCACCCGTACAGCACATTCCCAATGTGATAGCGAAGACCCCGTGCACCGCTGAAAGGTTTCGCACGCTGTTCAAGTCGAACGCCAGGATATTCGATGTCGTCGACCCGGGGGTTGTAGCCCACTGCTAACAGCTTGATCCGTCTGGCCTTGCACCAGTCCACCAGTTGATCAGAAAAGGGGAGGCTGGTTTCGCTCTTTATCCTATCGCCGACGAGATGCCGACGGTGCGCGGCCACCATATCTCCTGGTCCCAGTGCAGCAAACAACTTCTTCACGACTCGCTCCCCACGCCACCGCGTATTCGTTGATGCCAAGTTCGCAAGGCAATCACGCATTGTTAATTCGGCAGGTGGGTGTTGGTTAGCTCCATTGGCTCATGCCTCTCCGACTTACAAGATCGAGAGGCCATCGCACCACACTCGCCACGAAACAACGTTGGCACATCCTCTTGGTCACTGCAGCTCCGACCCTCGACGGAGGAATTGCGCGCCTAGTCTGCTTGACCGTCTCCGCCCCCATCCTTCTGCAGCGCGCGAATCAATCCCCTCTCGAAAGCCTGAGTACTTGCTTCCCAGGAATGCTGCTCCGCCACAAATCGAGCTGCGCGTGACAAGGTTCGCCAGGTAACGTCCTCCACTGAGCAGAGGTCGGTGATTGCTCGGCACATGGCCGCTGGGTCGTCAAAGGGGACCAGCACGCCACCCTTGTCGCGCACGAGCTCAGGCGCCGCGCCGGCAGGTGTGGCAATCACCGGGGTACCGCATGCCATGGACTCCAATAACGGCAAGCCAAATCCTTCTGATCGACTTCCGAAAAGCCACACATCACACTGCGCATACAGTTGAGGAATCAGTTCTTGCGGCGGACGCACATGGTACTCAGCCCACGCTGGCAACGTGACAGGACGCTCCGGCACACCGAAAGCAACTAAGCGGAGGTTCGGAAAAGTCTCACGCGCCAGCGTCGCCGCCCGCATGCACACATCACTTCCTTTGAAGTGCTCTTCAGAATAGATCATGCCAACAGTCGGCTGCAGAGATTTGCTGCGACTCGCTGCCCGAAAGTGCACAACGTCGACCCCGTTAGGCGCCAGGGTCACATCCGAGTCTCCGTACTCTGTCGCCATCACATCCACCAACCATCTGGACACTGTGATCTTGTGTAGTGGTAGGTGATATGTGGCGCGCACTCGTTCCTTTGGGAGGTAGTCGAAGACCTCATGCCCTTGGACGAAATACGCTTTGGCCCCCTTAGACGCTGGGAGATCAGCGACCCACTCGGCGGTTTCCCACCAAGTGGCAACGACCACATCTGCCGCTGGAAAGTGCTCCGCCATCGGTTTGCCGGATGTAGGCAACACGTCCCGAGCGACGTTGAGTCGGTCGAAGTGAGTCGCCGAATCGCGGGGAAAGCTTGGACGGGTTGGCTCTAACACCTTCATCAATCTTTGTGCAATCGTCGGATGTGGTGCAGGAGCATGTAAAACATGCACCTCATGCCCCCTGCGCTGCAGTTCGGCAGCGTGTATGGCGATAACACGAATGCCCCCATTTAGAGTCGGAAATGGCGTGACAATAGTGATTTTCATGGATGTGACACTGTGAGCATGCGGACTACGTGAGAGGGTTCCTTGAGACACACGTTGGCGTCAGGTACACGATCAGGTCATTACTTGAAGTCGGCGCTGAATCGAAGTGCCCGTTCAAGTCTCGGCCTAATTCCCGCATCCCCACTACAGCCCCGATACAGTCAGAGCGGTAACGGATCCACTCGCTCGATGATGCCAACGGTTCCAGCTACGGACGCGAGACGGCGGCTGTTCTCGCAAACGCCACGCCGGCCCCGAGGAAAGCCCAATATGTCCAGGGGATGAATGAAATGCTGCTGACCGTCGATATCGTCACGATCGTTCCGGCAAAGATGGAAATGAGCACTCTGGGCATCTCGATCCTCGTTGGCCACTGAGCAGCGAGGCGCATGCTCTCGGGAAGCGAGCCGATACCCCGCTGCTCTGCTGGCTTTCGCAGCAGGGCGTGACCGGCCCTTACGCAGCTCATGACCGACAAGAATGCCCCTCCGAACAGCGAAAGTCCGACGATCCCGGATGAAAGTGCAATCTCCACGTAGGAGTTTACGACGTCGACGATTCCTTGGCCCTGGACCAACCCCGCTCCTGCCAGTTCTCGCCTGAACGTATCCGACCCTAACCAAGGGGACTTTTGAAAGATGGCGACAGCGGCGGTGAAAAGTTGGGCACGGTAGTCGACGGTACTCTGGTCAACTTCCTTCAGTGCTGAGGGTGCGATTCGCAAATCCAGAACAAAAAAAGCAACCAGTGAAGCGACGGACGCAGCGAGCGCCAGCCTAAAGCGTACTGGTGTGGCCGCGGCCCAGTACAGCCCGATGGCAGCAGCGCAGCCCAGCCAAGGACCGCGTGACACAGTAGCAACGAGGCCTCCGAGGAGCAGCATCCCGCACATCAACTTACGCGTTCCGCTGATTTCGGAGCGCACGCCGAGGAAGCAAGCGTACGCAATCATCAGGACATACCCGAGCACGATGGGCTGTCCGGTGCTGGCACTCGCCCGCACGACCCCGCTGCGCTCGAGGTAGTTGCCCATACCAAGGTTGGGGCCCCAGTGTTCGATCATGGGTTTGAACAGCAGCCAACCGCGGGCGCCCTCAAAAACACCGATCGCGCCCAGAACGACGCCGCTCAGGCAAACGAGCGCCACCGCATCCCTCAGTTCGCGCCAGTTGGAAAGCGTTCGGCTTACCACAAAGTATGGAAGACCAATATCCAACAGCGCATACACGGCGTTTCGCAGTCCGTTTGTGAAGCTCTCGGCTCGCGCGAGCGACAAACTCACCTGCAAGACGACATATGCACACACTAGAAAATCGGCTAGCCCTGTCCCGCGGACGCGCCGCGCTCGGAGCGCCGCCGGGAGCAGCGGTACGAGTAGCACGAGCACGAGGAGGCGCGGCGGATCGAGAGACAGCAGGAAGTTGGCGAGCCCAAACCCCGGCACATCCGCGGCACTCGGGGGCACCAGGTACAAGAGTGCAAAGAACAGCGCACAACTGCCCGCCTCAAACCTCCTGGCCCACAGGAGGATAAAAAACGCAAGCAGTGCATAAATCCAGAAATTGGAGGCCAAGAAAGCGGAAGAGAGCAGCGCAAGGATGACGTTGCGCCTGCGTACATATGCGCCTTGAGGCATTAACGGCTCGAAGGATCGTCGCAGCGCCGCGAGCACTGTTGCACAAAGCACGAAAACGACGACGAAGGCGCGCAAATGTTCAGGCATTTCGACAAGATTGGTTCGATGGAGCCATTGAGCCGCTGTCCGGCACCGGAGACACTTCGCCTTTGGCGTTCGCTAGAGAGCCCCGTTCGCCTCTCCACCCAGTCATGCAGGTCCTGCGTGACGCGCAGCAGAATAACCGATCCTAATTTGGATGAACGCGCCAGCCGCATCACTTACGCCGCGCGCCATCACGCATGCCGCAGTGCTCACGTTCGGCACGCACCTGGCAAGCCAGGCGATTCGGATGTTGAGCAACCTCGCTCTCACCCGCTTGCTGGCCCCTGATGCATTCGGCGTCATGTTGATTGCCACCGCTGTCTGGGCGGGGCTGACGCTTCTGTCGGATTTCGGTTTCAGGCAAGTGGTGGTTCGCAGCGAGAATGCGCATCTACCGGAATTCCTGAACACGCTATGGACCCTGCAGCTCCTGCAGGGCGCCATCATTGCGGCTCTCCTTCTTGTCGGCGCGGGCGGACTCGCTCTCGCCGCCGCCCGCGGCTGGGTGCCAGCAGCGAGTACCTTGGCGAACGCCGAACTCCCTGGGACGATTGCCGGCCTCTCGATCGCGGCGCTACTTTCGTCAGCACAATCCACCAACCTCGATTTGGCCGGCCGCAGACTGGACCTCTTCCGAGTAACGCTGATTGAAATCGGGTCCCAGGTCTTGGCTCTTGTTGTTACGCTGTGGAGCGCGAGCCAGCACGGGAGCGTTGTCTCTTTGGTATTGGGCGCATGCGTGGCCGCGGGGATGCGGTCTGCCGCCAGCCACTTGTTCCTTCCCGGCCCTCGGAACTGGTTCGCATACTCTGCACCGGCCGCACGTGAGATTTTCGGCTTCGGCCGTTGGATCGTACTCACTTCCTGCGCTGGATTCCTTGTAAGCAACGGCGACCGTCTCATTCTCGGCGCGCTGCTTGGTCCCACGCAGATGGGCCATTACGCCGTTGCAGCGCTGCTGGTGCTGGCGGCGCACGATCTCGTATCCAAGCTGGTATCCCGCATCGCTTATCCTGCACTGAGCGCGGCGTACACGGTGGGTCCGTCTGAGTTCCGCCATGCTTATACGCGCGCGCGCACCTGGGTGGACCTCGCCTGTCTGCTCGCCGCCGGCATTCTCCTGACATGTGGCGACCTCCTCGTCCACCTTCTTTACGACGACCGCTATGCGGACGCCGGAACCTACTTCCGCCTGCTGGGAATAAGCCTCATCGGCATCCGCTATCGCGTACTCTCGCAAGTCTTCATGGTGATCGGTCGGCCCCGCCTGATGCTTTACGAGCAGGCGTCGCACATCGTGGCGCTGCTTGCTGGCTGCCTTGGCGGGTATCAAGTGGCCGGAGCGGTCGGTGCGGTAGCCGGCGTCTCGATCAGCTACCTGGCCGGTCAATTTTGGAATGCTGCGGTGGCGCAAAAGACCCTTGGCATCCTGGACTTGCGACTTGAGCTCCGCAGCGTCGGGGTTCTGGTCATATCACTCGCCGTTGGTGCGCTCGCCAGGCTGATGATCACGGGGTGAACCTTCGCTCGCGATTGGACGGTTGACCATTTCAGCCCGACGAGTATTGACGGGCACGGTCCAGCAGTCTAGAGCACCAATGTCGTACAAGGCGGAACTGTAGTGTGAAGGGCTGTGCCTTGTGAATGCCACGGCAGCGTGCTGGCGGGCCTCGCGGATCGCTAGCCGTGCTTACGACGCTGCCGCCACGCGGCGACCCGTCTCTGCTATCCCGGAATGAATCTCGGCAACTGCGGGGCCGCGGCCCGCACGAACGACTGAATCCTATCGTCTGCCGCCTGCGCCGACTCATTCGGCAGGATGGCTGTAACGGCCCGGACAAGCGCACCATCCGTACGCTGACGGGTGATGGAGTCCAGCAACAGGTACCACTTCATCTCGTACTCGTCGACGATGTGTCGCCCACGCTGATCAAACCAGTAGTACACCAACGCACGCTGCCCCTCCTTGTCGATGACGACACGCACGGCCTGCATGGCAGCAGTGGTCCCGCCGACCGGGAACTCGACACGCCGGATGTCCGAGATCACC
This sequence comes from Ramlibacter sp. G4-7, assembly GCF_057784995.1. Lineage (NCBI taxonomy): Bacteria > Pseudomonadati > Pseudomonadota > Betaproteobacteria > Burkholderiales > Comamonadaceae > Ramlibacter > Ramlibacter sp. G4-7. The sequence goes on from NZ_JBYNTT010000017.1 coordinate 83,288, forward strand.
CAGCCGCCGCCCGGAATGCAAACCTGCGGCGAATGCGGTGACACTCCCTTTCGCTGGCTCGCGTAGTAAGCGGCATAGAAGTTCACCCGCGCCCCGGAGTCACTGACGTAATCCGCCAGCACATAGTCGCTGAAGCCGAGCGCGCGCTCCACGTCGGGAGACAAGGACGCTTCGGAGGCGCGCCAGGACGCCAACTCCGTCGGGAAGATGCGCAGGCTAGCGCGCTCCGGCAGGACCTCCTCTCGCCCGCTGACCACCAGAGCCACTCCAAAACAAACGAGCACCACTGTGAGCGCTGGCACCAGAGGCGCCATCCGCGGAGCACGGTTCGCCCGGCTCGGCGCTACGGGCTGAACCTCCGGGAACTGCTGCACATCGATCAACGACCGGCGCAGCGTATACCGTTCGATCAACCAGATCTCCAGCAGCAACACCGCCTGGCACACGAGGAAGATCACCCAGCCTTCGAAGGCATGCAGGAAACCCTCCGCCATCCCATTGCCCCAGCGCTCCACGAGGATGCCGACGATCGCGATCCGCACGCTGTTGGTGACAACGGTGACGGGTACCGTCGACAGCATGATCAGCACGCGCCACCGCATCGCCGCCGGATACATGTACGCCATCAGGAAGCCGACGCTCAGCAGCGGGTACAGGTAACGCAAGCCGCTGCAAGCCTCCACCACCTGCAGCATGTAGCTTCCCAGGTCGATGACATTGCCTTCCCTGAAGACCGAATAGCCCAGTGCGCGCAGCACGCCCACACCGAGCTCCGAGGAGATGAGTTGCAGCCGCCACGACAGCTGCGAGTCGATGAAGTACGGCAGCGGGATGCAGAAGAGCAGCAGCGCGATCGGAAGCGCCGTCACACGCAGCAGCGAGCGGCCACCGTAAGCGAGCACCAGTCCGGCCAGGCCGACCAGGTAACCTAGTTGGATGACCAGGAAGATCGCCGTGAACTCGCCCGCGAGCAGCATCAGCCCGCTCGCAAGCATCAGTCGCCAGCCCCAGGGCGACGGATCGCCGCGGCTTTGCTTCAGGGCGTCGCGACGCTGCCAGAGCAGCCAGAGCGAAATCAGCGGGATGAAGAAGCCGTGGCTGTACTCCTCCTGGTGGTACCAGCGGTGCACCAGTTCGGCGAGACCGCCGGAGAAGGCCAGCGTGAGCACCAGCAATCCGACGAGGAAAAGCACGTCCTGCCGGCGGCCGAATCGACGTGCCGACGATGATGCTTGCGCGTCCTCGTTGACTTGGCGTGCGGGCTCCTTCGGCACGTGTGCGGTGCCTGCAGTTGCCGTCCCCTGGCTTGTCGATCGCTCATGGGACGGCGCGGAGACGAGGTCGTTCAAAGCCCCCTGTGCGTACGAGTCCACTCGGTTTCCCGTCCTTTCACGAAACTCAGATACAGCGGCAGCTTGCGCGCCATGTAGACCGGGCCGCTCAGCAACTCGGTAAGACTCACCCAGTCGCGCCCCACCGCGCTCCAGCCCAGGAGGATCGCGCCGGTGAATGCGGCCAGTGATGCGAGGAAGACCGCTGCGACATTGGCAGCCGGCAGGGGCGAGACACCCAGGATCAGCGCGACGCAGCCATACCCCGCCAGCGCCGTCGCGAACAAGGCGAGCGGCGGCACCGTCATGTCGAGCACGAGTGCCAGAAGCGCCGGATTGCGACCGAGCAGGGCCTTGGCGAACATCCGCGGCCCGAGCGACAGGATGGTGTCGATGTGCCCGTGTTCCCAGCGGCGGCGCTGCGACTGCTCGCCGGCGGCGTTTTCCGGGAACACGCTTTCCACTTCCGCGTGCGCGCACAGCACGGGCGCATGGCCCGCGGCCGCGAACCGCAGCCCCAGCTGCAGGTCTTCCACGATGCTGCCGGTGGCGAAGCTCACGTCCTGGAGCAAGGCCCACGGGAAGGCCATGCCGCTGCCGTACAGATGGCACGGCAGGCCCAGGCGCGCAAGACCGCGGGGACGCACCGAATTCTTGAACGCCCAGGCGAAGGCCGCCATGCGCATGCGAAGGCCCGCCCCGGCGGGCACGGACATCAGGAAGAGGGCCTGCACGGGCCGCAGGCAGGCTGCTGCCTGGGCTGCCAGGGTGTCGAAGGCACCTTCGCTCGCCCGGCAATCCGCGTCGAACATCACCACCACGTCCGGCGGGTTCGTGGTCGCCAGATGGGCGATGCCATGGGCGAGCGCATAGCCCTTCGCGCGCAGGCACTCGTCCTGCCGCTCGATCACTTCCGCGCCCGCCGCCCGTGCCCGGTCCGCCGTGTCGTCACTGCAGTTGTCGGCCACGACGAGCAGGCGCCCGCCCTGCCCCAGCTGGCGCAAGGCCGTGCGCACGGTGTCCTCGATGACCAGTCCCTCGTCGTGCGCGGGAATGAGCACCACGTACGAGACGGGCGCTCCGCTGGACACCTTCGGCCTCCGCGGCAGCAGGCTCGCCAGCGTTTCGACCAGCAGCAGCAAGGCCATGGCGCACAACACCACGCCCGGCACCAGCAGGATGATCAGGGCAAGTGAGGTCATGCGGGGACTCCAAACAGCTGTACCAGGCGACGTGCCTCGGTATCGACGCAATGCCGCACGAGGACGCGCTCGCGCGCTGCCTCGCCCATGGAACGCAGGGTCGCATCGTCTGCCTGCAGCAGCTCGGCGAGGGCACTGACCAGGGATTCGCAGTCACCGGCTGGAACGAGCCAGCCTTCCCGCCCATGGCGCACAAGCTCCGGGATTCCGGCGATGCTCGTGGTGAGAACAGGGCGGCCCAAGGCCATCGCCTCCATCAAGACGACTGGCAGGCCTTCGGCGAAACTTGGTAGCACCAGCGCGCGTGCCTGCTCCAACTCACGACGAACCTGTTCTGCGTTGATCCATCCAGTCATCCGCACGTACGGCTTCAGGCCATGTGCGGCGATGTAGGACTCGATTTGAGGGCGAAGCTCACCGTCCCCCGCGAGCACGAGCTGCACATTCGCGCCGCGGTCGACGAGGTCTCTCACCGCCTGCAGGAGCAGAAGCTGCCCTTTTTGTTCGCATAACCTTCCGACGCAGACGATCTGCGGCGCCTGGACAGGTGGGGGCGCGGACGCCGGATGGAAAGTGCGATCGAGCCCGCAGTGCACTACACGCACCTTTGCCCATTGATCCTGGTCAATCCAGCGAAAGAGCTGGCTGCGGCCGAACGAGCTGATCGCGACGACGAACTTGGCGCGCTCGATTTTCTCCTTCAGGTGCAATCCTGCCGGGTTGTCGAATTCTTCCGGTCCGTGCACGGTGAAGGAGTACGCAGGGCCGCCAAGCGCACGGGCCAGCATCGCGATCTCCGCGGAGTTCGTGCCGAAATGCGCATGCAGGTGCTGCACCTCACGACTGCGCGCAATCCGTACCAGCTTGCAGGCTTGTGCCAGGTACGCCAGGTGGTACGGCCACGATCGCGGAGACATCCAGGTCATCCGGCTCGCGATCCGCAGTGCCGAGATGAACCTGTTCGGCGTAGTGAGGATGGCCAGGATCAACGGTTGTATGAGGCCCAGGATGCCGTCGCGCAGCAGGTACTCCGTGTTTTCGCGTTCGGCCTGATCGTCCGGATCTACGACCGCGTCGTTCCATCCTCGGAGAGCCACGCGTACCACCTCGACACCCGCCCGCTCCAGGGCGAGTATTTCCCTTCGGATGAAGGTATGGCTCACCTTCGGATACCCATTGATCAGGTAGGCAACGCGCATGTTCGCCTCTACTCCAGGTACCAGTCCACCGACGCGTGCACGCCTTCGCGCACGATGCGCTCGCGGTCGCCTGCCGGGCGCCACCCAAGGTGTTCGCGGCTTGACCGGCTGTCGTAGGAGGAGAGGTGGGCCCGACACGCCCAGTCGTGATAGCTCACCTGCCGACGATTGGGATGGCGGATGATCTGCTTCACGGTCTGCTTGGCCAGGTCACGCACGAAGTGCGTGAGCACGGGCGTCGCACGCACGGCAATGTTCGTGCGTGCACGCTCGGAAACGGCATGGACGTAGTCGCGCGCCGACAGCAGGGGCTCGTCGGTGAGCAGGAAGGTCTGCCCCTCCAGGCCCGGTCTCTCGGCCGCCAAGGCGAGGGCAGTGGCGACGTCCTTCACGAGCACGAAAGGTAAAGGGTTGTCGCCGCGGCCCCAGAGCTCGACGTGAGTGTCGCTGTGGAACATGCCCACACCCCAGTGCGCCGGCGGCGCGCCTTTGCCGATGACGATTCCAGGACGCAGGATCACCACGGGTAGGTTCCGCTCCGCGTGCATCGCGAGGAGCAACGCTTCACAGGCCGCCTTCGAGCGGGCGTAGAGATTTCTGCTCGCCAGGCGAGGGTCCAGCGGAGTGTCAGCGTCGATCTTGCTTCCCGCATCAGCCGACGCATAGGAATCCACCGTGCCCGTGTAGATGAATCTCTCGACGTTGGCATGCAAGGCCGCCTCCGCGAGCACGCGCGTCGGTTCGACGTCATTGCGCACGTAGTCGGACCATCTCTCCCCTGCTGATTTGGCAAGGTGGTACACCACGCTCACCCCGGCAACTGCACGCTCAGCCACGTTTGCGTCGCCGTGCGAGCCGACGATGAATTCGACTGGCAGCTGGCCCATTTCGGCAGCGGCAGCGCTCACCCCACGCGTGAGGACACGGACACGCCACCCACGCGCCACGAGCTCTCGAACGACTTCCTTGCCAATGAATCCGGTCCCGCCGACCACCAGTGCCGTCTTCTTGGCTGGTGCATTTGCGAGAGCCGGTACCGGAAGCGACGCAGAACGTACTGAGTCACTGCACCCAGTTCGAATCTGCGAGCGCACGCCGCTGCGCTCGATGGCCATTTCGCAGGCACGAATCACCTGCGCCCCGAAGGCTCCGTCGATCCTCTTGTCGACCTGCCCGGGAGCGCCGAAGTAGAAAGCCTTCACAGATCTGAAGATGCTTTCGCGATAGGGATCCGCAAGCGGAGTCTTGCGCAGCGTGCCGGCAAGTGCCTTCACTGCATTTGCTGCGGTCTGGGACGCGACGCTTGACGCACCGAGAACACCGTGCCACAGATTGTCGAGCGCGGCATTGCTCTTGATGACGCGTTCCAGTCGGCACGTGTCCCGCTGGAAGTCGAAGGTACCGACACCGGCCAAACCGCGTACCGTTACCCTGCGCAGGGACTCCCCTGGCGTGAGCGCGAGGTTCAGGGTGAATCCTGCACCGGACGCCGTTCCGGCAATCGTCCAGCGCCTCCACACCGTCGCACCCGTCGGAAGCAGCAGCGGGTTCGCCGCAATGGCAGAGATTTCGTCGACTTCGCCGAGCAGGTCGCAGGCAAATGCTGCCAGGTGCGGCCCGATCTCCAGCAGAAGGTTCCCGGGGTCGCGGAGCATCCAGCTATCGAACGGCCCGAACTTCAGCTGCGGAAGAGGACACAGCCAGTCAACCGCCACGTGATCGACTCTGCCCAGATCGCCCCCTTGCACGGCAGTTCGCAATCGCTCGTAGCCAGGAAGGAAGAGAAAGTTGTGACCTACGCCCAGACGCAGATTGGAGCGAGAGGCAATTGCAGCCAGGTCCTGGCACTCGGCTTGGGTGAGTGCCATCGGCTTTTCCACGAGCGCGTGGATTCCCGCGTCGAGCAGACGCCGCGTGGCGTCGAAATGCATGTGAGGAGGAAGCAGGACATGCACCGCGTCACAGCCGCTCTCAATGAGCTCTTCGATGTTCTGGCACGCATGCGGAATCGCGAATCCATTTGCGGCCTCTCGGGCGCGGCCCAGCGTCGCGTCGCACACAGCGTGAGCCACCACGCCGGGCGTGGCCGCGACGGCCTTTGCGTGCGCATGAAGAATGTACCCTGCCCCGAGGAAGCCCACTTTCTCCACGCTTCCCGGCGAGGTCTTGCGCTTGCTTTGCATTTCGAGAGTCACTTGTATTCAATCAGCCGGTACTGGCCCCGGACGAGATTCATGGAGAAGCGCCCCAGACCGATCGCCTGGGCAAACTTCGTGAGGACGAGGTGACGCGCATAGAGCCGCGCATCCGATGGCGAGTCACCTCTGCTGCGACGGAATCGGTACACGCGCGTTGCGAGCAACCCGAACGCACAGGCAGCCAAGCCAATCGAGGCCGCCTTGGTCCAGGGAGCCAGAAGTGCAGCCATCAGTGGGACTGCTGCACCCCAGAACAAGGCGCTGCGCAGGTCTCGCCTGCAATCACGGGTTGGCCCTCTTCCGTTCAACAACGCCCTGTGTCCGATGGCATGTCCGCTGCGGACCGATCTCCGCCACCACTGCGAGAAAGTGGTCATGTCGGCGTCGTGTATTGCCATCTCGATCGGCAACTTGGTGACGGTGTAGCCGGCCACGGAGCACCGGACGCCGAATTCTGAATCTTCGCCGGCGATCATCTGCGGGTTGAATCCGCCCAACTTCCGAAAAGCGTCCGCTCGCACCAGCATGATTCCGCCGAGCGCACCGAAATTCTGGAGATCCCCGGACGGCGAAGCCCACTCGAGGGCGCAGAGCCGGTTGTAGACGGAGGCATGGGAGCGACGCTCCGTAAGGTGCCCGATGACAACGGCACGGCTCGGCTCGCGAGCGGCTTCCACTGCCGTCGCAAGCCACTCCTGCGACATTGTGCAATCCCCGTCAATGAACTGAACGCTGCGCAGGGAAGGAACTTGCTGGAGCAGCCATGCGAAGCCTTCGTTGCGAGCGCGGCCCGCTGAGAAAGGAAGGCGCGGGTCGAGCTCACACACGGGCACGCCATGTTCGCCTGCGATGGCGATACTTCGATCTGTGGAGCCTGAGTCGACATACACGACAGGTAGGCCACTTGCGATGACGGAGCGCAGGCAGTCAGGAAGTCGCCTGGCTTCATTGCGGCCAATAACGACGATGCCTGTTTCCGGCTGGACACCGGCAGCGCCGGATATTGGTTGGCTGGCCATTTCCATCTCACGCCTCCCTCGCCAGCACGCCGTACTCGCGCCGATCCTGCAGCACTTCGTCGACCGTCATCAGGTTGACGGTCCTGGATTCCGTGCCGAAGGCATATACCAACGCCGTGTCGCACAGGATGTTGATGCTGCGCGGAACGCCCCGCGTGACCTCGGAGATGCGCACCAGGGCCTTCGCGGAGAAGAGCTCCTCCTCCCGGCCGGCGACCTTCAGCCGGTGCTGCACGTACAGCGCCACTTCGGGGCCGCTCAGGGGCGGGATGAAGTAGTCGACCGCCACGCGCTGCGCGAACTGCGTGAGCTCCGGCCGGTTGAGCAGCTCGCGCAATTGCGGCTGGCCGACCAGGATGACCTGCAGCAGCTGGTCCTTGTCGGCGTTGATGTTCGACAGCATGCGCAGCGACTCCAGTGCGCTGGCACTGAGGTTCTGCGCCTCGTCCACGATCAGCACGCAGCGCCGCCCGGCGGCGTACTCCGCCACCAGGAACTGCTGGAAGGCGTCGTAGCGCTCGACCGGCGCAAGCCCCTTGTAGGGCTGGCCGAAGGCGAGCATCACCCATTCCATCAGGTCCGCGATGTCGCGGTGCGTGTTGGACACGAGCCCCACGGTGAGGTCCTCGCCGACCGAGTTGAGCAGCTGGCGGATCAGCGTGGTCTTGCCGCAGCCGATCTCGCCGCAGACGACGGAAAAGCCCGCGCGGTTCTGGATGCCGTATTCGAGCATCGCGTACGCGAGCGTGTGCCGCTTGCTCATGTAGAGGAACTCGGGGTCGGGCTGGATGGAGAAAGGCTTCTCCCGCAGCCCGAAGAATGCTTCGTACATCGCTGCGTCAGAGCCCTTGCAGCGCGCGGCGGGCGTCGTCCGCCTGCGCGAACGGCGAGGTGTTCGAGAGCTCCACGGCCTTCTCCAGCGCCAGCCGGGCACCCTTGGTGTCCTTGAGTGCGAGCTGGTTCATGCCCTGGTGGTAGTGGATGACGGCCAGCCCGGGTTCGTCCTTGGCCGCGGACTTGAGCAGGTCGCCCGCTTCCTGTGGCTTGCCCACGCGGTACGCGGCCCACCCGAGCGTGTCTCGGAACTGCGGGATGGGGGAGGCGCGGAAGCGCTGGGCCAGCTGGTAGGCGCGCTGCTGGTTCTTGGCGTCCGTGCTGTCGGCGAGCAGGCTCGCAAGGTTGTTCGCGACCACGACCGCGTTGGGGCGCTCGGCAAGCAGCGCCTCGTACATCTGCGTGGCTTCCGCAGCGTTGCCGCCCGCCTCCACGAGGCTGGCGCGGGTGAGGCGAAGGCCGAAGTCCTTGGGCGCCGACTTGAGCCCCCGCTCGATCGCCGCCATCGCGCCCGCGGCGTTCTTGTCGGCCATCTGCACGGCGGCCAGCCCCTGGTAGGCCAGGACCTGGCTCGGGTCGATCTCGATGGCCTTTTCGTAGGCCTGCTTCGCGCCGTTGCGGTCACCGGTCTGCGCCAGCAGCTGCGCGTGCAGCATGCGCGCTTCCGCATTGTTCGGCGAGCTGGCCACCACGGACTGCATGAAGGACACGGCCTCGCGCGTCTTGCCGGCGGCGACGTAGGAACGTACCAGGGCGGCCATCGGCTGGACGTCGCCCGACGAGGCGTCGTACGCCCGCTTGAAGGAGGCGATGCTGTTGTCGAAGTCGCGGCGGGCGGACTGCACCGCGCCGCGAATCTGGTTGCTGGTCACGGCACTCGCATCGGAGCGAGCCACCTCGTCGGCCACACCTTGCGCGGCGGCCAGGTCGCCGAGGCGCAGGTAGGCCTGCGCCAGCAGGCGCTGCGCCGGGGCGTGGTCGGGCGCGGCCCGCAGCACGTCCTTCAGCACCGGCGGCACCTGGTTGGTGCGGCCGATCTTCATCAGGTATTCCGCGTACGGCATGCCGAACTGCGGCGCACTGCGGCCGGCCTGGGCGGCGCGGGCGTAGTGCGTGGTGGCCAGGTCGTTCAGGCCCTGCAGCTCGTGGGCACGTGCGAGCAGCAGGTGCGTGCGCGCGGACTCCGGCACGTCGCGCAGGATGGTGCGCAGGTCGCCGACCGCGTCGTCGAGCCGGCCGGCGTCGATCGCCAGGCTGGCGCGCAGCAGCAGGCCCTGCTCGTTGCGCGCGTCCTTGGCCAGCATCTCGTCGACCAGGGGCTTCGCCGCGGGCTTGTCGCCGCGCGAGATGAAGTACGCCGCCAGGTCGCCCCGGGCGCGGACGCCTTCTGGCGCGTCCTTCGCATCGGCGATCACTTCGCGCCACAAGGCCTCGGCCGCCTTGTCCTGCTTCTGTTGCAGGCGCACGTTGGCCAGCGCCAGCTTCAAGTCGAACTCTTTCGGAGATGCCGCGACCATGCGCTCGATCTCCTTGCCGGTGGCATCCAGCCCCCGCACCGAGCGCAGGAAGCGCACGAACTCCATCTTCGCCTCGAGGTTCTTCGGGTTCGCCGCCAGGATGCCGCGGTGCTCCGCCTCGGCCTTGTCCGGCTGGTTGTGCGCGAGGTAGAACCTGGCGAGCATGTAGCGGTAGGCGTTGTTCTCGGGGTAGAGGGTGACCAGCTTGCGGAACACCTCCTCCGCCTTGTCCTTCTGCGCCAGCCGCTCCAGCGCCTGCACCTTGATCAGTTGCAGGCCCAGGTTGCGCTCGTCCGCCTCCAGCCCCTTGTCCAGGAAGCCCACGGCGCCCGCAGCGTCACCGGCCTGCAGGCGCTCGGAGGCCAGCACCACCAGGGCGTCGTTGTGGCGCGCGTCCTTCTGCAAGGCCTGGTTCGCCAGCTCCACGGCCGTCTTGCTGTCCTGCATCTTCAGGAACACGGCGGCGCGGAAGGCGAGCACGTCGGCGTTGTCGGCCTGCAGGCCCAGCGCGATGTCGCTGCTCTGGAGCGCCTTGTCCAACTGGCCGGACGCCAGCAGCAGCTTGCCCAGCTTGACCCGCGCCTGCAGGTGCTTGGGATCGAGGTCGACGGCCTTGTTCAGGAGCCCGTACGCCCGCGGCCATTCGCGGGTGCGCTCCGCAATGTCGACCATGCCCATGATGGCGGGCACCGCGTTGGGGTTGATCTGCAGCGCGTTCTGGAACTCCAGGCGTGCCTTGACGACGTCGCCCTTCTGCAGGAGGGATTCGCCGCGCTTGCTGTAAGCGGCGACCTTGTCCTCCGGGGAGGAGCAGCCGGCCAGGATGACGAGGCAGGCGGCGCCGACAAATGCCGTGAGGCGCGTGGTGTTGGTGGACATCCGGATCTCCGTCAAGCGTGGGCGCCGAGTTGTCCGACCGCCTGCGCGCGGTTCAGGACGTCCATCTTCTTGTAGATGCGGCGCATGTGGTTCTTCACCGTGAAGGTGCTCAGGTTCATGATCGAGGCGATCTCGGAGTTGGTCTTGCCGGCGCGCACCCAGTGCATCACCTCGCGCTCGCGCGCGCTCAGGGGCTGCTGGGGTTCGCCCGCGCGGCTCTCGTGGTAGGGCTCGGGGGCGGCGGAGAAGGTGCTGACGGGTGCAGGCACGGGCCGGGCCGCCGGCGCGACGGCTTGCCGGAAGCCCGAGTCGATGGAGGGCAGCAGCAGCCGCAGCAGGTCCTTCGCGCGCTCGTGCTGCAGCGACGCCGGCCCGACGAAGACGTACAGGCAGTCGTACTCGCCGCGGCAGTCCTTCAGGCCGTGGGCCAGCGCCACGCGGCTGCGCGCCGTGGGAGGGAACAGCGGCTTGTTGTCGATGCGCAGGTCCGAGGCGGCCATCGCCACGGGCAACTGCCGGTTGGTCGTCCAGCGGTCGAACAGGCCGACCAGCAGGCCGCGCACGTCGGAGTCGTTCAGGGGCAGGCCCTTGCAATCGCTGCCGCAGGGCACGAAGTCCCAGGAGATCGCACCCTGCTGGAAGTCGCCCCAGGCGACCATCACCACGTCGTGCGGGATGAAGTCCTGGATCTCGCCCTGCAGCCATGCGTCGAGGGCGGACCGGCTGCGCACCGCGCACGAGGCCTGCACCACGGACAGCAGCGCGTTCGCCTGCTGCGCCGCCATCTCATGCGCCATCACTGCTTCGTCGTCCATGTGTCCTGCCTTGTTTGTTCGCATCCGGGCCCGTCGTCACGGGATGGGCCCCTCCACGCGAGGGTCGCAATGATCCACTTCCAACCTCTTCGTTTCCATCACGCATTTGCAGCAAGGGATTTCGCTCGCCTTGCATGCGGCGCGCACGCTCGCGCCGCGCATGCGCATGCATGCACGAATGCGGTGAACGCAGGAGCCTTTAACTTCCCGGGCGCAGGTAGTTGTGGGTGACGAAATCCCACCAGAGCAGCGGTGGGTCCGTGCACTCGCGCCGGCGCAGCAACTGCCACGCACGGCCGACCGGGTAACCGAGGATCCAGGCCGCGTTTGCCAGGTGCAGGTACGCGGCCGAAAAGTTCTTGCGGAAATAGCGTGCGCGCGAGGCGAACCAGTAGCGCGGCCTGCGCTTGGGCGATCGCGCCCGCACGCCCGAGGCCGCGCCTTCCAGGTGCACGACGTCCAGGACAGGGCAGTACCAGACCTCGAAGCCGGCGGCCTGCGCGGCGAGGCAGTAGTCCGTTTCCTCGAAGTACATGAAATAGCCGTCGTCCAGCAGCCCGATGCGTGCGAGCACCTCGGCGCGGATGAACATGCTGGCGCCACTCACCCAGTCCACGCGCGTGGCCTGCGCGGGCGGGGGAAGCGCCACCACGTGCTTGCGCAGGAGCGCGGTCATGAACCCCATGGACAGGGCCGAATCGAGCTCCGACAGCCACGTGTGCCGGCGGAAGGAACTGCACTGCGCGCGGCCTTCGGCGTCGAGGATCCTGTTGCCCACGATGCCAGCGCGCGGGTTCTTTGCCAGGAAAGCGAGCAGCGGCCGCAGGTCGTCGCCGCGCACGCAGGTGTCCGGGTTGAGGAGCCACACGAGGTCTGGCGCCGCGCGACCGGTTTGGCCCATGCACTTGCGCAAGGCGATGTTGTTGCCGTGCGCGAAGCCGCCGTTGACGGCGGAGGCGACCAGCTGCACGGGCCAGGGCCCCGACTCCGCGCGCACGAAGGCGCGCAATTGCGCGAACGAGCCGTCGCCGGAACAGTTGTCGACGACCGTGATGTCCAGCGTCGCACCGCCCGCCGGCAGCGCCCAGAGCGAGCGCAGGCAGTCCTGCACGAGCTGCGCTGTCCGGTAGTTGACGATGACGACGGCGATGCGCACGGCAGGTGTCCTAGCGAAGTCCGTCCCTGCGCTCGAGGCAGCCCACGGCCTGCGCGCGGTTCATCACGTCCAGCTTCTTGTAGATGCGGCGCATGTGGTTCTTCACGGTGAAGGTGCTGAGGTCGAGGATGCTGCCGATCTCGGAGTTGGTCTTGCCCATGCGCACCCACTTCATGACCTCGAGTTCGCGCGCGCTCAGGTCGGCGACGGCTTCCTGGGGCGCGACGAAGGTCTTCACGACGGGCGTCCTGCGCAGCTCGAAGGCCGACACCGTGTTGCCGGACTCCTCCGGATCGACCGTGAAGGTCAGCTGGCGGAACCCGGCGTCGATGAAGGGCAGGAGCACGCGCGAAGCGTCCCGCGAGCCGGGGGTGCACAAGGACTCGGGCCCGAAGAAGGCGTACAGGCAGTCGTAGGCGCCGCGGTGGTCGGTCAGGCCGTGCGCGAGCACATGGCGCGCCTCGCTGGGCCAGCCCGTGCCGCCCGCGCACGGCACCAGGTCCTCCGCGGCCAGGCAGATGGGCGCGTGATCGGCAGCGACCCAGCGCCGGAAGATGGTGGCGATCTGGCCCGCCATCTCGCGATCGAGGTCCGCATCGAGCAAGGGGTGGATGGAGATCACCTCGTGGCTGACGCTCGCGGCGCTCAGGTCGCCCCAGGCCATGACGAGGAAGGCGTGCGGAATGAAGGGCTGCACTTCGAACCTGAGCCACTGCCGCAGCGCCGCCTTGCTGCGCAATTCGGTGGAGCGCTGGGCCAGGGACAGCAGGGAACCTGCGTTCTGGAAGGTGCTCGCGGTGGGGTTGGTGTTGAACTGCATTCCCGGTGAATCCTTGCGCAAGCCGCACGTGTTGGTGCTTGCATCGGTGTGTGTCGGATTGTTAGCTTGCCAACTGTTTCCGGCAATAATGTGTTTGCATGAAGGGAAAGCCCATGGGCCGGGCGGCGTACCCCGAACGAGGAATAGGCACGCGCGGTGCCTACAGCAAATGCAGCATGACGCGGGTCAGGACTGCGAGTCGAAGGTGCTCGGGTCGAACGAACTGGCGCCGAAAGCGGCGATCAGCTCCTTCTGGCTGCGGTGGCCCGTCTTGCCCAGGATGGCCATGATCTGGCTGCGCACCGTATTGACGGAGGCCCCGCGCGACTTGGCGATCACCTTCGCGGTGTAGCCCTGCAGCAGGCCCGAGAGCACGTCGATTTCCGCCGGCGTGAGCTTGTTCACCGAGGAGAAGGACTCCGACAGCGCCTTCTGCTGCGGGGCCTGTTCCTCGAACAAGGCGACGATCAGCGGACGCGCCGTGATGCCGTGCTCGAGCGCCAGGCAGCGGATCGGCAGCAGGTGCACGCGCCACTGCCGCCCCCGCGCCGCGCCGGCGATGATCGTGCGCCGCACCGCGGTCTCCCAGGTTTCGAAGAGGGCCGACTGCCAGGAGGTCTGCAGGTACTCGTCCTCGAAGCGCACCCGCCCCGACACCAGCTGCATGGACAACAGCGGCAGCACGCGCTGGAAGCCCTCGTTCGTCTCCAGGCAGCGGCCGACCGAATCGGTCACGACGCAAGGCATGGGGAAGTTCTTCAGGAGCTGGCCGACCGCGGGCAAGGGCAGCAGCGAGCCGTCCATGCCGCGCGTGAGGACGAAGGCGCGATGCAGGTAGGGCAGCAGCGCCTGCAGGCAGGACTTGATGCCCTCGAGGTTGCGGCCTGCCTCGAGGGGCCGCGGCACGACCAGCACGGAGGTCGTTTCCGCGCCGGCGGCGAGTACGGCGGCCAGCCCTTGTCCCCAGTCGGCGCCGTCCGCGCCGCCCAGCAAGGGCTCGAAGAACACGGGCGAGCCCCGCATCGCGAGCAGGACGCCGGAAGGCAGGGCGCTGACATGTTCGGCAGGGGCGAACAAGGCACCGGACAGCCGCGCGTGCTGCCCCGCGACGGATGCCGCCCCGTCGCCTGCGGCGCGGACCTCGCCGCCCCGGGCGCCCACCACGAGCAGGTAGGAGCCGCGTACGCCGAGGTGGCCATCGAGCAGCGCGAGGAAGCGCTGCAGGTGGCCGGGCACGAAAGCCGACGCATAGGCGGCCTCCACCACCTGGATCATTTCTTCCGGGGCTGGCACGACGTTCCGTTCCGCGGACTAGGCCGCTTGCTTAAGCATGTTTGCAGTTATTACATGAAACACCTTACACGTGACGAAATGTTTTGGGCACCATCCGATTGGGCTAGGTTAAACGTTCTAGTTCGGAGTGATCGCTAACACTTGCGTGTGCAAAAACGGGACGCGCGTAGCGGGCGCGCAAGGCGGCAGCTGCCAGCCGGAACGCAAACGGGATGTCGTGGACGAGATAACGCCGCGCCAGCCGGCGCGGCTCCTGGAACATGCGGTGCATCCACTCCAGGCCGCTGCGCTGCATCCACAGCGGCGCGCGGCCGATCTCGCCGGCGACGAAGCTGAAGCTGACGCCGACGCCCAGCCACCAGGTGGACGGATGCGCGAGGCGCAGCCGCTCGACCAGCTTTTCCTGCTTGGGAAACCCCAGGCCCACGAACACGATGTCGGGCTTCGCCTCACGGATCGTCTCCGCGATGGCGTCGAGCTGCTCCGCGCTGCGCTCGAAGCCGAAGGGCGGACAGGACGTGCCGGCGATCCGCAGGCCCGGAAAGCGCTCGGCGAGCACTTCCGCGGCCCGCTGCGCGGTGCCCTCGTTGCCACCCAGGAAGAACACGGAAAGCCCCTCGCGCGCGGCCAGGTCGCTGACCAGGGGAACGAGGTTGGAGCCGGCCACGCGCGCCGGCAGCGGCGTCTGTTGCAGGCGGCTGGCCCAGATCAGCGGCATGCCGTCGGCGACGATGAGGTCGGCGCTGCGGACCATGTCCGCGAGCTGCCGGTCGCGCGCGCATTGGCGCAGGATGTCCAGGTTCGGCGTGACGACCCAGCCGCCGATGCCGGCGGCGGCCTGCCGCACGATGTGCGTGGCCGCCTCCGCTTCCCGGACGGCCGCGAAGGGGAACCCTTCCAGTTGCACGGTAGCAAACATGATTGACTCCTCAGGTGACCAGGAGGCGCCCGGTGCCGCTCAACATGCGGCCTACGAGGACGGCGCCGAGATAGCGGCACAGGTGCGAAGCGGCGGCGGGGGAGCGGCGCGAGAGGGTCTCGTAGCCCTCGGACGTGAGCTCCCACACGGGAGAGGCTTCCAGCGTCTCCACCGATGCCCCGCGCAGGGACGGAGAGAAGAACGTCGCCTCGCCGACGACGGCGCCCGGGCCGAGCACCGCCAGCTGCAGGCGTGCGCCTCCTTCCGAGCGATACACGCGCACGAGCCCCGACTCGAGGAAGTACACGCTGCGGTTTTCCGCCCCTTCGCGAATCAGGCATTCCTGGCTGCTCGTCGTGCGGCGGACCAGCACTTCGGACAAGGCGCCCCAGGTGACTTCATCCAGCTGCTGGCGCGACTCGGGGCCCTTGTTCTTGCGCACCGCGGCCATCAGTGCTGCGATGGCGGGCCGCTCGGTGTTCTCCACGGCCGCCATCAGCGCGCTCCGCGGGTTGCGCGCCCTTGGCGCGGCCGGCGGCCTGCCGGTGTCTGTCTCTTGTGCATGAAGCCGTCGTTCTGTCGTTTCTTGTGCACGCATTGGACTTTTCAGCACGGCCACCAACATCACGCAGATGAGTGAGCGTCGCTGGTTCCAAAGTGCCATTGCCTGCGCGGGCGCGCGGCTGCCGGCGCGAAGTCGGCGCGAAGTCGGTGCGGGTGCGGGCGCGAAGTCCGCGCCGGGTGGCGGCGACCCTGCGACGGTTACACTGGGAGGGTCACTCGCAGCGAGACAACACTTTCGTTGACACCCAAGGCACTGTCCCGCACAGTGCCTTTGTCTTTCTGCACAGCCTCTGGATCAACACCATGAACCGCTGGATTCCCTCCGCGACCCTCGTTGCCCTCGCCTTCGCCGCGGGCACCGTCAGTGCGCAGATCACCACCGAACGCGGCGCGCCCCTGGGCGTGAAGCCCGCGATCATCGCGGTGAGCGCCACGCCTCCCATCATCCAGGTCGACGGCAAGGCCGACCGCCTCTCGCCGGGCGCGCGCATCCGCGACCGCAACAACCTGCTGGTGCTCACCGGCGCGCTGGCCGGCAAGAGCGTCTACTCCGTCTACAAGCGTGACGCCGCCGGCCTCGTGCACGAGGTGTGGCTGCTGAACGAGGAGGAGTTCAAGAAGCTGGGTGGCACGAGCGACGGCGATCCGGAGGGCATCAAGCGCTTCAACGAGCTGCTGGACCTGATCTGGGCGAACCGCTGGCTGCTGCTCGGAAAGTGAGCGCGCCATGAAGAAGGTTTTCATCAAGACGTTCGGCTGCCAGATGAACGAGTACGACTCGGACAAGATGGCGGACGTCATGAGGGCGGCCGAAGGCTACGAGCCCACGCAGGACCCCGAGCAGGCGGACCTGATCCTGTTCAACACCTGCTCCGTGCGCGAGAAGGCGCAGGAGAAGGTCTTCTCCGACCTCGGGCGCGTCAAGCACCTGAAGCAGAAGGGCGTGCTGATCGGCGTCGGCGGTTGCGTGGCCAGCCAGGAAGGCGCCGCCATCATCGAGCGCGCGCCTTACGTGGACGTGGTGTTCGGGCCGCAGACGCTGCACCGCCTGCCCGCCCTGCTGGCCGAGCGCGAGCGCCAGCAGCGCCCGCAGGTGGACATCAGCTTCCCCGAGATCGAGAAGTTCGACCACCTGCCGCCGGCGCGGGTCGAGGGCGCCTCGGCGTTCGTCTCCATCATGGAAGGCTGCTCCAAGTACTGCAGCTACTGCGTGGTGCCCTACACCCGCGGCGAGGAGGTCTCGCGCCCGTTCGAGGACGTGCTCACCGAAATCGCCGGCCTCGCCGACCAGGGCGTCAAGGAAGTGACGCTGCTCGGGCAGAACGTCAACGCGTACCGGGGCAGGATGGGGGACACGGCGGAGATCGCCGACTTCGCGCTGCTGATCGAGTATGTCGCGGAGATCCCCGGCATCGAGCGCATCCGCTACACCACCAGCCATCCGAACGAATTCACGCAGCGGCTGGTGGATGTCTACGCCAAGGTGCCGCAGCTGGTGAGCCACCTGCACCTGCCCGTGCAACATGGCAGCGACCGCATCCTGATGGCGATGAAGCGCGGCTACACGGCCATGGAATACAAGCACACGATCCGCAAGCTGCGGGCGGTGCGGCCGCAGATCTCCTTGTCGTCGGACTTCATCGTGGGCTTCCCCGGCGAGACCGAGCAGGACTTCGCCAAGCTGATGAAGCTCGTGGAGGACGTGGGCTACGACGCGAGCTTCTCCTTCATCTTCAGCCCGCGCCCCGGCACGCCGGCCGCGGCGCTGCACGACGACACGCCGCACGCGGTGAAGCTGCAGCGCCTGCAGCACCTGCAGGCCGTGCTGGAGGACAACCAGCGGCGCATCAGTGAAAGCCGCGTCGGCACGGTGCAGCGCATCCTGGTGGAAGGTCCTTCCCGCAAGGACCCCAACGAGCTGATGGGCCGCACCGAGTGCAACCGCATCGTCAACTTCCCCGGCCCGCAACGCCTGGTCGGCCAGATGGCGGACGTGACGATCACGCAGGCACTACCGCATTCGATGCGGGGTGAAGTCGTCATGGCGGAGACCGTCGCCGCCTGAAGGCGGTTATTCGATCCGGGCGCCCGACGCCTTGACCAGCACGCCGGCCTGCACGTAGTCGGCTTGCAGCAGTTTCTGGAATTCGTCGACGGTCATGGTGCCGGGTTCGACGCCGACGTTGGCCAGGCGCTCCTGCACCGCAGGCATCGCCAGCACCTTCTGCATCGCGGCGTTGATGCGCTCGACTTCGGCCTTGGGCGTGCCGGCGGGAGCGAGCACGCCGATCCAGGAGTCGAACTTGTAGTTCGGCACGCCGGCTTCCGCGACGGTGGGCAGCTCCGGCATGAACTTGGAACGATGCGCGCCCGTGTACGCGAGGATCTTGAAGCGCGGGTCGTTCTTGTAGCCCATCACGCCGATCAGCGAGGAGGTGACACCCTGCACGCGGCCGGCCAGCACTTCGTTCACGGCATCGCCGGTGGACTTCATGGGCACGTGCTGCATCTCGAGGCCCGCCCTGGCCAGGAAGTAGGCCATGCCCAGGTGCGTCGCGCTGCCGTTGCCGGCCGACGCGTAATTGAGCTTGCCCGGCTGCGACTTCACCAGCTTCACGTAGTCGGCCAGCGTGTTCACGCCCAGGTTGCCGGGCGCGCCGATCACGTAGCCCGTGGTGCCGACGTAGCTGACACCCACGAAGTCCTTGATCGGGTCGTAGCCCAGCTTGCTGTAAAGATGGCCGGCCAGCGTGTGGCTGGCCGCGGCCACGACCAGCGTGGTCCCGTCGGCGGGCGCCTTGGCCACGGCCATCGTGCCCACCGTGCCGCCGGCACCGGCCTTGTTCTCCACGATCACCGAGGCCCCGAGCGCCTGCCCGAGTTCCGCGTTGAAGGTGCGCGCGATCGTGTCCTGCACCGCACCCGGGCCGAAAGGCACCACGAGGTGGATGACGCGCTGCGCGAACGCCGGTGAGGCCGCGGCGGCGGCGAGGACCAGCGCGACGGCGGCGCTGCGGAAGGCACGGAACTGCATGGACGCTCCTCTGTTCAGGGTTGGGCCAGCCACTTCTGCGCCAGCCGCACGAAGTAGCTGGCACCGACCGGGATGATCTCGTCGTTGAAGTCGAACGAGGTGTTGTGGATGATGCAAGGACCGGGCCCGTGCTCCGGCAGCCGGTGGCCGCCGTCGCCGTTGCCGATGAAGGCATAGCAGCCCGGTCGCACGCGCAGCATGTGCGCGAAATCCTCGGCCGCCATCACGGCGGGATAGGCATCGTCGACGCGTTCGGCGCCCACGATCTCGCGCATGACATCGGCCGCGAAGGCGGCTTCCGTCGCGTGGTTCACCACCGGCGGCGAGGCGCGGCGGAAGGACAGCTCCGCCCGGCAGCCGTGGGCCGCGGCGATGCCCTCGGCCAAGCGGCGGATGCCCGCCTCGATCTTGTCCGTGGCTTCGACGGAGAAGGTGCGCACCGTGCCGCCGACCCACGCCTCGTCGGGGATCACGTTGGGCGCGCCCGAACCCTGGATCTGCGTGACGGCCAACAGCGCGCGCTCGGTGGAAGGAATGACCTTGGCGACCAGCGTCTGCAACTGCTGGCCCAGGTCGATCACGGCGGCGACCGGGTCCAGGCCCGTGTGCGGCTGCGATGCGTGCGTGCCGCGCCCGTGCAGCGTCACGCGCCAGGTATTGCTCGACGCCATCAGCGGCCCCGGGTTCAGCGCGAAGCTGCCGGTCGCCACCGCGAAGTTGTGCAGCGCGAACACCGCCTCGCAAGGGAAGCGCTCGAAGAGGCCTTCCTGCACCATCTTCAGGGCGCCGGCCTTGCCCATCTCCTCGGCGGGCTGGAAGATGAAGTTGACCGTGCCGTCGAAATCGCGCGTGCTGGCCAGGTGCCAGGCCGCTGCCAGCAGCATGGTCGTGTGGCCATCGTGGCCGCAGGCGTGCATGCGGCCGTCGTGCCGCGAGCGGTGCTCGAAGTGGTTTTCTTCCTGCAGTGGCAGCGCGTCGAGGTCGGCCCGCAGGCCGATCGTGCGCTTGCCACTGCCATTGCGCAGCACGCCCACCACGCCGGTGCCCGCGATGCCGGCGTGCACCTCCACGCCCCATTCGCGCAGCCGGTCGGCGACGATCTGGGCGGTGCGATGCTCCTCGAAGCCGAGTTCGGGATGCATGTGGATGTCGCGCCGCAGGGCGACGAAGCGCGAGATGTCGGCGAAGCTGTCGACCAGTTTCATGGGCTTTCCGGTGGAGGCGGCAGTATAAGCAGGCGCCTCGCGCGGCGCCCGCACGCCCCTGGCTCAACAAAAACCGGTTGCAATTGCGTGCGTTGTATTTGTGCGCATGCAGCTGCTGTCAGCCCACGGATTTGCGCGTCCTCCCCATACTTCGCCGCTCAAACAAGGGAGAACGCAGTTGACTTCACGTCCGTATTCATCCATCGCGCGCCTGGGCGCCATCGGTATCGCCGTGCTTGGCGCCACGCTGGGCACGCAAGCTCTGGCGCAGACCGCGCCGGGCTGGTACATCGGCGGCAACGTCGGCCGCGCGTCCACCGACTTTGATGCTCCGGCCCCGCTCGTGGCGCCCGGCATCGGCTTCAGTGAAGACGAGCACGACACCGCATGGAAGCTGTTCGGCGGCTACCAGTTCCACCGCAACTTCGCGGTCGAAGGCGGCTACTACGACCTGGGCAGCTACGACTTCGGCTTCGCAGCCCCGGGCGGCGCGGGCAGCGCGCGCTACCAGGGCTTCAACCTGGACCTCGTGGGCACCCTGCCCCTGTCCGACCGCTTCTCCGTCATCGGCCGGGTCGGTGCCGCGTACACGCGCGCCCGCACGTCCTTCGGCGGTCGGGAAGACACCGAGCGCAGCTGGGGCCCGAAGGTCGGCCTGGGCCTGGAATACGCCTTCACGCCGCAGCTCGCCGTGCGCGGCGAGTGGGAGCGGTATCGCGTGCGCGACGCCTTCCGTGGCCGTGGCGACGTCGACGTCGCGTCGATCGGCGTGGTCTACCGCTTCGGTGCACCGGCAGTCACGCGCGCGGTCGCTCCGGCGCCGACCTACGTGCCCGCGCCGGCACCGGCTCCGGCACCGCGCGTGGTGACGCCCGCTCCCGCGCCCGCGCCGCAAGTCGCGCCGCCCCCGCCGCCGGCTCCCGCGCCCGTTCCGGCGCCGGCACCGGCCACGCGTCCTTACCGCAACTGAGCGCGGCGCGCAGAACAGAAAACCCGCCTCGGCGGGTTTTCTTTCTTGGGCACACCGCACTCAGTGCGGGCTGGGTGCGCTGCGCGCGGCCGCGTGCTGCAGCGGCTGGCCGACCTCGTACGACCCGAACAATTCCTGCGGGTTGCGCGACTCCGGCAGGATGTACACGATGCCGGGGGAGCCGCTGAAGGCCGGGCGCACCACCGCCTCGAAGAACGCGACCGGCACGTTGATGCAGCCGTAGGTGATGCGGCGCTCTTGCGGCAGCTTGCTTTGCAGCCGCTGCAGCCGCCGTTCGGCCGGCACGCCGGTCACGACCCGATGCAAGGCCAGCGCCGTGGCGTAGTCCACCCACAGGATGTCCTCGCCCTTGGGGCCCACGCCCATCTGCGCGGTGAAGCGGCCGGCCGGCGTGGTGCGCTCCTCGGGCCGGATGCTGGAGATCGCGCGGCTGCCGATGTCCGGCACCGACTCGTCGCCACGCGCGGCGCCAACGAGCGCCGGAGTGGAGCCGCGCAGGCGCCCGTCGGCATCGAACACGAACACGCGGCTGTCCTGCTTGTCGACGATCACGAAGGGCTGGCCGCCGCTGTCGCCGGAATCCAGCGCCCAGTCGGCGATGTGGCGCACGTCCACGGACGCCTGCTCGCCGCGCAGGTCCGCGACCTTGGCGGTGCGCAAGGGCAGCTGGCCGGCCGTGGCCGGCGCCTGGAGCGACAAGGTGACCGCCGCACAGACGGCGATCGCCGCAAGGGCACGGCCGAACGCGAAACCCGAATTGCGCGTTCGCGAACGCGTGTACAGCATGCAAACCTCCCGGTCCTGATCGCTCAGGATTGTTCGGAAAGGCCATGCCGCCGTGTGGCTCGTCAAGCCGCGCTGCAAGTAGGCAGCGCGCGCGATCCAGGGGGGATTGAGACCTACAGGTGGGCGCGCGTGCTACGGCGCTGGCAATGCGCAGCGCTCTGCCCCCTCTCCCCTCCGGGGGAGAGGGATGGGGTGAGGGGGGTTCGTGAGACAGGCACCGCCAAAGATGCCCTTTCCAGCCAGCGGCTAGATGTGAAGTGTCAACAGGTTCTTTCGAGGAATCGGGAGCCGAGACACGGGTGACACCAGGTTGATGCCGTGGTGGGGGCGGTGCCAGTTGTAGAAGTGAGTCCAGGCCGGCAAGGCCTGGCG